>SFIL01000055.1 GCA_004556205.1 Clostridiales bacterium | reverse complement strand
GCTACGGCAACGACGCGACCATGTGCGAGGCGGAGGCGAGGGGCATTCTCTATCTCTTCAAGATCAAGCGGTCGCGGAACATCCAGAAGCTGTTCAGGACCCTGTCCGGCGGCAAGGGATGGAAGGACTGCGGCTCTGGATGGGAGGCGCTGGAGCAGCGGATCAGGCTCGACGGGTGGCATCGGAGACGGCGTGTGCTGTTCATACGGCGTCCCGCCGAGAAGAAGGTCGAGACCGTCGAACCTAGGAAACCCGGCGGGAAGCTGAAGATCCCGAAGAAGTCGACCGCTCTCGTCCCGACGGCTCCTGCGGTCGTGAAGCAGGCGGAGTTCGACTTCGTGAAGGACGTCAAGGGCCGCGAATGGGACTACTGCGTCCTCGTCACGAACGACGAGAAGATGGATGCGGTGGCCCTGTCGCAGCTCTACCGCGACCGGGGCGACTGCGAGAACAACTTCGACGAGTTCAAAAACCAGTGGGGCTGGTCCGGCTTCACCACGCACAAGCTCAAGTCCTGCAGGACCATGGCGCGGCTGATCGCCATCGTCGCCAATTGGTGGAACGTGTTTAATGGAAAGACTTTGGTTATGGAAAGTTTCGGACTCCGAGCAGATACACTTGGCATATTAGTGCCACATCGCTTTCCATAACCATATTATAATCCGCATAGTTCAATACACTTAAAGGACAACTATGCAGACTAAACCACTCAAAACATCGTGCACCGAGGTGATCAATGCGTTGATCGACCTTGGCTATTCAAAGACAATCGTAAACGCCCATAAACAGGCATACTCGCGGCTGCAGGAATTCGCTGTCGGCAGAAACGTGGCCGTATTCTCGCAGGAGCTGGCTGAGACGTTTCTCAAGGAGTGTTTCTCCTACTCCTACGGCATGCGAATAAACGACTTCCCATACAGTACCGGGATTGCTGTCAACGCAATGGAACGTCTGCGTCAGCTCACAGTTTGCGGCTGCATCCCGCAAAAGGCCTCTCCCCAGACAATGAATGAATGGGCCATGGACGATTTCGGACTGATCAGCGGATATCTGTCCCACAAGGAGAAATGTGGCCTCGCCCCGAGAACCATTGAGATAACGAAGCACCGGCTGCAGGCTTTCTATCAGTTCATCAGGACCTCTGGAGAGCGTACAATCAGGACAGTGTCGAAGGAAACGTTGTCTCGCTACTGGAGATCCATGCAGGGGGACAGCCAACGATACTGCTATGACAAGATATATCATCTCGGCAGTTTCATGAAGTACCTGCATCTCAACGGACACCTGCCCTGTGACATGAGCGGACTGCTCCCTAAGGTTCATGTCTTGGGAAACAAGCGGATAGCCGCGCGTTGGGACAGGGATTCCGTCATGAAAATACTCGGTTGCATCGACAGGGCAAACCCCGTCGGGAAACGTGATTACGCGGCATTTGTCATGGTTGCCGAACTGGGGCTTCGTGCATCGGACATCAATGGGCTCAGGCTCGACTGCCTCAACTGGGACACCAACCAAATCGAATTTACCCAATGCAAGACGGGGAAGCCAAACACGCTACCGATTACGCCAGGCGTCGGATGGGCTCTGATCGATTACATCAGACACGGAAGGCCGAAATCCAATGAGCCTTACGTGTTCCTGACGGGAAGCGTTCCCCATGTGAAGATGCCGCCAACGGCATTTGTCAGGGCACTGACAAAATACAGAAGGAAATGCGGACTGTTCGTGGGGAGACCGGAAGTGGCGCCTGGCATGCATTCATTCCGGCATGCGCTCGCACATCGCCTGTTTGAAAAAGACGTTCCCCTGGATCTTATCGCAGAGGTGATGGGACACACTCACGTCTCTTCGACTTCGCCGTACCTGAGGATCGACATTGAGGGCATGAGGCCTTGCGCACTGGCCATTGAGGAGGTTGCGAAGTATGCTCGCGAAGAAATATAACGACCTCGAGTTCCCCTGCCCGCTGGGGCCAATCATCAAGGCGTATATTGCCGAGAAGCGCTCGCTTGGGGGAAAGGGCAACGCAGAGGCAAAGCGCCTTCGCTCGTTCTCGAAGATGTGGTATGCCCAAGACCTTGCCGACGAGTTGACCGAAGATGCCGTCAAACGCTGGATTTCGCCACGCCCTACCGATGCTCCCGCCACCATCCGGAACCGAGTGGCAATCATCCGAGGGCTCGGAAAGTTCATGCAACGTCAGGGATACAAGGCGTACTGCCCTGACCGATCCTGCGTCCGCAAGCTTCCGCGACACGGCTACGACCCGCATATCTTCACGTACCGGGAGGTCCTTCGCTTCATGGAATCCGCCGAATCGTATGCATCCGGCCCTTACTGCGGCAAGTGGTCCAGGCTCATCGTCCCGCTGATATTTAGGATGCTATACTGTACGGGGATGCGAGCGGGAGAAGTCGTCGCGCTTGAGGTCGCCGATGTCGACTTGGCCGCAAATGTCATCACCGTCCGTGACGCGAAGTTCGGTAAGACCAGGTATGTGCCAATCCACGACGAACTCGCGGGAACGATCAGGGAGTATGTCTCTTTGCGCAAGCCCGAGCGGTATCTGTTCCCGTCCCCCCGCGAGGGGCATTACGGACAGCATTCGCTTTACGAACCATTTCGGAAGATCTTGTTCAAGGCGGGGATCCCTCACCGAGGGCGAGGGTTCGGCCCGAGGATACATGACTTCCGGCATACCTTTGCCGTCCATTCGATGATGAAATGGGCAATGTCTGGACATGACATGGCGACCGCCATGCCGAGAATAGCGGCATATCTCGGACACAAGGACGTCAGTGAGACGGAGTGGTATCTCCATCTCACGATCCGCATCGCCCCCAGACTCGGAGGAATGCTCAACTCAGAATTCGGCAAGATCTTTCCAAGGGAGTTTCAACATGACAAGCAATGATTTCGCATATGTTACGCATCAGTTCTTCCATGAATTCCTAGCCGGGACGAGAGACCTCAGTGCAAACACGATTGCGGCCTACGAAGTGACATTCGGCATGCTGCTGAAATACGCCAACGACGTCAAAGGCATCGCCGAGGACCGATTCTCGCTCTGCGATCTGGACGAGAACTTGGTCTTCGGATTCGTCAGCTGGCTGAAAGATTCGTGTCATTCGTCTCCGGCGACGCGAAAGCAACGGCTAGCTGCATTGCATGCGTTCGCAAGGTTTCTCATTCCCCGCCATCCGGCTCGGATTCTCGAATGGCAGAAGATTCTCGAAATCCGCGTCCGCTGCCCGCTCCACGCTGAAGTCGGGCACCTACAGCAGGCCGCGATGACGAAGCTGCTCTCGATGCCCGACCTTCACGAGCTGGACGGACTCCGCGACGTCGCCATGCTTGGCCTGATGTACGACGGAGCACTGCGCGTACAGGAGTTGTGTGATGTCAGGGTCGCCGACGTCAGGATCGAAAAGCCAGGGATTGTCCGAGTCACCGGGAAAGGTCGCAAGACAAAGACCGTCGATCTGCTGGACCCTACCACAAACGCCATTGCAGCATATGTCAAGGCAGCCCGCAAGAGACCCGATGACTATCTGTTCACGAACCATCAGCACGGAAAGTTCACTCGGGCTGGCGTTGCATATGTGCTTCGCAAATACGCACGGCTGGCCAGGGCGGAGATGCCAGAGTTTCCAGAAAGGGTGCACCCACACATGTTGCGCCATTCCAAGGCAATGCATCTCATGAACAGCGGCGTGAACATCATCTACATCAGAGACCATCTGCGACACACCCAGCTGGCAACCACGCAAATCTACGCCAAGGCCGACGCTTCAAAAAAACGGAAAGTTCTCGAAGAAAACGGGCTCAATCTACTGCCGGAGGGTGCAAACCCCAATTGGCATGAAGACAAATTACTGATGAGCGAACTGCGGGCGGCATGCCGTTCATCGTAAATCCGAAACCCTCCGTCATGACCTTTGGTTATGAAAAGTGTCGATGTGAATTTACCATGCAAAGCGTGCAAGAGATCACGAAACTTTCCATAACCAAAGTCTTTCCATTAAAACCTTTATGTAAAGATTCACATAACGTGTTCTGCCGACTGGCGGATCCGACCGCTCACCGCGAGGCGATCACCTCGCGTCCCGCCTACATGGGGATCATGGGGCGCATCGTCGAAAGCGGGCGCAAGAGGATCATCCACCTCACCTCGACGCATGCGGAATCCGAGCAGATCCAACGGGCGCTCGGCACGGTCGCGGCGTTCTTCCGGTGGCTGAAGTCAACTGCCGAGCATTTGGACGAGAAGACGCGCTGGTACGTCGTCCTGCGGTGCGCGTTTCACAAGTTGCTGATGCCGGAACAGCCATTGGGAGCGGTAATTCCGATCCAATAGCACCTCGCCAGAGGATTGACCAGGTCAAAACCGACTTCCACACGGAAGCTGGTCGAGAGGTCGTTGTCATACGGCGAAAGTCGCGTCAGGAAAGAGCCCAACTGACGAATTTAGGTTAACAGAATTTGGGATGGGGAGTAAGAGCAGCCGTTCCCCGTTGCCAGTTCCCCGTTCCCTAAAGCGAAGCGACAGCATCGCCGCCCGGCTTGGGCCCGCCCCGGCGTGAGGTCACGCCGGGTACTATGGAGGCGGCAATAAACCTACTTCCCGCATCCTTCACCTTGACGCCAAAACGATGACGATGTATAATCTACACCATCATGACACGAACGCAAATTCAACTCCCCGATGCGCTCTATGGACGCACCAAGCGATTCGCCGACACGCGCGAAATCAGCATGGCGGAGGTGTTCCGCAACGCCGTCGAGCTCTTCATCGCCATTCACGAGGTCGAAGGGACGGTCGCCTCCCCCGGGGGCTGGACGCCCCCGGTCTGCCGCAGTACAGGGCTGACCGCCGACCCCTTCGCCGCCGACGACTGGCGCGAGCGGCTTTACGCCGAGCGCAACTCCTGACAGGGGGCGGAAGATGGTCTCCTGCGACACCAACGTCCTCTTCGCAGCCGTCAACCCCGACGACGCGAACCACGCAGCTGCGCGTAGTTTCATCTCCCGCCACGCGGACAACCCGGACTTTGCCCTTGCCGAACAAGTATTGGTCGAGCTGTATGGGCTGCTGCGCAATCCCGCCCTCCACCAACGCCCCCTCGGCGCCGCCGAAGCGGTGGCCGTTATTTCGTCCTTCCGGCGCAATCCCGCGTGGGCGATTGTAGACATTCCCTCCGGCTCCGCCGTCATGAGCACCGTCTGGCGGCGCGCCGCCGAGCGCGGTTTCGCACGACGGCGCATCCACGACCTGCGACTTGCCGAAACGCTCAAGCATTGGGGCGTGACCGAGTTCCACACGCGCAACACCAAGGACTTCGAAGATGCCGGTTTCAAAATCCTTGAGAATCCATTTGCCGTGTAACAGCCCATAATCGATTTCGCGCTTGCCCATCATGCAGCCGGCTGTTTGAATTCGCGCCTGAACGCATCGTCCAGGAATAACAGATTCTTCAGACGCTCGGCTCTCGCTTCGCTCGGCGTGTTCGCTTCCCTATGGGGCGCGAACCCCCGCAAGGGGCGGATACGCTGCAAGTGCGCCCCTGTCAACGCCGGTCTGTCCGCCGGAGACTATCTTCGCTCATTTGTAAGAAGTATAATCT
>SFIL01000011.1 GCA_004556205.1 Clostridiales bacterium | reverse complement strand
TCCACTCGGGCTACGCCCTCCCTCCGTCAGCAAAACCGCCTTCCTAATCTCGCAACTCTTTCGCGTTTTTCCAGTCTCACATCATTGACAAATGAACACAATTTCCCACACAATCGCGCACAACACCTCCCATGTCATTGCGAAACCAGTGCGCACACTGGTTGCGGCAATCTCGTGCAGGCACTCCCAAAAAAGCCGCCCGTAAAAACACACCGCAGAACGGAAGCTCCCTTCTGCGGTGTGTCTGTCCCTGTTTTCAGTTCACCGAGCCATGCGCCCGTTCCAAAATCTCCGCGACCGCGAGGCTCTGCCGCGCCATGCGTTCAAAGAAATCCGCATCCCGCGCCTCGATCGCGTCCCGAAAGCGGGCAAGCTCATAAACCATCCGATTTTCCGCATGGGGCGCGTCGAGTTTGACCTCCGCGCCGTCCAAAGCCGCGCTGCACGAGCCGAAATCATTGATTGGGCCGTTCTCCGCAAAGAACCCGCGCTCCCCTTCCACACGGCAGCCGCTGCCGAGATTCGCGTTCTTTGCCGTGACGATGCGCACTGTCAGGTCAGAATAGCGCAACGTCAGCTTCCCCGCAAGATCGATACCGTTCTCGCCCAGCTCCGGCGCATACCGCACACACTCCGGCATGCCGAACATATCAACCGCCATATGGACGCAGTAAACGCCCATGTCGTTCAGTGCACCCGCCTGCATCGAGGGATTGAAAATGTTCGGATTCTCCCCGCGCAGATAGGCGTCATACTTTGACGAATATTGTGCATAGCATAGCTCTGCGCTTTGGATTTTTCCGAGCTGCGGCAAAAGTGCGCGGCATTGCAAATACTTCGGCATAAACAGTGTCGTGATCGCCTCAAAGAAGAACACGCCGTTCTCCCGCGCGGTGTCGATCATCTGCTGCACTCCCGCGCCCGTGACCGCAGCGGGCTTTTCCACGATGATGTGCTTTCCCGCCCGCATCGCGCGGCACGCCTGCTCCGCATGGAAGCGGTTAGGCGAGGCGATGTAGAGCGCGTCAATATCCTCCCGCGCCAGCAGCGCATCATAGTCCGTATAGACCGCCGCCACGCCGACGGAATCTGCAAATTCTCTGCCGCGCGCCGCGTCGCGGGAAAAGACCGCAGCGCATTCCACGCCGTCCACCTGCGCCATTGCCTGCTGCATCAGGCGCATGATGGCACTTGTCCCGACCGTTCCGAATCTCAGCATTTCGCATTCTCCTCCGCGTCGAAGCCAAACAGCCGCGCCGCATTATCATATAGTATATTCTCCTCGTCCCGCTGCGGCAGATGCAGATCGAGAAATCGCTTTAGCTCCTGCGCGGGATTCCACATCGGATAATCTGTACCGAATAACACGCGCTCCGCACCGTAGGCAGCAATCAATTCCTTTGCGTGCCCATCGTCCATCGCAAAGAAAGACGACGAGCAATCGACCCAAAGATTCTCAAAGCGTCCCGCAAGCTGCCTTGCCGCCTCGTCCCAGACCGAGTAGCCGCCGAAATGCGCGGCAATGACCGTGAGCTTCGGAAAGCGCCGCAGAAGCGGCAAAAGCTGTTCGGGATTCGAGAAGCTGTAGCGCCGGTCGCCCGTGTGCAGCAGCAGCGGCAGCACACCCTCGCACTGCTCGCAAAGCGCAAAGCAGGCCTTGCTGTCCAAACGAAATCTCTGAATATCAGGGTGCAGCTTGACGCCGTGCAGTCCCAGTTCCCGCAGATGCGCAATATCCTCTGTCAGCGTCTCGCTCTCCGGATGCAGCGCACCAAAGCCGTAAAGGCGTTTAGGAAACTGCGCCGCCTCGGCGGCGATAAACTCGTTAATATGCCGCACCTGCTCGGGCTTCGTCGCCACCGACTGCACAAGGAAGCGTTCGATCCCCTCGCCCTCGGCAAACAGCGTCTGCACCGTGCCGTCGTAGGTCTTGCCAAGATTGTCATAGAAGGCCGCCGTCGCGGCAGCCGCCTTCTGTGCGATCTTCGCGGGATAAATATGGCAATGTGCGTCAAAAACCCTCATCACAGGCGCTCCAATACCGCGACGAGATAATCCCATGTCCGCTCGACCGAACCGATGTCCAGCCTCTCGCGGCTCGTGTGGATGTCATGCATCTGTGGACCGAAGGAAACGGCGTCCAGTCCCTTTAATCGGTCGGAGAAGATGCCGCATTCCAACCCCGCATGGATGGCTTCGACAACCGGCTCCTTGCCGTAAAGCGCACGGAAGGTATCGACCATCGTCTCGCGCAGACGGGACTCTTTCTGATATTCCCACGCGGGATACTCACCCGACTGCGAATATACCGCGCCGAAGCTGCTGCCGATCTCCCGTAGGGAGGCGATCAGCGCCGCCTTTTCCGCGTTGACCGAGCTGCGCACGGAAAAGGTCATCTGCACCTCATCCGCCGCAGTCTTGAGAATGCCGAGATTCAATGAGGTCTGCACCAACCCCTTGATGTCCTTACTCATCGCCTGCACGCCGTTGGGCAAGGCATTCAAAAGCCCGATCACCGCCGTAGAGGATTCCTCCGTCATGGGGAGCATCCCGCTTTCCGCTTTTTCGCAGACAAACTCGACCGCAGTCTCGGTTGCGGGGAGCTTCTTCTTCACCTCCGCCGCAGCCGCCGCAAACGCCGCTTCGGGCTGCTCCGCAATCACCAGTGCCTCGCTTGCGCGCGGAATGGCGTTGTCCTTGCTGCCGCCGTCGATCGAGAGCAGGCGCACGGACAGTTTTTCGAGAATCTGTGCCAGCACCTTATTCGCGTTGGCTCTGCCCTTGTTGATCTCCACGCCGCTGTGCCCGCCGGTCAAGCCACGCACCGCCATGCGCCAGACTTCGCCCTGCGCTGCCTCGCGAATGATCGGACGTTTCAGGCAGCTCGTCGCGCCGCCCGCACAGCTCACGGTCAGAATGCCCTCGTCCTCAGAGTCACAGTTGAGCAGAACGCGTCCTTGCAGCACAGACATATCCATCGCGTCCGCACCGAGCATGCCGATCTCCTCATCGACGGTAAACACCGCCTCGATCGGCGGATGCTTGAGCGTATCGGATGCCAAAATCGCCAAAGCGTAAGCGACCGCAATGCCGTCGTCGCCGCCGAGGGTCGTCCCCTCCGCAAAAATATACTTCCCGTCGTGCGCCAAGCGCAAGCCGTCTTTAGAAAAGTCAATGTCGCAGTCCGCGTCCTTTTCGCAGACCATGTCCAAATGCCCCTGCAAAATAACAGTCGGATGCTCCTCATAGCCCTTTGACGCAGGTTTGTAGATCACCACATTGTTCCATTCGTCCTGCACATAGCGCAGCCCGTGCGTCTGCGCAAAGCGGACGCAGTAGTCCGAGATGCGCTTCGTGTCGCGCGAGCCGTGCGGAATGGCGCAAAGCTCTTCAAAATAGTATAGCGCCTCCTGCGGGCGCAGTCCTTCCAAAATTCGCATGGTATCGCCTCCGTTGTATGATTATCGGTATCATACCACATTTTTCTCCCGCCGACAACTGAATTCGTAAAAAAACTCATGCGGTCGCTGACCGCATGAGTGCTTTTTATTCATGCTCCGCAAGCAGAGCGGCGAGCTTCGCAGCGATAGGGCATTCGCCTGTGTAGGCGCAGTCGGGATAGCAGCAGTCAGCAAAGCCCTCCTCCAAATCGACCAGCACCGTTCGCGCCGCGTCCAGCACGCGGCAATAGCCGCTGACAAATTCCTCCATCAGATTTCCAGCCTCGTTTCCTCGACCCCCGCCTCATCGACGCGGTAAATCTTATCGCAGCCGCGCAGAGTCGTCAGGCGGTGCGCGACAATAATCATCGTCTTCTGACTGCCCAGCGCGTTGACAGACTCCATGACCGCAGCCTCCGTCTCGTTATCAAGCGAGGAGGTCGCCTCGTCAAAGAACAGGATCTCCGGATCGTAATACAGCGCGCGGGCAATGCCGATGCGCTGCCGCTGGCCGCCCGAAATACGGATGCCGCGCTCGCCGATGACGGTATCCAAGCCATCCTCCAACGTGCGGACAAAATCGGCAAGCTGTGCGTTTTCCAAAGCGCGCCACACCGCCGCATCGTCAATCTGCTCCGCGTTGACACCAAGGGCAACATTACTGCGGATCGTATCATCGACCAAATAGATTGCCTGCGGAATGTAACCGATATGCTTCTGCCACTGTGCATAGTCCTCGTGTATATCGAGCGTGCCGTAACAGATCGTACCGCTGTCAGGCTTGAGCAGTCCGAGAATCAGATCGACCAATGTCGTCTTGCCCGCACCTGTCACGCCGACAATGCCGACAGAACTGCCATGCTCAACGCGCAGACTGACATTCTTCAGCACAGGCTCCGTCTTATTCGGATAGGTATATGTCACGCCGCGTACAAAAATATCCTGCTCTGCGCCTATGGAAACGGTCTTCTTCTGCTGTTTTTTCTCCTCCGCCTCGCGCAGACGCTCTGCTTCCTCGCGGTCAGACTCCGTCAGATCGTCATACAGTGCCTCCAGCGACGGCATATTGTATGTAATGGAGTTGATACAGCTATTGATGCTGTTCGCGCGTGGCAGCAGACGGATCGCCGCTACCGCAAATGCGGAAAGGCTCGGCACGACGCTTGACAGCTCCTGCCCCGTTGCGATCTTGAGCGCCAAAATGCCGAGAATCGTACACATACACAGTGTCTCGATCAAACGCCCGGGGATCGCAGAGATAACGGAATAGCGTTTGCTGAGGCGCACGGATTCAATGCCCGCCTCGTTATACACCTCCGCGAAATATTTCTCGCGTCCCATAACCTTGACCTCTTTTATGCCGCCCATCGCCTGTTGGATTGCCTTATACATCCGCGCCGTGACTTTTCGGTTCTCCTGTCCGACTGTGCGGATTTTCTTGCGCACAAAGAGGAAATAGACCGCCGAGCAGGCCGCCAGTGCCAGCATCACGCCCAACGTCATCGCAAATTCAACCGCGAAGAGGTAAACCACCAGTGCAATCACAATCAGGATATCCGAGATCAGCGAAAAAATATTGCTAATCACGCTGAAAGCACCGCCGACGTCGCCGTTGATGTTGCGAATAATCTCCGCCGTATTGCGTTGCAGATGAAAGGTATACGGCTTATGCATATAGCAGTCGATCATCTTTGCTCCCATCTTGACCTTGTTCGTTCCGATAAAGCGCACGCGCAGATTCAGGAGGAACAGGATGAAAATATTCTTGACGATATAGACCGCAATCATCAAAAGCGTGATAAACAGCAGGATTGAAGCGGTGTCGTCCGCACCGATCAGGCGCGAAACCATACCATACCACCCTGCTCCGCGCAGGGCATCCGCATTGACAAGGACATTGACAAAGGGCAGGATCAAAGAAACGCCGAAAAAGTCCAGCAGCGTCTCAATCAACTGCAAAAGGAACAGCCCTGCAAACTGCCAGCGCTGCTTGCAGGGGAAAATATAAAACAGGCGTTTTATCAGCTTCATTTTGTGAGGCTCCCTTGGCATTATTACTGATAAAATATCACATTTAGCGGTAAAAGTAAAGGAAAAAGAAGCGCGAAAGAGCAAATCGTGCGCCACAAAGCAGGGCGCACGATTTCAAATTCATTTGGAAAACCAGGATCAGCCGCTTTTTTCTGCGACGTCGATGCGGTTCAGCGCACGGGAAAGCTTTGCCTTCGCGATGGCAATATCGCGCTCCTCCCGCGCCTGTGCAAGACGCTCCTCAGCGCGCTTTTTGGCAGACTCGGCGCGTTCGACATCAATATCGTCCGCATACTCGAAAGTCGTCGCGACAAGGCGCACCTCGCCTTTCTCCACGCTGACGAAGCCGCCGCCACAGGCGGCATCTCTTGTCGTGCCGTTCTTAGTGACGGAAACCATACCGATATCGAGCGCGGCAATATAGTCCGCATGTCCTGCACGGATACTGACATAGCCCTCGCTTGTACGCAAACGGAGCGCCTCCGCCTGTCCGTCATAGACGCTGCCGTCGGGCGTGACGATTTGGAGACGGAAGCCGCTCATTGCGCAGCACCCTTTCTTGCCTTCTCGACCGCCTCGTCGATTGTGCCGACAAAGAGGAAGGCGGACTCGGGCAGATCGTCATGCTTGCCCTCCAAAATCTCCTTAAAGCCGCGGATTGTCTCCTTGATGGGCACATACTTGCCCTCATAGCCTGTAAACTGCTCCGCGACCGAGAACGGCTGCGACAGGAAGCGCTGAATCTTTCTCGCGCGGGAGACGGTCAGCTTATCCTCCTCAGACAGCTCATCCATGCCCATGATGGCGATAATGTCCTGCAGTTCCTTATAGCGCTGCAAAATACGCTGCGTCTCACGGGCTACCTCGTAATGCTCTACGCCTACGATATCCGGCGTGAGGATACGGGAGGTGGACTCGAGCGGATCGACGGCGGGATAAATGCCCAAGGACGCAATGCCGCGGTCAAGAACCGTAGTCGCGTCGAGGTGGGCAAAGGTCGTCGCGGGCGCGGGGTCGGTCAGGTCGTCCGCAGGGACATAGACCGCCTGCACCGAGGTGATTGAGCCTTTCTTCGTGGAGGTGATACGCTCCTGCAAAGCGCCCATTTCGGTTGCCAGCGTGGGTTGGTAGCCGACGGCGGACGGCATTCTGCCGAGCAGAGCGGAAACCTCCGAGCCTGCCTGCGTGAAACGGAAGATATTGTCGATAAACAGCAGCACATCCTGTCCCTCGCGGTCGCGGAAATACTCCGCCATGGTCAGACCGGACAGCGCCACGCGCATTCTCGCTCCGGGCGGTTCGTTCATCTGACCGTAGACCAAGGCGGTCTTGTTGATAACGCCGGACTCCTGCATTTCGTTATACAGGTCGTTGCCCTCACGGGTACGCTCGCCGACACCCGCGAACACGGAGATACCGCCATGCTGCTTGGCAACGTTGTTAATCAGTTCCATAATGAGGACGGTCTTACCGACGCCCGCGCCGCCGAACAGACCGATCTTGCCGCCCTTGGCATAGGGCGCGATCAGATCGACGACCTTGATGCCCGTTTCAAGCATCTCCGTGGTGCTCTCCTGCTCGTCATAGGCGGGCGGATCACGGTGGATGCTCCATTTTTCGCAGGTGACGGGCTGCGGCTTGTTGTCGATAGCTTTGCCGAGGAGGTTAAACACTCTGCCGAGGGTCTCCTTGCCGACGGGAACCTTGATGCCCGTACCGGTATCGACAGCCTCCATGCCGCGCACCATGCCGTCGGTGGAGCTCATGGCGATGCAGCGCACTACATCGTCGCCGAGCTGCTGCGCGACCTCGCAGACGAGCTTACCGTCTTCGCGTTCGATTTCAATGGCATTGAGCAGATTGGGCAGATGACCGTTCGGGAAGCGAATGTCCAAAACAGGTCCGATAACCTGCACAACTCTGCCGATGTTTTTTTCTTGCATACGGATTTCTCCTTTTATAGCTTACAGCGCTTCCGCGCCGGAAACGATTTCCGTGATTTCCTGCGTAATGACCGCCTGACGCGCGCGGTTATAGTGCAAGACCAAGTTGTCGATAATCTCGCCCGCGTTTTTGTTCGCCGCGTTCATCGCGGTGCGGCGCGCGCCGTGCTCCGAAGCGGCAGCCTCGCAGAGCGTAGAATACAAAATGCCCGAGACATACTGCGGCACAATTCTGGAGATCAACTCCTCTGCCTCGCCCTCAACAAGCGCGCCGGAATAGCGCGTCTCATTCTCGCGCAGGGTGATGGGCAAAAGCGGCTCGCAAACAGGCACCTGTGAGAGCATGGACTGGAACCTCGTATACGCCACGATCACGCGGTCATATTTCTCCGCCGCAAAGCCGTCGCATAAAAGCTTTGCCATCTGCGCGCAGTCGCCGATGCCGACCGTGCCCGTCACGCCGAAATAGGTGCTGACAAGCTCGCAGCCGAGGCGCCCGAAATGCTCGAGCGATTTTTTGCCGACGGGCAGAACGCAGAAGTCCGTGCCGTCCGTCATGCGCTTGACCATGCGGAAAAGGTTGGCGTTATATCCGCCTGCCAGCCCGCGGTCGCCCGCAATGACGACATAGCAGGTCTTTTTTACCTCGCGCTCCTGCGCAAAGACGGTCGGGCTTTCCGCCGCACCCGCCTGCAGGCCGGAGATAGCTCCTAACAGAACCTCATGATAGGGGCGGGCATTTTCGACCCGCTGCTTTGCCCTGCGCAGCTTCGACGTTGCCACAAGCTCCATCGCCTTGGTGATTTGGCGGGTGCTTTCGACGCTTTTGATGCGCGTCTTGATTTGTTTCATCGACGCTCCGGACATAGCTTACTCCTTTGTGATAAACTGCGCCTTACAAGTCTCAATCGCTTCGCGCAGCGCTGCCTCGTTGTCCTTTGTCAGTTCCTTTGTCTCGCGGATACTCTCCAAGATTGCGGGACGCTGCACGGTGAGATAGTCAAACAGCGCCGTCTCAAAGTCATGGATGCGCTCGACAGGGACTTCGGAAAGCATATCCTTCGTGACCGCATAGATAATGCAGACCTGCAGAGCAACATCCACAGGCGAATTGCGATCCTGCTTCAAAATCTCTACGACGCGCGCGCCCTGCTCCAAACGTGCCTTCGTATCAGCGTCAAGGTCGGAACCGAACTGGGCAAAGGATTGCAGCTCGCGGTACTGCGAGTACATCAGCTTCAAGGAGCCCGCAACCTTTTTCATCGCCTTGATCTGCGCGCTGCCGCCGACACGGGAGACGGAAATGCCGGGGTTGATGGCAGGACGGACGCCCGCGTGGAACAGCTCGGATTCCAAATAAATCTGACCGTCCGTAATGGAAATAACGTTGGTCGGGATATACGCCGAGACGTCGCCGGCCTGCGTTTCGATGATGGGCAGCGCGGTCAGCGAGCCGCCGCCATACTCCGGCGCAACACGCGCAGCACGCTCCAGCAGTCTCGAATGGAGATAGAACACGTCGCCGGGATACGCCTCTCGTCCGGGCGGGCGGCGGATCAGCAGGGACAGTGCACGGTAAGCGACCGCGTGCTTGGAAAGGTCGTCATAGATAATCAGCGCGTCCTTGCCCTGATCCATAAAATACTCGCCCATTGTACAGCCGGAATAGGGCGCGATATATTGCAGCGGCGCAAGCTCGGACGCCGTCGCGGAGACGACGATGGTATAGTCCATCGCGCCGTTTTTCTCCAAGGTATCCACCAACTGCGCGACCGTCGAGCGCTTCTGCCCGATGGCGACATAGATGCAGGTGACACCCTTGCCCTTTTGGTTGATGATGGTATCGGTTGCAATGACGGTCTTGCCTGTCTGACGGTCGCCGATGATCAGCTCACGCTGACCTCTGCCAATGGGGATCATTGAGTCAATCGCCTTGATGCCGGTTTGCAGCGGCACGGAGACGGATTTACGCTCGATGATGCCGGGGGCGTTGCGCTCAATGGGACGCATTTCCTTCGCGGCAATGGGCCCCTTGCCGTCGATCGGCTGGCCGAGGGCATCGACGACTCTGCCGATGAGCGCCTCGCCGACGGGAACGGAGACGACCTGTCCCGTGCGCTTGACTAAGCTGCCCTCGCTGATGCCGACATCCGTGCCGAGCATGACGACACTGACGCAAGTCTCCTCGAGGTTCAGTGCCATGCCGTACGAGTCGTTTTCAAAGCGCAAAAGCTCATTTGCCTTGCACTTTTCCAGCCCATGTACCTTCGCAATGCCGTCACCGACCTGAATGACATAGCCGATCTCGTCCTGCTGCGTCTTGGAGGCGTAATTTTTGATTTGATCCTTGATGATCTTACTGATATCTTCGATTTTCAGGTTCACGGTTTCACCAACCTTATACTATCGTTTCGGACAGGCTGCGTCGCAGCTTGTCCAGTCTTGCGCGGATGCTGTCGTCTAACTGAACGCCGCCATAGCGCAGCGTGATGCCGCCGACCAAAGCGGGGTCTGTGCGGTTCGTCAGCAGGACGGTCTTGCCCGTGATATGCGCCAATTTCTCGCGCAGCGCGGTCTTTTGGCGTTCCTGCATCGGCACGGCGGTGATCGCCGTTGCGCGCAGGAAATTGTGTGCCTCGTCGTAGCAGGCGTCAAACGCTTCCGCACAGGCAGAAAACTGAGAATACGCGCGTTTTTCGCACAAAAGGCATAAGAAATTCAGCAGCAGCGGCTGCACGCCGCCGAATGCCTGCTTCAAAAGCCCGAGCTTTTCCTCGGTCTGTACGGCGGGTGTGTCGAGCAGCGTCATATACTGCGGCTGCTCGCGCAGCGCCCTGCGGACAAGCTCCAGCTCGCCCTGCACACGCTTGTCCTCGCCCGCCTCCTGCGAAAGCTCAAAAAGTGCCTTTCCGTAAGCAGCGGCGTCAATCATGGTCGTCACCTAAATTGTCTATAAAGGAGTCGATCAGGTCGGAATGCTCGCTCGCCTTGATATCGCGGGCAAGCACCGCTGAGGCGATGTCCACCGCCATGACGGAAACCTCGTCCTTGATCTCGTTCATCGCGCGCTTTTTCTCCAACGCAATCTGCTCGTCGGCTCTGCGGAGCGTCGCCGCCGCCTTGTCCTGCGCCTCGCGAAGCATCTCCTCGTCGCGGAGCTGTGCCTTGCGGTACGCCTCCTTCAGGATCGCCTCTTTTTCGGCGTTTGCCTCGGCAAGACGCGTCTCATACTGCGATTTCAGCTCTGCGGCGTCCGTCTTGGACTTTTCCGCGTCGGCATACTGATCGTCGATCTCCTTTTGACGGTCGTCGATCATTTTCTTCACGGGCTTGAACAAAAACTTCTTCATCACGAAAAAGACGATCAGAAGATTGCACAGTGTGAAAATGGATGTCCAAATATTGAGGCTGATAAAGGGTTCACTTGCCAAAAAGAGCAAACCTCATCTCCCCTTTCGTACAGGATGTTGCGCGGTATTACATAAAGAGAATGAGCAGCGCGATAACCAGCGAGTAGATGCCGGTCGTCTCGGTGATCGCGCAGCCGAGGATCATGTTGGTACGCAGGTTGCCCGCGACCTCAGGCTGACGTGCCATGCCCTCGAGCGCCTTGCCGACAGCGTTGCCTTCGCCGACAGCAGGACCGATTGCGCCGATGCCCATACACAGGCCCGCGCCGAGAACCTTTGCCGCTTCAATGATTGCATTTCCAATTTCCATAACAGAAACCTCCTATATTTGATTGCTTTTGCAAATGGATTACTTATTAAACTACTCTGTAGGGCGGGGCATGTCCCCACAGTGTGCAGGAACTTTCCCTGTCATTGCGAGGAGCGCACACCCGCAAGGGGTACGCCGCATCCGTAACGCTCCTTCGTCGCGAACGGCTGCGCAGGCGACGCGGCAATCTCACGCAGGAACTACCAACTGCTTGCAAGACCTACCTATAGATTGCCACAGCCGGTGTGCGCACCGGCTTCGCAATGACATACTTCCAGCAAAACTACTTCGCTTCCTTCTCCGCAGGGGGTGGGCAGGCGGCGCCTACATAGACCATGGTAAGCATGGAGAACACCAGCGCCTGAATAAAGCCGGAGAACAGGTCGAAATAGAGCGAGAGAACAGCAGGGATGCCCACCTGTAAAATAGGAATCGAGCTGATAAATGCGTTGGGAATCCAGCCGAGGATGACCGCGCTTGCGGCAGCGAGGGCGTTATAAATCAGCATCGTCAAAACGCTGCCGCCCGCGACATTGCCGAAGTGACGGAACGCCATTGAAATCGGTTGGGCAATCTCGCTGACAATATTCATTGGCGTCATGACGACAATCGGCTCTGTAAAACCCTTGAGCCATCCGAAGAAGCCGTTGTTCTTGATGTTATAGTACCACACAAGCACCGAGGTAACGAGCGCCCATGTAATCGTCGTGCTGATGTCCGCCGTCGCACTGCGGAAGAAGCCAAGCATACTGATCAGCGTGCCGAGCAGGGACGAGCAGAACAGCGCACCGATGTAGGGCGCAAATCTGAGATTGTGCTCGCCCATTGTGTCACGCACCATGTTATAGAGCATCCCGACGACCTTCTCCGTCAGCACCTGTTTTCCGCTCGGACGTTTTTTCAGATTTCTGCCGAGCCAAATGCTCAGGATCACGAGTGTCAGCATCACGAGGAAGGAGGAGAGTACCGTCTCCGTAATCGTCACATCGAACAGCCCGAAAAACGAGAAGGAAAACAGAATTTTCGGACCGGTCACTTCAATCATTGTGTCTTCTCTCCTTTCTTACGAAAAAGCTCAAACAGCCACACGGCAGCGGGCTGGAAGCACAGCGGCAGCGCCGTTGCCAGCGGGTCAAACACCTTGGTCTTCAGCGCGAGGATCAGGGCGGCCGCCAAGAAGAGCATCCGCAGTGCGTAGGTCGCTCTGACATAGAGCTGACCCTTTTCGGGGTTGCCGCGTTTTTCCGCCTTCAGCAGCGCGAAGATCATTACGGTAAAATTGAGCAGCACTGCGCCTGCGCCGAGCAGCGCGCCACAAAGCACCTTAACAGAAAACCTCCCGATCAGGGCGTAAACGGCAAGCATGATGCCCGTCAGCAGCAGTTCTCCGAGCATGACCGGCAGGATATCACGGAAGGTCTGCGCGGTCTTATTCGGTTCGGTCACGCTTTCCGCCTCCTTTTTCCTGCGTCGGGTCGATATGGTCCATCGTCTTTAAGATGAAACTGAACATACTGTAAAGCCCGAAGAGGACGCCGAGCACAATCGCAACGATCATCGCCCATTTCCCCACGCCGCAGCGGTTCGTCAGGAACCAGCCGCCGAGGATCAGCAGCCCCGCCGGACAGATCAGGCAGAACGCCGCCTGCGTGATATAGTTGAGTGCGTACATCACACGGAATACCTTTTTCGGCATCGTTTCTCGCCCTCCGAACGGAAAATCCAAATTCTCCCGATTATCCTTATAATACCGCTTCTTCCCCAAAAATGCAAGTCAAGGTGCGGCAATTTTGAAAAATTCATAAAACCGACACAGTTTGCGCCGCGCATGGTTGACTTTCCGCTTAATTGCCACTATAATAACTACATATTTGCGAAAGGAGCGTGATCGGCATGACGCATACGGCGATTTTGAGCCGCTGCGCCGTCTCTATGCCGTTTTGCGCCCCTTGATGCTTCCACATCATCAAGGGGCAGTCGCTGTTGCGGCTGTCCCTTTTTGTATTCCTCTGCCAAGGAACCTCTGAACAAATCAGCGGCGACGCTCAGCGATTTATTCAGAGCTTCTCTAATATTATATATTCTTACCGTTTGAGGTGTGATTATGAACAAAACTCTCCATCCCGAAACACTGTGTATTCAAGCCGGCTATCAGCCGAAAAACGGCGAGCCGCGTCAAATTCCGATCATTCAGAGCACGACCTTCCGCTATGAGAGCGCAAGCGAAATGGCAAAACTCTTTGATTTGGAGTCCGACGGCTATTTTTACTCCCGCCTGAGCAATCCGACCTGCGATGCAGTCGCCGCGAAAATTGCCGCCTTGGAGGGCGGTACAGCGGCAATGCTCACAGGCTCCGGTCAGGCGGCGACCTTCTTCGCCGTCTTTAATATCGCGGGTAACGGCGACCATGTTGTCAGCTCCTCCGCCATCTACGGCGGCAGCTATAACCTGTTTGCCGTCACGATGAAACGCATGGGCGTGGAGTTCACCTTTGTCGATCCCGACTGCTCCGAAGAGGAGCTGAACGCCGCCTTCCGCCCGAACACCAAAGCAGTTTTCGGCGAGACGATTGCCAATCCCGCACTGACCGTTTTGGATATTGAAAAATTCGCCAAAGCCGCGCACGCGCACGGCGTCCCGCTGATCGTGGACAACACCTTCGCCACGCCCGTCAACTGCCGCCCGCTTGAATGGGGCGCGGACATCGTGACCCATTCGACCACAAAATACATCGACGGTCACGCCGCAGCTCTCGGTGGGTGCATCGTAGACGGCGGCAAATTCGACTGGGCGCAGTATCCTGACAAGTTCCCCGGTCTGTGCACGCCGGACGACAGCTACCACGGCGTCGTCTATGTCGAGCGCTTCGGCAAGGAGGGCGCGTTCATCACCAAGGCGACCGCCCAGCTCATGCGCGACTTCGGTTCCGTGCAGTCCCCGCAGAACGCGTTTTTGACCAACCTCGGCTTGGAGAGCCTGCCCGTGCGGATGCGCCAGCACTGCCAAACCGCGCAGAAGGTCGCAGAATACCTGCAAGGGCATGAAAAAATTTCGTGGGTCAGCTATTGCGGTCTGCCCGGCGACAAATACTACGAGCGCGCGAAAAAATATATGCCCAACGGCTCCTGCGGCGTGATCTCCTTCGGCGTAAAGGGCGGACGTGAGGCAGCCGCGCGCTTCATGGAGCATTTGCAGCTTGCCGCCATTGAGACGCACGTTGCCGACGCACGCACCTGCTGCCTGCATCCTGCGGGCACGACGCACCGTCAAATGAACGATCAGGAGCTTGCCGCCGCAGGCGTATCCCCCGATTTGGTGCGCCTGAGCTGCGGCTTGGAGAACGCCGATGACCTGATCGCCGACATCGCGCAGGCGCTCGAAGCCGTATAAAATAACGCAAAGGAGCATTTCAAAATGCCCATCAAAATACCCAACGATCTGCCCGCAACCGCAACCCTGCAGAGTGAAAACATCTTCGTCATGACGGAAACCCGCGCCGTCACGCAGGACATCCGTCCATTGGAGATTCTGATTCTCAACCTTATGCCAACGAAGATCGACACCGAGACGCAATTCGCGCGGCTTTTGGGAAACACCCCGCTGCAAGTCCATTTGGAATTCATGCACACAAAATCACATATCGCAAAGCATGTCTCGGCGGAGCATCTGTTTACCTTTTATAAGACCTTCGACGAGATCAAGGATCGCCGCTATGACGGCATGGTAATCACGGGCGCGCCCGTCGAGCTGATGCCCTTTGAGGAGGTCGAGTACTGGGACGAACTGTGTCAGATCATGGAGTGGAGCAAAACCAATGTCCACAGCACCCTGCATATCTGCTGGGGCGCGCAGGCAGGCCTGTACTACCACTATGGAATTCCCAAATATCCCCTGCCTCAAAAGCTGTTCGGTGTCTTCCCGCACCGCGTGGAATACAAGCACGCCATCCTGCTGCGCGGCTTTGACGATGTGTTCATGGCGCCGCACTCGCGGCATACCACGATTCTCCGCGAGGACATCGAGCGCGTGCCGGAGCTGAAGATCGCCGCAAGCTCGGACGAGGCAGGCATTTACGCAGTCTTTACCGCAGGCGGGCGGCAGGTGTTTCTGACGGGGCATTCCGAGTACGACCCCGACACACTCAAGCGCGAATATGAACGGGACAAGGCGCTCGGTCTGCCCATCGCCGTGCCGAAGAACTATTTCCCGAACGACGACGACACACAACCGCCGCTTGTCACATGGCGCGGTCACGCAAACCTCCTCTTCTCTAACTGGCTGAACTACTTCGTCTATCAGACCACGCCTTATGATTTCGCAACCTAAGGAAGCTGCTGCCCGCCGAGAACGGCGGGCAGCAGCTTTATGCGGAAAATGAGGTCAGTATCCGTTATTCCGTCGGCAGATCGCGCATGGTGAGACTGATGCGCTTACGCTTTTCATCAACCTCCAAAACGGCGACCTTGACAATATCGCCGACCGAGACGACCTCGGACGGGTGCTTGATATAACGGTCGCAGACGCGGGAGATATGCACCAAACCATCCTGATGCACGCCGATATCGACGAACACGCCGAAATCAATGACATTGCGCACCGTGCCGGTCAGCACCATGCCGGGCTTTAAGTCCTTCATTTCCAGCACATCCGTGCGCAGGATCGGCGCGGGCAGCTCATCGCGCGGGTCACGACCGGGTTTACATAATTCCTTGATGATATCCCGTAGGGTCGGCACGCCGACACCGCATTCCTTTGCCGCCTGCGCCATACCGAATGCCTCGGCACGCTTAGGCAGCTCCGCAAGCTTGCCGTCTGCGACATCTTGAAGGGTATAGCCGCACAGCGCAAGCAGCTTCTCCGCCGCGTCGTAGGACTCTGGATGGACGCCGGTATTGTCCAAGATCTGCTTACTCTCCGGCACGCGGAGGAAGCCTGCCGCCTGCTCGTACGCCTTCGCGCCTAATTTCGGCACCTTCAAAACCTGTTTACGGGCGGTGAACGCGCCGTTTTCCTCGCGGTAGGCGACAATGTTCTTCGCCGTCGTCGTGTTCAGGCCCGAGACACGGCGCAAAAGTGATGCCGATGCAGTGTTGAGATCGACGCCGACTGCGTTAACGCAGTCCTCGACCACGCCGCCGAGGGCTTCGTCGAGCCGCTTTTCGGGCAGATCGTGCTGATACTGTCCGACGCCGATCGCCTTAGGGTCGATCTTAACCAGCTCCGCAAGCGGGTCCTGCATTCTGCGGGCAATGGACACGGCACTGCGGAGATTGACATCGTACTGCGGAAATTCCTCCGCAGCGAGCGGCGAGGCGGAATAGACCGACGCACCTGCCTCAGAGACGATCATGTAGGACACGCCGGATACCTTGGCCAAAAGCTCGCAGACGGTGCTCTCCGTCTCGCGCGAAGCGGTGCCGTTGCCGATGGCGATGTGCTCAACACGGTGCTTGCGGATCAATGCGGCAAGCTTCATGATCGCCTCGTCGCGCTTAGCTTTGGAAAAGGTGGGATAAACCACGGCGGTATCCAGCACCTTACCCGTGGCATCAACGACGGCGACCTTGCAGCCGTGGCTGTAGCCGGGGTCAAGTCCCATCGTCACATGCCCCTTAACGGGCGGCTGCATCAGCAGCGGACGAAGATTAAGGGCGAAATTGTGAATTGCACCCTCGTTAGCGTCATCCGTCAGGACGGTGCGCGTTTCGCGCTCCATGCTCGGCGCAATCAGGCGGTCATAGGCATCCTCAGCGGCAGCACGGACAAAGGCAGTCGCGCTGCTGCCCGGGATCAAAACGGCGCGTCGCACACAGATGAGCGCCTGATCGCGGTCTAATTCAACAGATACCTTCAAGAAGCCCTCGCGTTCACCGCGGTTAATTGCCAAAATCTGATGTCCCTGCAATTTGGACAGCGGCTGTGTAAAATCATAATAGAGCTGATAGACGGAAGTCTCCTCCTCCTTGCCCTTGGCAGCGGTCGTGCACATGACAGCCATGCGCTGCATGAGCGCGCGCAGCGCCTTTCGGATCGCGGCATCGTCCGAGATCATCTCCGCCACGATGTCTGACGCGCCTGTGAGCGCTTCCTCCACGGTATTCACGCCGAGGTCGAAGTTTACATAATCTTTCGCCAGTGTCTCCGGCGCGGGCAGATCGCGCTCCTGCGCAAACAGCTTCAGTGCCAGCGGCTCCAAGCCCTTTTCCTTTGCCACGGTCGCACGGGTGCGGCGCTTGGGCTTATATGGGCGGTAGAGATCCTCCAACTCCGAAAGGGTCGCGGCGCTGTCGATGGCAGCGGACAGCCCGTCCGTCAGCTTGTCCTGCGCGGCGATAGATTTGCGGATCTCCTCGCGGCGCTGCGCAAGATTGCGCAGGTATTGCAGGCGGTCTGCCAATGTGCGCAAGGTGGTGTCGTCCATCCCGCCGTGCAGCTCCTTACGGTAGCGGGCAATAAAAGGAATGGTGTTTCCCTCGTCGAGCAGCGTCACGACATTTTTGATGTTTTGCAGCGGTTTGTTTAGCTCAGTTGCGAGAATTTGCAGCAGTTCTTCCATAGTGCCTCCGTTATTGTTGTTGGGTAATTTGGGGAATAGTATACCATAATTTCCCGTGAAAGAAAAGAAAAAACTTGCATAGGTGCTGACGGACTGCTATCATACGGACAGGAGGGATGCAATATGGAGATCACACCGGGAAAATACCGCCATTTTAAGGGAAACGAGTACGAGGTGCTGTATATCGCGCAGCACTCGGAGACGCTGGAGGAGATGGTCGTCTACCGCGCGCTTTACGGCGAGCGAGGCATTTGGGTGCGCCCGGCATCTATGTGGAACGAGATTGTCGAGCGCGACGGCAAGACTTATCGCCGTTTTACAAAGATCGAATAATACAAAGCGGGACGGCGTTTTGCCGTCCCGTTTTATTCTACATTCTTCTTAAAAAGATCTCCCCGCAGCGGCGGCAGACGACCTTGGTCTGCCCATGCCCGACGGGAATCGACTGCACCGTCCGACAGGCGGGGCAGCGGACATAGCGTTTCTGCGAGCCGTAGCGCAGGCGATTGCCGATTCTCTCGCGGCGTTCCACCCAGAACGCCAAAAACCGCCGCCTCATGAGTTCTCCCGCGTCTCCTTTGCGCGGGCGTCACGCAGGATCCTTGTGAAATAGAGAAAGTACTTCACGAACGACAGCAGAACGAGTGCTGAGATCACGATCGCGTCGATCAATACGAACCACGACGGGACGGGAGAGCCGATCACGACTTCCCAAAGGATCAATGTTACCATCGAGAGATAGATCACGACGGTGCAGAGCTTGCCGTACCACCCTGCGCTGTAGACCTTATGCGTGCGGTGCAGCGCCAAGAGTGTAAGAATGCCGATGCTGATCTCCTTGAACACCAAAATACCGACGACCCACCAGTATTTCATCGGCATCAGGCACAACAGGACGGCAATCTGCGTCAGTTTGTCTGCAATCGGGTCAATCGCCTTGCCGAAATCCGAGACGAGGTGGAAGGTGCGGGCGATCCAGCCGTCAATCACGTCGGTCGCGCCCGACAGAACGAGAACGCCGAACGCGCCCCAATACTGCCCGCGGTCATAGAGAAAGACGATCAGCGGGATCAGGAGCAGGCGGAAAAAGCTCAGCATATTCGGCAGGGTAAAGATACGGTCGGTATCCGCACGCTGTGCCTTTTCGATTTTTGCTTTTTCTTCTTCACTCATTTTGCGCAGCCTCCTCATCCCTTGCGTCTGCTACAGGCGCGAAATATTCCGCCATTTTGGAGCGGTGCTTTCTCTTTTGCTGGAAAAAACCGCCGACGCTGAACACCAGTGCGCCAATCATATTGACAATTAGATCCTGCATCGTGTCGTACAGCCCGATATCGAGGTAGCCGCCCAAGCCGAGGCTCTCACCGTTGACGGCGGCATCCGTAATGCCCGAGATTGTGATCGGAATATTGCTCCGCGTGGCGTCGAGCGTGACGGAGGTGATGCGGGAGATCACGGTATCCTTTTGCATATCCTTCATGAAAAGGTTATCGACCGAGAACTCAAAAATCTCCCACAGCGCGCCGATGGTCATGGAAAAGCAAAAAGCGACGACGGCGAGAAATACGGGTGAGAGGCGGAAACTGATACGCTTATCGCGGTTGAGAATATCCGCCATCGAGTAGCCGACCGCCGCGTAGATAAAGCCGCTGACCGTATGCATGGCCTTGTCCCAAAACGGAACCGTGACATAGAAGCACACGATCTCTCCCAAGATCTCGGAGGCGAAGATAAATACGATGACCGTGATTTCCAACGCAGTGGGGAGATGCATTTCAAGCTTTCGCTCGATGATGGAGGGAAGATAAAGCAAAAGCAGGGAGAGCAGGCAGGTAAAGACATTCTCCATGCGGCCTGCAACCAGTGCGCGGATCATCACAGCGAGAATCAGCACCCGAATGACCGCGTAAGTAATCAGCGTGGCGTGGCTTTTGCGCTTGAGCCGCCGCTGTATGTCCTGCTTTCGAAGCGCCCGTTTTTCCTTGCGCGTACGCATTTCTTTCATCTCATCACCCCGTGACACCTGATACTATTCAAATTATAGTCACAGATTATCAACTCAATATCAACGGAGGAATAAATTTTTGTTGATTTTTCCTTTTCATCCATGCGTTGCTATGGTATACTGAATCACAGAGGTGAAAACACAATGTTCAAGATCTTAGTCGCGGAGGACGACGCGGAGCTGCAACAGCTCTTTTGCCGCGTGCTGACGAGGAACGGCTTTACCGCCCTCGGCGTGTCCGACGGCGTGGAGGCGCTGGAGACAATTGAGCACGAGTATATTGATCTGATCGTATCGGACATCATGATGCCGCGCATGGACGGCTATGCCCTTGTGCGTTCCCTGCGCGACGCGGGCAATCAGCTCCCCGTGCTGATGATCACCGCAAAGGACAGCTTTCAAGATATGCAGTTCGGCTTTATTGCAGGCGCGGACGATTATATGGTCAAGCCCATCAATGTCAACGAGCTTGTCCTGCGTGTCCAAGCCCTTCTGCGCAGGGCAAAGATCGTCGCAGAGCGGCGGCAGAGCATCGGCGGCACGACCTTTGAATATGACTCCTTCTCCGTCCGCAGCGGAAGAACAGAGACGATCCTGCCGCAGAAGGAGTTTCTGCTTTTGTATAAGCTTGTCTCCTCACCCAATCATATTTTTACGCGTCAGCAGCTTATGGATGATATTTGGGGCGTCGAGTCGCAGACCGAGGCGCGCACGGTCGATGTGCATATCAACCGTCTGCGCGACCGTTTCCGCAATAACCCCGACTTTGAGATTGTCACGGTGCGCGGCATCGGCTATAAGGCGGTGAAACGGCATGAATGACAAGCTCTCGCCGCGTATGCGCACCTATTATTACCTGATTATTTTTATCATCGTTCTATTCTCGGCGGGCATGGTCACAGGCGTTCTGTTCCTGCTTGACGCCCTTGGCGTGGTCTATAAGCTGAGTTTTTCCATGCTTGTGTCGCTGTTTGTTGTGGCGGCGGTCGCGGCAGCGCTGATGAGCTATTTTATCGGACGGCGCATTCTTGCGCCGATGGTCAAGCTCAGCAGGGCGTCCAAGGAGGTCGCGCGGGGCAATTTCGATATCACCGTCAGTGATTCAAGCAAGTTAGAGGAAGTACAGACAACTTTCCGCAATTTTAACGCAATGGTGCGCGAGCTGAACAGCATCTCCACTCTGAGCAACGATTTTGTGGCAAATGTCTCGCACGAATTCAAGACACCGCTGACTGCCATCGAGGGCTACGCCATGCTCTTGCAGGATCCCGCGCTCACGGCAGACGAGCGCGGAGAATACCTCGAAAAGATTCTTTATAACACGCACCGCCTGACCGATTTGGTCGGCAGTATTCTCATGCTCTCCAAAATCGAGAGTAAATCGCTCGCTGAGCAGTATCGGGATTTCCGCTTGGATGAGCAGATACGGCAGGCGGTCGTCGCGCTCGAACCGGCGTGGGCGGAGAAGGACATCGTCTTTAATGTCGAGCTGGACGAGGTCACGCTGAATGGCTGCGAGGCACTGCTGATGCATGTTTGGACAAATCTGATCTCAAACGCCGTCAAGTTCAGCGAGCGCGGGCAGACGATCGAGATCCGCCTGCTCGACCAGAAAGAATGTGTTGTCGTCAGCGTGACGGACCACGGCTGTGGTATGACGCAGGAGGTGCAGGAGCGCATCTTTGAAAAATTCTATCAGGGTGACGCGTCGCATAAGTCGCTTGGCAACGGTTTGGGGTTAGCTCTCGTGAAACGTATCGTAGAGCTTTCCGACGGACTGATCGAGGTTGTCAGTAAGCCGAATAAAGGCTCGACCTTCCGCGTCATCCTGCCAAAATGAAAACTGCCTGCCCGCAAGCAGCGGGCAGGCGATTTGAAAAAAGTCGCAAATTTTGAAAAAAAGAGTTGACAGGTGTCCATTCCCTTGCTATAATATCAGAGCTGTCTGAAATGCTGCTATAGCTCAGCAGGTAGAGCGCATCCTTGGTAAGGATGAGGTCTCCAGTTCGAATCTGGATAGCAGCTCCATTTTAAGACCTGAAACCGCTTGGTTTCGGGTCTTTTGTTATTTCTACTGGAATCGAACGCAGCGGGAAAACCGACACCAAAACCGCAACGGGTACTTTATTTCGTGGTATGAAGTCATTGACAGCAACCGCCCTTTCGTGTAGAACCGCTATAAATCGTTATCTTTTTAGAATTGCCCTGCATAGCAGCCATGCGTTATTTGCAGGACTGCTATGCGGGGCGAAAAAGGAGGAAAGAATGAGAATTAAGCGGCCGACTCCGCTGTAAGCTCCTGATAATAGATAGCTTTCGCCTTATTATCAAGCACGAATGCATCATAGACGATTCGCCCTTCTACCAAAGAATCGGAGATTCCCGGCGGGTTTTCGTGAAGCGTATAGTCCTCCAGGTAAACAAGGGCGTCAAAGGAGCGGTCATCGCAGAATGACTTCTTTACCCAAGAGGCAAACGCCCCATCGCTAATAGCGGGCTTTCCCTGTGCACCGTCCTCTCTGCCTTTGCGCTCGAATTTTCGGGCAATCCTGTCGAGGTCAAAAAGAAAGCGTAATTCTTGAACGCTTGTTATCAAGAACAGGCACAAACCGACGACGATCCACGAAGCCAACGACTTAATAGACAGATACATCCACTTTTATAACCATGAGCGCATCCAGATAAAAACTGGAGAGGCGCCGCTAACGCTGCGCCTCTCCGCTTAAACATAATAATTTTACACAGACCCATTTTGTGCTGTCCGTACAATCTGGGGCAGTCTACTTCACCTGACCCCAACATTTATTATAGAACCAGTTTTTTGACAGTCTGTAACGGCGGCTTCTTCGGAAGCCGCCCTTTTGTACAAACAGGCATATCTCATATAAATCCTTTTAACTTTCGTTATGTTTGGCAGGAGCGCCTTGCGCGCAGAGCTGCCAAAAGGCGACGGCGCTTGCGGCGGCAACATTCAGAGAATCCACCCCATGGGACATGGGAATGCGCACGGTATAATCGCAATCCGCGATTGTCTCCCGCGCCAGTCCGTCCCCCTCCGTGCCTAAAACAATTGCCAGCCGTTCCTCTGCCGCAAGACGCGCATCGTCGATGCTGACGGCATCGTCGCGCAGCGCCATCGCCGCCGTCCGAAAGCCCAATGCCTTGAGCTGTGCCACATCCGCCGCCTCTCCGCTGCCGAAGTACGCCCAGGGCACCTGAAACACCGTGCCCATGCTCACGCGGAGCGCGCGGCGATATAACGGGTCGCTGCACGCCGGCGTCAAAAGCACCGCCTCGATATCAAGTGCTGCTGCGGAACGAAAGATCGCGCCGAGATTCGTCGGATTCATAATATTTTCAAGCACTGCGATGCGCCGCGCATCGGCGCAAACTGTCTCGGCATCCCGCAGGGTCGGCCGGCGCATGGCGCACAGTACGCCGCGGGTCAGTCGGAAACCGGTAAGTTGGGTCAGAACCTCCAACGGAGCGGTATAAACGGGCGTCTCCCCACAGCGCAGGATGATCTCACGCGCCTGTCCGTCGATGTGCTTCCGCTCCATCAGGAGCGACACCGGAACGCAGCCTGCATCGAGCGCCCGCTCAATCACCTTTGGGCTTTCCGCAATGAAAAGTCCCTGCTCGATATGCTCCCGATTGAGGAGCTGTGCCTCCGTCAGGCGGGCAAACACATCCAGCTCCGGCGCAGAAAAATCCGTAATCTCGATCACCTTCGGCATAGGCTTTCTCCTTATTTCAAACGCAAAATATCTCAAATTGTTTCTCGATTTTGACGCTCTCGGGCTTCATCGTCAGTCTGCAGCGGGCGGGGCAGCAGCCCCGCCCTTTTATTCTGCGTCCACCCCTTCGATGGAAACATTTTCCACGCCGTTTTCGTTGAATTCGGCAAGGTACTTCTCCATGCGCTCGGTCAGCTCACCGTAATTCTCGCCCGTGATTTCGGGATAATCCATATCGCGCTTGGCAAGCTCCTCGGCAAGGATATCAAAAAACACGCCGTCCTCATAATAGGCGATCGCGTCCTGTATGCCGCCCTCCTGAAACGCCCGCGACGGGAATGCCACCCCCAGCCGATGCTCCACCAGCGCCGACAGCGGCGTACCGCTGCACAGATCGAATATTTTGCTCTCGATACGGTCATATTCCTCGATGCGGTCATTGCCGCGCGTGGAATTCAAAATCCAGTTGCCAATGTAAACCAAATCCAGCAAGCTGCGGAATTCCCCGTTCGTCAAATCAATGGTCATTCGCGCCTCACCGTCCTTTCGCGCTCTATTATATCGAGTCTGTGTGAAAATTTCCACTGCAAATTGCGAAAAAGCGGAAAAAAGGACTTGTTTTTAGCAGAATAATCACATATGATATAGAGACTTGCTACAAGTACTTTGATTCGGAGGCGCTTTTATTTGAAGAAACTCAGTGTTTGTGTGCTTTTCGGCGGGATGTCGCCCGAGCACGAGGTATCGCTCCGTTCAGCGGAGTCAGTGCTGAATAATTTGAATAAAGAAAAATACAACATTTTCCCTGTCGGCATCACGAAGGACGGGGATTGGGTGCTTTACGGCGGCACGGATTACAGCAAGCTGCCCAACGGCGAATGGCTGCACTGTGAGGCAAACCGCCGCGCCGCCCTCTCCCCCGTGCGCGGACAAGGCTTGCTCAGCTTTGAAGGCGACTGCGTCGTGCGCGAGCGGATTGACGTGGTTTTCCCCGTTCTGCACGGTGAAAACGGGGAAGACGGAGCAATGCAGGGGCTATTGCAGCTTGCAGGCATCCCCTATGTCGGGCCGAACGTCGCCGCGTCCGCAACCTGCATGGACAAAACGCTGACAAAGCTCGTCATGGACTGCGCAGGCATCCGTCAGGCGGCATGGCAGCTCGTCAAGGCGCAGGAGCTTGCCGTCAATCCCGAAGCCGTGATGGACGCGGTGGAGAAACGCTTCTCCTATCCTGTGTTTGTCAAGCCTGCGGGAACCGGTTCGTCCGTCGGTGTTGCCAAGGCAAAGAACCGCGAGGCGTTGCTTGCCGCCCTGCAAAACGCGGCAAAATTCGACCAAAAGGTTCTTGTCGAGGAATTCATCAACGGGCATGAGGTCGAGGTCGCAGTCTTAGGCAACGACGCGCCCGCCGCGTCCATCTGCGGTGAGATCGACTCCGGCACGGAGTTTTACGACTATGATGCAAAGTATATCTCCGACTGCGCCCGTCTGTATATTCCCGCCCGCATCGACGAGCAGACCGCTGAGTCCGTCCGCGACACCGCCATCCGCGCTTATCAGGCACTCGGGTGCAGAGGGCTTTCCCGCGTGGACTTTTTCGTGACCTATGAGGGAAATGAGATCGTCTTTAACGAGATTAATACCATTCCGGGCTTTACTTCCATCTCGATGTATCCCAAGCTCTTTGCCGCCAGCGGCATTCCCTACAGCGAGCTGCTCGACCGCCTGCTTGAGCTGGCAACGGAGGCTTGATTCGTGACGTGTGAGGTTCTTTTGACTATCGACGGTGTGCAGCGTTTTCAGAACGAAGCGCCGGAGACAACCAAGCTCGTCACGGACGGCACGCTGCGCACGGAGAACGGCGCGGTGCTTCTGTCCTACGCGGAGAGTGAGCTGACGGGCATGAGCGGTACGCAGACGACCTTCCGCATCGAGCCGGAGCGCGTCACGCTCACGCGCACGGGCGCGGTGCAGTCCGTCATGGTTTTCGCCGTGGGCGAGGAGGATCGCTCGCTGTATGACGTCGGTGTCGGCGCGCTGATGATCACCGTACGCACCGAGCGCATTTCGTCAAATATCGACGAAAACGGCGGTACCCTTGAGGTTGCTTACGCAATTTCCATTGAGGATGACACCGCAGGTACCATTCAATATCGCGTCGAGGCGCGGAGAAAAACATAACAGGGAGGAAAATTCCCCATGCTGCTTCACAGAAAGAGCGCGCTGCAACAGAACGACCCCGAGACATGGAAACGGCAGTGGCAAAGCCTCGTGCCGCCTGAAAACCGCGACGTTCCCATTCCTCTTGACGGTGAAACGGTCACCGCCTTCGTGCAGATGAACCAGTTCGTGATGATGCTGCAGGACGGGCTTTTGATGGAGGCGGCATTTTTCGACGTTTGCAGCTTCTTCCAGCGCGCGGGCTATCACGTGATTTGGCTGATGCGCTGCACGCAGGACATCCACAACGGTTATCTGAAGCCGAAGGGCTTTGCGGAGGGCGGCGCGCGGCGCAAATGGCTGTGGAAAAGCCCGACAACGAATTTCGGGCGGTGGACCTCGGACAATTTTAATGCGACCATTCTGCTCCAGCATGAGCCGCTTCCCGACGGAGATATACGCACCTGTGAAAAGCCGATTTTGCAGCGTGTGATTTGGGCGGAGAGCGACGACCCGACGCGCATGGTTCCGGGGAAAACGCGTTTTCTGACCGCTGACCTGCCCGCCACACCGCAGGAGCTTTTGCAATGGCTCTCCGGCACGGCATTAAGCAAGCTGCGAACCAAGCTATGACAACACCAAGCCCGCTGCTTACGCAGCGGACTGCAGACTGTCAAAAAACTATAGTCTTGTCATTGCGAGACCCCGCAGGGGTCGTGGCAATCTCGCAGAATAATTTCGCTTCTTGTATGTTTTTCGGCGAAT
>SFIL01000054.1 GCA_004556205.1 Clostridiales bacterium | reverse complement strand
GATGTTGGCAAACAGGATCATGGAGATGCCGTTGCCGATGCCGTGCTCGGTGATCTGCTCGCCCAACCACATGACCAGCGTGGAGCCGGCAGTGAAGGTGAGGATGATCACGATCGCGGGCAGGACGCCCGTCTCAGTGAGGAGCAGGTTGTTGTATGCGCCGTTGTAATTGGTAAGCATGACATAGTAGGCAAAGCCCATCAGCAGACCCAACGCAACGGTGGTGATGCGGGTGATCTTGGTGATCTTCTTTTTGCCCTCTTCGCCGCCTTCCTTGCTCAGACGCTCGAGTGCGGGAATGGCGATGGTAAGGAGCTGAATGATAATGGATGCGTTGATATACGGCTGGATCGACAGCGCAAAAATGGTCGCCATCGAGAACGCATTGCCGGACATCATGTTGAACAGACCGAGGATCGTGCCGCTCAGCTCTGCGTCAAACATCTGAGACATGCTCTCGACGTTGACGAACGGAACGGGGATAACATTGCCGATGCGGTAAAGGAGGATGATCAGGAGCGTGAACAGAATTTTTCTGCGCAGCTCGGGAATCTTCCAAGCATTACGGAGTGTAGTAAGCACTTACACCACCTCAGCCTTTCCGCCTGCCTCCTCGATCTTTGCTTTGGCAGAACCAGAGAACGCCGCTGCCTTCACAGTCAGCTTCTTCGTCAGTGTGCCGTTGGACAGAACCTTCAGACCATACTTGCAGTCGCGGATAATGCCCTTTTCTTCGAGCGCAGCCGCATCGACCACAGCGCCGTCCTCGAACGCGTTCAGCGCGCCGACATTGACAGCCGTGAGGGGCTTCGCGAAGATGTTGTTGAAGCCGCGCTTCGGGATGCGGCGTGCCAGAGGCATCTGACCGCCTTCGAAACCGACGCGGACCTTGCCGCCGGAGCGGGCTTTCTGACCCTTGTGACCGCGGCCTGCGGTCTTGCCGTTGCCGGTGCCGCAGCCGCGGCCCTTGCGCTTTGCAACCTGGGTAGAACCCAGGACGGGAGCAAGTTCATGTAATTCCATTCTTGTCTCCTCCTTATTCTACTTCGGTGACCTCGAGCAGATAGCCAATCTTGGCAATCTTGCCGCGGGTCTGTTCATTGTCGGGCTGAATGGTTTCCTGACCGATCTTACGAAGGCCGAGGGATTCCGCCGTGGCAATGTGCTTCTGGATACGACCGCTGATGCTCTTGACGAGCTTGATCTTTAACTGTGCCATTGTTCGTATCCTCCTTAACCGATGATTTCTTCCACGCTCTTACCGCGGATGCGCGCAACCTCTTCCGGTCCACGCAGGCTCAGCAGACCCTGCATTGTCGCCTTAACGACGTTCTGCGGGTTATTCGAGCGCAGGCACTTGGTACGAATATTGGAGATACCGACAGCTTCCATGACAGCACGGACTGCGCCGCCGGCGATAACGCCGGTACCGACGGAAGCGGGCTTCATGAGAACAGTGCCGGCACCGTAGATGCCGATGACCTCGTGGGGGATCGTTGTGCCGGAGAGGGTGACCTTGTGCAGGTTCTTCTTCGCATTTGCGATGCCCTTGAGGATGGCTTCGGAAACCTCCGCCGCCTTGCCGAGACCGTAGCCCACGGTACCGTTGCCGTCGCCGACAACAACCAGCGCGGAGAACTTCATGACGCGGCCGCCCTTAACGGTCTTGCTGACACGGTTAAGATAAACGACGCGTTCGATCATTTCGGGAGCGTTGTCCTTTTCAGGAGCTCTGTTATAAGCCATTTTTCCAGTTCCTCCTCTTAGAATTTGAGTCCGCCTTCGCGGGCGCCTTCAGCCAGAGCAGCTACACGGCCGTGATAGACATAACCGCCACGGTCGAATACGACTTCTTCGATACCCTTGGCCTTCGCACGCGCTGCGACCATCGCGCCGACCTTCTTGGCAGCCTCGCAGTTGCCGGTCGCGCCCTCGAACTCCTTTTCCACGGTAGAAGCGGAAACCAGAGTGACTCCGTTAACATCATCAATGATCTGCGCATAGATGTTTGCGTTGCTTCTGAACACATTCAGGCGGGGTCTGCACGGTGTGCCGGAGATCTTACCGCGAACGCGAACGTGGCGCTTCAGGCGCATTGCCTTCTTATCGGTCTTCTTAATCATTTACGCACACCTCCTATTATTTCTTGCCGCCGGCCTTGCCCTCTTTATGGCGAAGGACTTCGGTAGTATACTTGATGCCCTTGCCCTTGTAAGGCTCGGGGGGTCTCTTACCGCGAACGTTGGCAGCGAACTGACCGACCTTCTGCTTGTCGATGCCGCTGATAACGATCTTGTTGGGAGCGGGAACGTCGATGGTGATGCCGTCGATCTCGTCCATCGTGACGGGATGAGAATAGCCGACGTTCAGGATGAGCTGATTGCCCTGCTTCTGGGCACGATAGCCAACGCCGTTGACCTCAAGCTCCTTGCTGAAGCCCTTCTCAACGCCGACAACCATGTTGTGCAGCAGCGTGCGGGTCAGACCGTGCAGGCTCTTGTTCTCGTGCGCATCGTTCGGGCGGGAAACAGTCAGAACTGCGCCCTCCTGCTTGATGATCATTTCATGATGGAATGTGCTCGTCAGTGTACCCTTGGGACCCTTGACGGTAACGACATTACCGTCTGCGACAGTCACTTCAACACCCGCCGGTACAGTGATAGGCATTTTGCCGATTCTGGACATAATGTTACCTCCTTACCAGACGAACGCAAGGACTTCGCCGCCGACATGCGCCGCGCGGGCAGCCTTGTCGGTCATAACGCCCTTGGATGTGGAAATGATGGCAATACCGAGGCCGCGGAGGACCTTCGGAAGCTCTTCGGCACCGGCATAAACACGCAGACCGGGCTTGGAGACGCGGCGAAGACCGGTGATGACCTTCTCCTTATTGCCGAGATACTTCAGGGTGATGTGGATCATGCCCTGCTTGCCGTCCTCTTCGACGGTGTAGGACTTGATGTAGCCCTCGTCGAGCAGGATCTTTGCGATGTCCTTCTTCAGATTGGAAGCGGGGACATCCACGGTGTCGTGCTTTGCAGAGTTAGCGTTCCGAATTCTGGTCAGCATATCTGCTACGGGATCGGTGATTTGCATGTGATTGACCTCCTTTAGAAGTTACGGGCTGTACCCGTTAAGACCTCGGAGTATCAGAGGAATGTAAGCCGCGTGCGGCTCCATTTTCCCCTGACTTCCGATGCCTGTTTTACATTGGAATCACACAGGATTGTGTGTTTTGGGCGGGTAAACCGCCCGAATTCAAGTTACCAGCTTGCCTTGCGAACGCCGGGGATTTCGTAAGCCAGCTCGCGGAAGCAGATACGGCAAACGCCGTAGTCACGCAGGTAAGCATGGGGTCTGCCGCAGATCTTGCAGCGGTTGTAGCGGCGGGTGGAGAACTTGTTCCCTGCCTGCTGCTTGAGAATCATAGCTTTTCTTGCCATTTTTGTCTTCCTCCCAAATTAAGCGTGGAACGGAGCGCCGACCATCGTCAGCAGTTCCTTGGCTTCCTCGTCGGTGTTCGCGGTAGTGCAGATGCAGATATCCATGCCGCGGATCTTATCGACCTTGTCGTACTCGATTTCGGGGAAGATGAGCTGTTCCTTCAGGCCCATTGCATAGTTGCCGCGGCCGTCGAAGGCGTTCGGGTTGATGCCGCGGAAGTCGCGGACACGGGGCAGCGCCACGTTGAACAGGCGGTCGAGGAACTCCCACATCTTGTCGCCGCGAAGGGTGACCTTCACACCGACGGTTTCGCCCTCACGAACCTTGAAGTTCGCGACAGACTTGCGCGCCTTGGTGGTAATGGGCTTCTGACCGGTGATGGTGGCGATGTCCTTGCAGATGGCTTCGATCTCCTTCGCGTTGTTCTTGCTCTCGCCGCAGCCGACGTTCACAATGACCTTCGCGATCTGGGGGATCTGCATGACGCTCTTGTACTGCTCAGCGGTATACTTTTCTTTCAGTCTTGCCATTTCTTCGTTCCTCCTCCTTAGATTTCCTTGCCGCACTTCTTGCAGACGCGAACCTTCTTGTCGCCGTCTACATTGAAGCCGACACGCACGCCCTTCTTGCAGTTGGAGCAGTAGAGCTGCACCTTGTCCACACGAATGGGGATCTCGCGCTTGATGATGCCGGAAACGTCGTTCTGCTTACGCGCCTTGACATGGCAGGTAGCAACATTGACGCCCTCGACAATGACCTTGTTCTCCTTGGGCATGGCGGTGATGACCTTGCCCTTCTTGCCCTTGGACTTGCCGGACAAGACGATAACGGTATCGTTCTTCTTAATGTTCATTTCCGTTCCCCCTATTAAATGACTTCCGGAGCGAGGGAGAGGATCTTCATGTATTCCTTGTCACGAAGCTCTCTTGCAACCGGCCCAAAAATACGGGTGCCGCGGGGATTCTTGTCGTCCTTGATGAGAACGGCAGCGTTCTCGTCGAAACGGACATAGGTGCCGTCGGCGCGGCGGACGCCCTTTGCGGAGCGAACGATGACAGCGCGAACGACTTCGCCCTTCTTCACCGTGCCGCCGGGGGTAGCCTTGCGGACGGAGGCGACGATGACATCGCCGATGTTGCCGAACTTACGCTTGGAGCCGCCAAGCACACGGATGCACTTGATCTCCTTCGCGCCGGTGTTGTCGGCAACCTTCAGAAAAGTTTCCTGTTGGATCATTTAGTTGTCGACCTCCTTACTCAGCCTTCTTGATGATTTCCACGAGGCGCCATCTCTTGTCCTTCGACAGGGGGCGGCACTCCATGACCTTTACGGTATCGCCGACGCCGCACTCGTTGTTCTCGTCGTGCGCCTTCAGCTTATAGGTTCTCTTGACGATCTTCTTATACAGCTTGTGCTGCACGCTGTCCTCAATTGCAACCACGATGGTCTTGTCCATCTTATCGGAGACGACCTGACCAACTCTGGTTTTGCGGAAAGCTCTTGTATTTTCACTCATTTTCGCTTACCTCCTCAGATTGCGGTCTCTTTCTCACGAATAATAGTCTTGATGCGGGCAATATCCTTCTTCACAGCAGCGATCTTGACGGGGTTATCGAGCTGATTTGTTGCGTGCTGCATCCGCAGGAAAAACAGATCCTTCTTCAGTTCGGAAACCTTTGCTTCCAGATCAGCCACGGACATGGCTCTCAGTTCTTTAGCCTTCATCATTATTCACCACCATTCTCAGATACTGCATCTTCGCGGGCGATGATCTTGGTCTTGATGGGCAGCTTGTGCTGCGCAAGGCGGAGTGCCTCGCGGGCGTCCTCTTCGGAAACGCCGCCGATCTCGAACATGACCTTCTGCGCCTTCACGACAGCAACCCAGTATTCGGGAGCGCCCTTACCGGAGCCCATACGGACGCCGAGAGCCTTCTTGGAAACAGGCTTGTCGGGGAAGATTTTGATCCAAACCTGACCGCTACGCTTGGTGTAACGGGTCATAGCGATACGAGCCGCCTCGATTTGGTTGCCGGTGATCCAGCCGGGCTCAACGGCCTGAATGCCGAATTCGCCGTAGGATACCTTATTGCCGCGAGAAGCGACGCCCTTCATACGGCCGCGCTGTACACGACGGAACTTTGTTCTCTTGGGCATTAACATTAGCGGTTGCCTCCTTCCCTGCGATCGTCACGACGACGCTCGCCATTGAAAGGTCTGCCGGAGCCACGGCGGTCGCCACCGCGACGGTCGTCACGACGACGGTCGTTGTTGCGGCGCTCACGGCGCGGAGCCTCGGGTGCCGACTGGCGCAGCGTGGAGTTCAGGACTTCGCCCTTGTAGATCCAAACCTTGCAGCCGATCTTGCCATAAGTGGTGTTCGCTTCCGCGAAGCCGTACTCGATGTCCGCACGGAGGGTCTGCAGAGGAATGGTCCCCTCGTGATAGGACTCGCTGCGGGCGATTTCCGCGCCGCCGAGACGACCGCCGCAGGAGCACTTGATGCCCTTCGCGCCCAGACGGGTCGCTCTCTGCATCGCCTGCTTCATGGCACGACGGAAGGAAATTCTCTTTTCGAGCTGCGCAGCGATGTTCTCAGCGACAAGCTGTGCGTTGAGGTCGGGGCTGCGGATCTCGATGATGTTCAGAGCGACGCTCTTGCCGAGCTTCTGCTCCAGCTCCAGACGGAGCTTCTCAATCTCCTGACCGCCCTTGCCGATGACGACGCCGGGACGGGAGCAGTGCAGATTGATCTTAACGCGGGCATTGCTGCGCTCGATCTCGATCTTGGCGATGCCTGCGGAATAAAGTCTCTTCTTGAGATCCTTACGGATGTTATAGTCCTCAACGATCAGGTCGCCGACCTTGTCGTTGCGGGCATACCAGCGGGAATCCCAGTCCTTGATTACGCCAACGCGCAAACCATGAGGATTAACTTTCTGTCCCATAGTAACCTCCTTATGCCTTCTCGCTCACACCGATGGTGAGGTGTGTCGTTCTCTTGAGGATGCGATTGTATCTGCCCTTGGCTCTCGGCATACCGCGCTTGAGCGTGGGACCGGGGTTGGCAACTGCGGTCGAAACATACAGCTTGTCAACATCCATGCCGTGATTGTTCTCGGCATTGGCGATCGCACTCTTGAGGAGCTTGAGCATGGGCTCAGAGGCTGCCTTCGGGGTCTGCATGATATAAGCGCAGGCGGTCTTAACGTCCTTGCCGCGAACGAGATCGCAGAGGATCTTGACCTTGCGCGGAGAAATACGCAGGTATTTCAGATGTGCTTTTGCTTCCATGTTTCTTCCCCCTTACTTAGAATTGGAGGTCTTGGAGCCGGAGTGACCGCGGAACGTTCTAGTGGGAACGAACTCGCCCAGCTTATGACCAACCATGTCCTCTGTCACATAGACGGGAACGTGCTTGCGGCCGTCATGGACAGCGATTGTGTGACCGACGAAGGAGGGGAAAATGGTCGAAGATCTGGACCAGGTCTTCAGCACTTTCTTCTCACCGGTTTTGTTGAGCTCTTCAACGCGCTTATACAGCTCAGGAGCAACAAACGGGCCTTTCTTAATGCTTCTGCTCATTATTCATTTCCTCCTTACTTACTGTTTCTGCGCTTGATGATGAACTTATCGGTCGGGTTCTTGGTCTTGCGGGTCTTGTAACCCATCGCAGGCTTACCCCACGGAGTGACAGGACCGGGACGACCGACAGGAGCGCGGCCTTCGCCGCCGCCGTGCGGGTGATCGTTCGGGTTCATGACCGAGCCACGGACGGTCGGGCGAATACCCATGTGACGGGTACGGCCGGCCTTACCGATGTGGATGTTGCCGTGGTCGATGTTGCCGACCTGCCCGATGCAGGCGGTGCAGTTCATACGGACATAGCGGACCTCGCCGGAGGGCAGACGCACCTGCGCGAGGGTGTCTTCCTTCGCCAGCAGCTGTGCAGCGACGCCGGCGGAACGAACGAGCTGTGCGCCGGAACCGGGCTGGAGCTCGATGTTGTGGATGACAGTACCAACGGGGATGTTGGCGATGGGCAGGCAGTTGCCGGGCTTGATGTCGGCAGCCGCAGAGGAAAGAACGGTGTCACCGACGCTCAGGCCGACCGGCGCGAGGATGTAGCGAAGCTCGCCGTCCTCATACTTGACCAGTGCGATGAAAGCGCTGCGGTTGGGGTCATACTCAAGACGCTGCACGACTGCGGGCATGTCCAGCTTATCGCGCTTGAAGTCGATGATGCGGTACTTGCGCTTGTTGCCGCCGCCGCGATGACGGACGGTGATTCTGCCGTAGCTGTTGCGACCGGAATTCTTCTTCAGGGTCTCAACCAGGCTACGCTCGGGCTTTGCCTTCTTATCTACACCCTCGAAAGCGGACACGGTCATGCCGCGGCGCGCGGGGGTATAAGGCTTATAGGTTTTAATCGCCATTTTGCGTTACACTCCTTTAATTGAGATGGATTAGACCATACCCTCGAAGAATTCGATGGCCTTGGAATCGGCAGTCAGTTTCACGACAGCCTTCTTGTAGGACGCGGTGCGGCCTTCGGGGTATCTGCCCTGACGCTTTGCCTTGCCGTCCATGTTGATGGTGGTGACCTTTTCGACCTTCACGCCGAAGATTTCGGAAACAGCCTTCTTGATCTCAGTCTTGTTGGCATTCTTGGCGACCATGAAGACGTACTTCTTCATGTCGGTCGCTTCCATGGACTGTTCGGTGATGACCGGACGGATGATGATATCGTATGCAGTCTTCATGCGAACACCTCCTCAATCTTCGCAAGGGCAGCCTTGTCAAGCACGAGCTTCTTCGCGTTGAGGACATCGTAAACATTGACAAGGTTTGCAAATGTGGTCTGAACGCCGGGGATGTTGCGCGCGGAGAGGACGACATTCTCGTTGACCTCAGCGGTAACGACCAGAGCCTTGCAGTCAGCGTTGACCGCGCTCAGGAAGCCGGCGAACTTCTTGGTCTTGATCTCGTCCATCTTGATCTCGTCGATGACGACGATATCGGAGGACGCGGCCTTTGCACTCAGGACAGACTTCAGAGCCAAACGGCGAACCTTCTTGTTCAGCGTGTAGCTGTAGTCACGGGGCTTCGGTGCGAACACGATGCCGCCGTGCGTCCACTGCGGAGCGCGGGTGCTGCCCTGACGGGCATGGCCGGTACCCTTTTGGCGCCACGGCTTCTTGCCGCCGCCGGAGACCTCTGCGCGGGTCAGAGCGGACTGTGTGCCCTGACGGCAGTTGGCCAAATGATTCTTGACAACGTCATGAACAACGGATTCGTTGGGCTCGATGCCGAAGACAGCCTCGGAAAGTTCAACCTCGCCAACCTGCTTGCCGTTCATGTCATAAACACTTGTTTTCAGCATAAGTTAACTCTCCTTTCCTTAGCCTCTCGCGGAAGCCTTCTGCGGGTTACGACCGGAAGCCTTCTGCGGGTTCTTGCTGATGGCAGTCGCGCCGGTATGAACCTTAATGGTCTTGACGGTGCTCTTGACATAGACCAGTCCGCCCTTCGGACCGGGGACAGCACCGCGAACGACGAGCATGTTGAGATCGGCATCGACCTTCACAACGCTCAGGTTCTGCACGGTGACCTGCTCAACGCCCATGTGACCGGGCATTCCCTTGCCCTTGAAGATACGGGACGGGGTGGAGGAAGAGCCCATGGAGCCGGAATGACGATGAACGGGGCCGCCGCCGTGGGACATCTTCTGGATGTGATTGCCGTGACGCTTGACCGCGCCGGCGAAACCGTGACCCTTGGAGGTGCCGGTAACGTCGATATGGTCGCCTGCAGCGAACACATCAGCCTTGATCTCAGCGCCGACCTCGAGTTCGGCAGCGTTGTCAAGCTTAAATTCCTTGAGGTACTTTTTGGCGGAAACGCCCGCCTTCTTCAGATGACCAACTTCCTGCTTGGACAGCTTCTTCTCAGCGACATCGCCAAAGGCCAGCTGCACGGAAACATAGCCATCGTTCTCGATTGTCTTCTTCTGAGAGACGACACAGGGACCTGCCTCGATAACGGTGACAGGAATCACATGTCCGTCTTCATCGAAGATTTGGGTCATGCCCACTTTCTTGCCGATGATTGCTTTCTGCATGTTTTTTACTCCTTATTTTAGGTTATTGGTTGGCAAACTTGACCATTGGGCAGCCATT
>SFIL01000053.1 GCA_004556205.1 Clostridiales bacterium | reverse complement strand
CTCGACAATGCGGGCGATCTCCTCCTCCGTCACCTTGTCGCGCAGGAGGTTGCTCTGCTTGGCGTTCTGCGCAAGCTGCTCCTCGTGGGCAAGCTGCTTTTTCAGCTCCGGCAGCTCGCCGTATTTCAGCCGCGCCGCCGTCTCAAGGTCATATTCCTGCTCGGCGCGCTCGATCTGCGCGCCCAAGTCCTCAATGCGCTCGCGGAGCTGCTGCACCTTGCCGATGGCGTTCTTCTCGTTCTCCCACTGGGTCTTCATCGCGTTAAATTTCTCGCGCTGCTCGGCAAGCTCCTTGCGAAGCTCCGCGAGTCTGCCCTGTGAAAGCTCGTCGTTCTCGTTTTTCAGCGCCGCCTCTTCAATTTCCATCTGAATGATCTTGCGGCGGATCACATCCAGCTCCGTCGGCATCGAATCCATCTCCGTGCGGATCATCGCGCACGCCTCGTCAATGAGGTCAATCGCCTTGTCGGGCAGGAAGCGGTCGGTGATATAGCGGTCGGAGAGGGTCGCGGCGGCGATGATCGCTGGGTCGGTGATCTTCACGCCGTGGAAGACCTCGTACCGCTCCTCCAAGCCGCGCAAAATCGCGATGGTGTCCTCGACCGTCGGCTCACTGACCAAGACCGTCTGGAACCGGCGCTCCAAGGCGGGGTCCTTCTCAATATACTTGCGGTATTCGTCGAGCGTCGTTGCGCCGATGCAGTGCAGCTCGCCGCGCGCCAGCATGGGCTTTAACAGGTTGCCCGCGTCCATGCTGCCCTCGGTCTTGCCTGCGCCGACGATGGTGTGCAGCTCGTCGATGAACAGGATAATGCGCCCTTCGGAGCTTTTGACCTCATTCAGGACTGCCTTCAAGCGCTCCTCAAACTCGCCGCGGTACTTCGCGCCGGCGATCAAGGCACCCATGTCGAGGGAGAAAATCGTCTTGTCCTGCAGGGATTTCGGCACGTCGCCGCGCACGATTCGCTGTGCCAAGCCCTCGGCGATGGCGGTCTTGCCGACACCGGGTTCGCCGATCAGGACGGGGTTATTCTTCGTCTTTCGGGACAGAATACGGATGACATTACGAATTTCATCGTCTCTGCCGATGACCGGGTCGGTCTTTTTCTCGCGCGCCTTTTTGACAAGGTCGGTGCCGTACTTCTCCAGCGCCTCATAGGTGCTCTCGGGATTGTCGGTCGTCACGCGCTGGCTGCCGCGAATGCCCTGCAGGGTCTGCAAGGCGTTCTCCTTTGTGATGCGGTAGTCGGAAAACAGCGGACGCACCGTGTCGTCGGCGGTGTCCAGCATGGCGAGGAAGAGATGCTCGACGGAGACATAGTCGTCGTGCATGGATTTTGCGGTCTGCTCTGCCTGCGCAAGCAGGCTGTCCACGCCGCGCGAAATGTAGAAGTGGTCGGCGTCGCGCCCTGAACCGGTCACGACGGGCAGCTTATTGACCGCCGCCTCGGTTGCGGCGTCAAAGCTCTCGAGGGAGATGTCCATTTTCTTCAGGAGCTGCGGGATCAGCCCGTCCTCCTGCCGCAGCAGCGCAAGCAGCAGATGTACCTGCTCGAGCTGCTGATTCTGATACTCCGTCACAAGACGCTGTGCGTCGCGGACGGCTTCCAAGGATTTCTGCGTATAGATATCGGGATTCATAACGATTCTCCTTTCCGGAAGAGTTCCTGAGCAAACACTGATCCAATCGGCTGACGGCAGCCGACGGATCTTTTGCCGCAATGCTGCAGTTCGAAAAACTTGAAATACACAAAGTATTCCCGCGCATTCCGAACTTTGCCTTGCAGCAAAATCTCTCGTCGTCTGCTCTTGCGATTTCATCAGTGCTTGCTATTGCTTTTAGCACTCTGCGATCGAGAGTGCTAATCTCTTTTGTCCACATCATACCACGCTTTTAAAAATTGTCAAGCCTTTACAAGCGGGATTTTTTGAAAGATTTGTGAATAATTCCGCCGCATACCGGTAGGGGCGGACGACGCTGTCCGCCCCACGGCTTGTCGTTACTGCACCATGCTTGAGACAGATTGCTCGAGCTTATCGACCGCCTTCTGCGCGGTCTTGCGCGCGGTGGACTGCTGCGGCAGCATCAGCGCAACCGCGCCGCCGGCTGCCATTCCCAAGCCCAGTGTCAGTAAAAATCCCTTGACCTGCATAACCTTTCCTCCCAATATTATAAAATTGCCGTATGGCGGTAATAGTTTGCCCCGCTGCGGCAAAAAAACGCAAAATGTCGAAAATCGTCTTTTTTTCGAAGAAAAATTATGCTATACTATTTTATAATATAAAGGAGGGATACCCTATGTCGATCGACGCTTTGCAGGAACGCATCCGAAAACTGAAAAATCCCGTGATGCTCGGGTTAGACCCCTATCTTCCGATCCTGCCGCCGCATATCGTGAAGGACGCTTACGCCGCGCATGGGCAGACCGTGCAGGGCGCGGCGGAGGCGTATTACCGCTTCTGCACGGAGCTGCTCGACCGTCTCTGCGGGCTGGTACCCGCAGTCAAGCTTCAAAGCGCCTGCTTTGAAGGTCTCGGCGCGGACGGCATCGCAAAAATGCAGGCGATCAGCCGTTATGCCAAGGAGCGCGGCTACTATGTGCTGATCGACTCCATGCGCGGCGACGTCGGCAGTGTGGCGGAAATTTACGCACAGGCGATGTTCGGCACGGTCCCCGTCGGGGAGACGGCGCATAAGCTGTATGAGTGCGACGCATTGACCGTCAACGGCTATCTCGGCAGCGACGGCATTAAGCCCTTCCTGCCCTACTGCAAGCACGAGGGCAAGAATATTTTCATGCTGCTCAAGACCTCGAACAAGTCCTCCCGCGAGGTGCAGGATCTGCTCTCGGGCGACCGCGTGGTATATACCGCGATGGCGGATCTTGCCATGCGCTGGAGCGACGGTCTGTTCGGCAAATACGGCTACAGCGAGCTGGGCGCGGTTGTCGGCGCGACCTTCCCGCAGACGATGAAGCTCCTGCGCGAAAAATATGACCGCCTGTTTTTCCTTGTCCCGGGCTACGGCGCGCAGGGCGGCACGGCGAAAAACGTGCAGTTTGCCTTTGACCGCTTCGGACACGGCGCGATCATCTCCGCCTCGCGGTCGATCATCTGCGCATGGCAGAAGGAGGGCAGCGACGGCACGGACTATCTTGACTTTGCCTATCAGGCAGCCGAAAAGATGAAAAACGATATTTCCAAATATGTGGTGATTCTATGACAACGCTTTACCTGATCCGCCACGCCGAGGCGGAGGGCAACGTCTTCCGCCGCCTGCATGGGCAGTACGATTCCAATGTCACGCCGAACGGATTGAAGCAGATCGCGGCACTGGCGAAGCGGTTTGAAACCGTTTCTATTGACGCGGTGTATGCCAGCGACCTAACGCGCACCTGCACGACGGCGGGCGCAATCTGCAAGCCGAAGCAGCTTCCGCTTTGCAAGGAGCCGCGCTTTCGGGAGCTGAATTGCGGTGTGTGGGAGGATAACCCCTTCGGCTGGCTGGATCACACCGACCCGATGCGCAACCGCGCCTTTTCCCATGACCCGCAGAGCTGGTCGGTCGAGGGCAGCGAACGCTTTGCGACCTACACGGGGCGCTTTTTGGAGGCATTGGAGGAGGTCGCGCGCCGCCACGAGGGGCAGACCGTCGCGATCTTCTCGCACGGCATGGTTCTGCGCGGCGTGCAGCAGCGGCTGTTCTTCCCCGAGAAGCGCGATTTGCCGCACAGCGAAAACACCGCCGTGACGAAGCTGCTGTGGGACGGCGCAGGCTATCAATTGGAGTACTTAAACGATGCGTCGCATCTGCCGCCGGAGATCTCAACCTTGGGCAGACAGCAGTGGTGGCGCGGCGGCGAGCATAAGGATTTTAATATGTGGTACCGCGACGCGCAGGAGGAGGACGCGGCGCTGCTTGCCGCCCTTGAAACGGCGCGGGGAGAGCTTACGCGCGTTTCCGTGCTCGTGAATGAACCGACGGGCGTGCTTGTTCTGCGCTCAATTGACGAGAAGACGGACGAGCTTACGCGGCTTGCGCTCTTGCCGGAGTTCCGCGGGCGGGGCTTGTCGGCGCAGCTTTTGGGCGAGGCGGTCAGCCTTGCAAGGAGGCGCGGAAAGACGCGCCTGCGCCTGCGCCTGCCTGTTGAGCACCCCGCCGCCCAAAGCCTGTTTCAGACATACGGTGTCACCGAAGGGGAGCTTTCTCTTGCCCCGACGGTCATGTCATACTGAGGTATGGAAGGAGAATTGCAATGAAGATCACGCTCAATCCCGATCAGGAGCTTGTCCGCACGGTGAAGGAGGGGCTGAAGCAGACGGGCGGCTATTGCCCGTGCCGCCGCGAGCGCACCGAGGACAACAAATGTATGTGCAAGGAGTTCCGCGCCCAGATTGCGGACGACAGCTTTGAGGGCTACTGTCACTGTATGCTTTATTATAAGTCAAACGAGTGAAATAAAACGACATATGAAGGAAACCACAACCTGCTATTGTGTCGGCGGTCTGACGATCGCCCTGCGCGGGCCGTCCTTTGCGGAAAGTCGGTTTTTAGCGCCGTTTCGCTGTGAGGAGGCCGTGCCGCAGATTGAATTTACGGTGTCGGTGGGGCATCCGACGCTGCCGACGGGCTTGACCGCGCTAAAACGGACGCTGCATACGGCGGAATACCTGCAAAACGGGCGGCGCCTGCGCGTGATGTTTCAGGAATGCTCGGAAAAGCTGCTGCTGACGCAGACGGAGGAAGCAGCGGGGAGGTATCGCGTCTGCTTGGAGGAGGTCTGCCTGCCGCTGTATGATACCAATTTGGTGCTGAAGCTGCTGGAGCTGCCGAAGCTGCTGCTGGAGCACGGCGGAATCTTCCTCCATGCCTCTTTCATTAACGATCGGGGACGGGCGATTCTGTTTACCGCGCCGAAGCAAACGGGAAAATCTACCCAAGCGGCGTTGTGGCAGCGTTACCGCGGCGCGGAGATCGTCAACGGCGACCGCGCGCTGCTGCGCCGCGTCGATGGCTGTTGGAGGGCGTACGGCTCGCCGTATTGCGGCACGTCCGGCATCTGCGAGAATCGGGCGCTGCCTCTGCGGGCGGTTGTTTTGCTGCGGCAGGGGAAGAGGAACGAACTCCGTCCCGCCTCTGCGCGGGAGGCGGCGGCAGCCTTTTTGGATGGCTGCACCTACGATCCGGAGACGCAGACCGAAGCTGTGCTTGATGCCGCGCTGCATATTTGGCGGGAGGCTCCGCTGCTGTATTTCGCCTGCCTCCCCGAGGAATCGGCGGTCGTATGCTTGGAAAACGCGCTGCGCGATAAGGTCTAAGCAAGCTCTTGCGGATCTATTCAGCGCCTCCTAAAATCTGTCCTTCCAAGAAAACAAAGCGACGGAAAAATCTCGTGCAAGCACCGAAATTCCACGGTTTTTCGGTGCTTGTGTATGTTAAAAAGTCTCCCGCGTCATTCCGAGAAGGCGAAGCCGAGCGGGAATCTGAAAAATCATGAAACCGTTTTGTGAGACGGCGGGGGTGCGTCGCACAGGCAAGAACCCTGTTTTTTCGACTTTTTTCGGGAAATAACCCCCTCAGGGGCTTGCAGAAGCGCGCTGCAAACGATAAAATAACAGCGTTTAGAAAAATTTCGTATTCGCCGGAAAACATACAAGAAGCGAAATTATTCTGCGAGATTGCCACGACCCCTGCGGGGTCTCGCAATGACAAGACTATAGTTTTTTGACAGTCTGAAAATAAACCTACTTCTCTCGGAGGTGGCTTATGAAAAAAATGTCCTATGTCAAACGCACCTGTATTTGCGCAGTTTGCATTGCCCTTTGCTATGTGCTTCCGCTGGCCTTCCACGCTTTCGGTGCGGGCACGGTCTTCCTTCCCATGCACATTCCCGTCCTTCTGTGCGGCATGATCTGCGGATGGGGCTACGGCGCCTTCTGCGGCATTGCGGGACCCTTGATCTCCCACGCGCTGTCCGGCATGCCCCCTGCGACGGCGCTTGTTTCGATGCTGCCGGAGCTTTGCGTTTACGGTCTTGCCTGCGGGCTGCTCCTGCGCTTTATCCGCACAAAAAGCACCTATGCCGATCTCTATATCGCGCTGATTTCCGCAATGCTGCTCGGCCGCATCGCAGGCGGTGCGGCAAGGGTGCTGTTCTATCTCAGCGGCGCTTCCGGCATGACGGGACTGTCCTTTTCCATGCTCGCAAGCACGTATTTTGTTGAGGGACTGCCGGGCATTGCGATTCAGTTGCTCGTCCTGCCTACGCTGGTATTCACCCTGATGAAGGCGCGGCTGATTCCCGAACGCTATCCTAAGACTGCAGACTGAGGCGCGGCCTATGGAACAGCAGGAGGTAAAGCGGTTTTTTGACCGCTGCGCACCGGCTTGGGACGCGGAGACAGTACGAAATGATGCGGTGATCGCCGCGATTTTGGACAACGCGGGCATCCGTGCGGGCATCGATGTGCTCGACGTGGCGTGCGGCACGGGCGTTTTGTTTTCGGATTATCTAAAGCGCGGTGTCGCCTCGCTGACCGCGATTGACCTCTCGCCCGAAATGGTAAGAATCGCGCGGCAAAAATACCCGCAGGTCAGGGTCTTGTGCGGAGACGCGGAGCAGACCGCGTTTGACCGCTGCTTTGATGCCGTTGTGATCTATAATGCGTTTCCGCACTTTCCCGCGCCTGCGCGTCTGATCGAGCATTTGGCGCAATGGGTTAAGGCGGGCGGCAGGTTGACGGTTGCCCACGGCATGAGCAGGGAAAAGCTCCTTCGCCACCATTCCGACAGCGCGAGCCGCGTCTCCATCGACCTGCTTGAGGCGCATGAGCTGGCAAAGCTCTTTGCCCCGTGGTTCGACGTGGATGTGATTATTTCCGACGACAGGATGTATCAGGTTGTCGGCGTCCGAAAATGAGATGACGCAAACCAAAGATGATGCCGCCGCATACATTTGCTTGTATGCGGCGGCTTCAGTCTGTCAAAGAACCCCTGTTTTCATTAGACAAAACAGGGGCTTTAGAACTGCAAGAGCGGTCAGCGAGAGATTTTGCTCCAAATTGAGGTTTGAAAAGCATAGGAATACTTTGCGTATTGCAAGGTTTTTGAACCGATAAGTTGCGTCAACAGATCCGCTGAGCGCCGCTGCTGATCTGTTCAGAGATTCCCTATAAAAAATTATCGAAAATAAAAAAGATATGTCCAAAAACAGGACGCTGCTGCTGTTATATATATGAGGAGGTGCAAATCGTGAGCAATAAAGACCGAAGGACGGAAGCCAAAAACAGTGAACTAAAGCAATTAAGCACAAAGGAGCTGGAAGAACGGCTGGCGATGGGCTGGCTGGCGAGCAGTCAGGAGGATGACGAATACTTTGACGCGGTCGCGGAGGCAATGATCGAGAAAGACACGGAGGATTCGTGCGGTCGTTTCGCGGATGCGGACGAGACGTGGAAGAAGCTTGAGGAAAGCCTGAGCACACAAACGATCCTTGCCGCGGCAGAAAAGACATCACCGCCGACAACGAAGTCGAAACGCCTGTTGCGCAGAGCGGCTTCCTTGGCAGCGGTCATCGCGGTTACCTTTGTGTGCCTGATCCTCGTTCAGGCGAGCGGCCTGAATATTTTCGGCGCATTGGGAAAATGGACAGACGAGGTGTTCCGCTTTGCGCCGCCATCTCCTGCGGACAATATCAGCATCTATGATACGAGCGTCTTGCCGGAAATCGAACAGGTTTTTTCGGAAAACGGAATTCCAACCGCATTCGCGCCAAAAGGGACGATGGCGGGCATGAGTTTGGAGGATATTTGGGTCGATACGCCGACGAATCTGATTGTGATCCATATGCGCCTTTTATCCCCTGATGGGAAAGAGGTGCTATATGATGTTATACGCTCGTCGAGTGAGACATTCCACACGGAGATGCAATATCAAAAAACAGAAGCTCCTGTAGCGGAATATATCCATAACAACATGAGGTTTTACATTTTTGAGAATACCGAGCGAGTGCTGGCGGCGTGGACAAGCGGGGAATATACCGTTAAAATCGGAGGAAATGTTGACCGCGAGACAATGCAAGCAATTATTGACAGTATTTAGAAACGGAGGTCTATTATGAAAAAACTCGTATCGCTTATTCTTGCCGCGGTGCTTCTCGTCGCGGCCTGCAGCGTAAATACCCTTGCCGCCGTGCCGGAAACAGTGGAGCCGAGAGCAAGCGAGTATCTCAGCGCCTATACGGCGACATTAACAACCGGCACCAAAAAGGGCGAGGTTGTATTGACGTTTTATGTGTCGGCAGACAGAACCGACATCACAAAGATCGGCATCAATAACATTGTTGTTTACAGGTCGAACGGAACGAGGGTGCGTTCCATCGGCGGCACCTATGAAAACGGACTGCTGAAGGCGAACCTAGGCAGCTACGGCGGCTCCTACAGCGTTATTCTTACGACGAACACGAGCTATTATATGGAGGTCACCTTTGTCGCCGGCAACAGCTCGGGCGTCGATACCCGAACCTTCACTACCGGCACGGCATATTCGCACAGTTAATTACCGGCACGGCATATTCGCACACTTCCTCCGTCGCCCGAACCGACAATAAAGCTCAAATGATTTGCAAAATCCGAGGACGAAGATATATTTATTAATGATACAGCGGGAAAGCTGATTGCCCGCACCGGTACCTCCTTACATGTCGTAGGGGCGGCTATCAGCCGCCCAACCTATGCAGGACTCGCAAATTCCCGTTGATACGCGACGAAGAATCTATTGAAAATATCACGACAAGAAACCTCCTGCACGAGATTCTTCGGTCACTGCGTTCCCTCAGAATGACAAAAAGGAAAAGTCCCCTGTCATTCTGAGGAGCAAAGCGACGAAGAATCTCGTGTATCAGGCTTGAAAGCCGAAGCCTACCGCACAAGATTCTTCGCTTCGCTCAGAATGACATAACAGCAGTATGTTACATATTTCCATGTTGATGCCCGCACATCCCTGCGTGCGGTTATCATATAACCTCGCACCGTCGTCGGGCGGGTGAGCGGCATCGCCCGCCCGACGACACAGACCATTTTCCTATCCG
>SFIL01000052.1 GCA_004556205.1 Clostridiales bacterium | reverse complement strand
GCTCTAATGTCAGCATCTTGCGGAAATCAGATGCAAAGTCATGCTCAATCCAAAATTTGAATTGCGCAATGGTAAAATTCTTAATAGTATTAATGGATATATTCTCGTAAGCCGTTGGCTCAACCTCGTGTTTTTCCTTCGGCACCTCATATTCCTGCGACCGTTGGGCATCAATTTGATACATTCTGGCAACGATACTGTCAAAAATATCACGCTTGTTCTTATAATGCTTGTACAATGCTCCTTTTGTTATGCCGAGCGCACCTGCAATGGTGCTTACGGAAACCGCCTCATACCCATCTCTTGCAAATAAGTGAAGTGCGGTCATCAAAATTTTTTCCTTGGTGTCAGTCATAGGATGATCCTCCGACAGTAAACGATCGTTCACTCTAATTATAGTAAACAGTCGTTTACTTGTCAAGAGCTTTTTTGTGTTTCTGACAAAAGAAAGACAGCGCAAAAGCATTTCTGCCTTTTCGCTGTCTTTCGCCTTTGCAACGCCCATGATTAATCCGGCTGTAGCAAAATCACGTTTTTTCTCTGTCGTTCAGAGTTTCCTTGGGTCTGCTCATTCGTCCGCATCCTTCGGCGGCTCCAAAAGGATCAGCTTCTCCGCAAGGAGTTGGCAGAAGCCTGAGACGATCGTCGTAGTGAAGATCAGGTTGTTAATGTCCTGCGGCGTGGCGTTTTCGTCATGCAGGATGGTATCGGCGGCTTTGGAAACCTGCTGGCTAAAGAACTGCGCTGCGCGGCGGTGATGCTGCACATAAGCACTGTAAAGCGGCTCAAATTCCCCCTCCGGAATGCCGACGGGAATCATCTTCCGCAGCAGCGCGATACTCAGCGATTGCTTCATTGTGCAGATCATCAGCAAATACGCGATGTGCAGGCGGTAATACCGTTTTTTCCTCGGCTCCGGCATGATCTTCATGCGGACATAATTATTGATTGCCGCGGGAGTGATGCAGTTATCCTCCTTCAGCTCCGGCGGGAGATAGTCCAAATACTGCGTTAACAGCGTGATGACCTGGTCCATAAACAGCCCGATATCAGGTATCTCGTTCCAAGTCGGCAGCTTGAAATTGTCCAAATACTTTTCCCATCGGCGCAGCTTGCTCGCGACGAGAGATACATCCTCTGTCATACTGTCCACCTACCTTTCCTTGTGATTCTATCACAAATATCTTGTTTTTGCAATCGTTATTTTCTGCAAAAGCCATCTTGACATAGTGATGTATATTTGATATTATAATATCAAATATTAGATTAGCGGGTGATGATAACAATGAGTTTTGCAATTATGACGGATACGGCAGCCAATCTATTGGATTCCCATTTGACACGGCGGGTAATCACTGCCGTACCGCTGGAATATTTTCTTGACGGTGTGGCGCATATCTGCAATTCCGTGGATGAGCTTGACGGCGAGGCGTTCTATGCTTCTTTGAACGACAAGGAGATCAAGACGGCGCAGAGCAATCCGCAGCGCTTTTTGGACGCGATGGAGCCGCTTCTGAAAGAGGGAAGGGATATCCTTTGTGTGACGCTTTCCTCCGGCGTCAGCGGAACCTATACGAGCGCGTGTATTGCTGCCGAGCAGCTCTGTGAGAGCTATCCCAACCGCACGATTCGCGTGATCGACTCACTGGGTGCCTCTCTCGGAGAAGGCCTGCTTGTTCTGCACGCATGCGATTGCCGCGACGCGGGGAAAAGCTTAGAGGAAACAGCTGCGGAGCTTGCGTATATGCGGGAACGGATGTGCCAGGTATTCACGGTAGACGATCTGCGCTTTCTGCGGAAGGGCGGGCGTATTTCGGGTGCGGTCGCCTTTGTCGGCACACTGCTCGACTTCAAGCCACTCCTCAAGGGCAACGAGGACGGAAAGATCGTCATGTGCGGCAAGACGCGCGGCAAAAAGCGCGCAATCGCTGCAATGGCAGAAAAATACGAGTCGTTGGTTGCTGACGCAAAGGAACAGCGCATCGGAATCGCGTATGCAGGCCACTACGAGGACGCAAAAAAGCTGGAAGAGCTTCTCAAAAAAAATAAACCGCCGAGGGAGATCCTGACGGTTTGCTATGAGCCTGTGACGGGCGTCCATGTGGGTCCCGGGGCGCTTGCGCTTTTCTTCTTGGGCGACGCAGGCGTGCGGAAAAAATAACCTGTCACAGGAGAAAGGTGATCAGCCAAGCTAAACTGACCGGGGCCGCACCGATTGCCGCCCAACCGATGGGCGGCAGTCTGCGGCGCTTTTTTGCAGGTTCACTGCTCATTACGAGGCCGTTTGCCACGCGGCGCGCCTCCTCTAAAAGTTCCCTTTCGCCGATGCCGTGCTTTTCTAATGCGTCCTCCCGCAGAAGGAAAATCGCCTGCTCGAACAGCTTCGGGTCGGGTGATTTGACCACAATAACCTGCCTTGTGTTGCCCTTTACCATAAACATCCCTCCGAAAAGAGCATAGACAAAAACTGCGCCGCCCAAACCGGACGGCGCAAGTTTTATGGCTTTGCGGGATCGGCGATGGAGTCGTCGTGCTCGATCCAGTCCTGCACGTTGACGATGTCGTAGTCCGTTTTGGTGCGGCGGATCACAACCTGTGACAGACCGGCGTTGATGATCATGCGCGTACACATGGCGCAGGGGCGCGGCTGCTCCAAATATTCGCCCGTCTTTGCGCTCTTGCCGACGAGATAGATCGTCCCGCCGATGCACTCACTGCGCGCGGCGGAGATGATCGCGTTCATTTCGGCGTGGACGGAACGGCAAAGCTCGTATCGCTCGCCGGAGGGAATCTTCAAAATCTCACGCACGCAGCCGTCCAAGTCCAAACAGTTTTGTCTGCCGCGCGGCGCGCCGTTGTAGCCGGTCGAGATGATCTCGTCATTTCGCACGATCAGCGCGCCGTACTTCGAGCGCAGACAGGTTGCGCGCTCCAATACCGTTTCCGCGATATCCAAATAATAATTCTTCTTGTCGATGCGCTCCATATTGTTGCTCCTTTTGGAGGGAAATTACAGGTCGGACTTGCCGCGCGGAATGAAGACACCGCCGCGATCTTCGAGAATCTCGCCCTCCCGCACGACGCATTTGCCGCGCAGCCAAACCGACGCGATGTGTCCCGCGACCGCATAACCCTCATAGGGCGCGTAATCGACATTGGCTGCCTGATCCGCTGCGGTGATCATTGTCTTACCGTTCGGCTCGTAGACGACAATATCCGCATCCGCGCCGACGGCGATGTGTCCCTTTCTCGGGTATGCGCCGTAGAGCTTCGCGGGTGCTTCAGAGAGAACCTCTGCCATCCGTTCCGCACTGATCCGACCCGCCGCGACGCCGTAGGTGTACAGCAGCACGCCGCGCGTCTCCACGCCGGGCATACCGCCGGGAATCTTCGTGAAATCGTCTCTGCCGGCTGCCTTCTGTGTCAGCGTAAAGCTGCAATGGTCGGTCGAGACGGTCTGAATCTCGCCGTCCGCCAACGCGCGCCAAAGTGCCTCGTTGTCAGTTTCCTTGCGCAACGGCGGCGCGCAGACATATTTCGCGCCCTCAAAGTCGGGCTTGCTGTAGAGAGAATCGTCCATTAAGAGATAATGCGGACAGGTCTCTACATAGACCTTCTGACCGCGCGCCCGCGCCGCTTCGACCTCGCGCAGACCGTCCTCGGAGGACAGATGCACGATCACAACGGGAACGTCGGCAACGGATGCCATCTTGAGCAGACGGCTGATTGCCTCGGCTTCGAGGATCGAGGGACGGCACTGCGGATGCGAGGCAGGGGAGAGCTCACCGGCTGCCTTTTTCTCCTTGATGAGCGCGTCAATCACGCCCGCGTTTTCGCAGTGGACGCCTGCGATGCCGCCCAGCTCCTTCATCTTGCGCAGCGCGAGGAACATCGCCTCGTCACCGATCATCATGGCGGGATAGGTCATGTACATCTTAAAGGAGCTGACGCCCTGCTCGAACATCTTGGGCAGCTCCGCGATGATCTCCTCGTTCCAGTCGTCAATGGTCATGTGGAAACCGTAGTCACAGCCTGTTTTGCCGTCCGCTTTCTTGTGCCACAGGTCAAGTCCGTATTGCAGGCTCTCGCCCTTGTTCGGGCAGGCAAAGTCGATCACCATCGTCGTGCCGCCGCGCAGCGCGGAGCGTCCGCCGGTGTAAAAATCGTCGGCAGTCGTCGTGTTGCATACGTCAAGATCAAAATGCGTGTGCGCGTCGATAAATCCGGGAAACAGCAGCTTCCCCGAAACATCCACAACTTCCGCGTCATCGCAGGTGATCTCCGGCGCGATCTGCGCGATCACTTCGCCGTCGATCAGAACATCTGCCTTTTTCGTACCGTGCGCGTTAATGACCGTGCCGCCCTTGAGCAGCTTTTTCATGGAAATCAGCTCCTTCTTTTTATTGTTTCTTCCATTTTATCACGCCGAAACGCAAAAGGGAATAGGCTCTCTGAAAAATCGTGGTTGCATTTGCAGCAGAAAATGTGTACACTATGTCCGGAGGGATTACTATGCTGTCTTTTGAAAACGATTATAATGTCGGCGCACATCCGCGCATTTTGGAGCGCCTGATGCAGACCAATTTGGAGCCGCAGTCCGGCTACGGTGCGGACCGCTTCTGCGAGAGTGCGAAGGCGCGTATCCGCGAGGCGTTTTCCTGCCCGAATGCCGATATTTTCTTCCTCACCGGCGGTACGCAGACAAATTGTGTCGTCATTGACGCGCTGCTGCACTCCTATGAAGGTGTGGTTGCCGCCGCAACAGGGCATATCGCGCTGCATGAGGCGGGTGCGGTCGAATATACGGGGCATAAGGTGCTCGAGCTGCCCGCGCACGACGGCAAGCTCGACGCCGACGAGCTTCGTGCATATCTTGAGGCATTTTATGCAGACGAGAATCATGACCACATGGTTTTCCCGGGAATGGTCTATCTCTCCTATCCGACGGAGCTTGGCACGCTTTACAGCAAGGCGGAGCTGACCGCGATCTCGCAGCTCTGCAAGGAATATCACATGCAGCTCTTTGTGGACGGCGCGCGCCTCGGCTATGGCTTGGTGAGTCCCGCGTCGGACCTTACTCCTGCGGAATTTGCCGCGCTGTGCGATGTGTTCTATGTTGGCGGCACAAAGGTCGGCGCGCTCTGCGGCGAGGCAGTTGTATTCCCGCATGGCACGATGCCGAAGCATTTCCTGACGATCGTCAAGCAGCACAGCGCATTGATGGCAAAGGGCAGACTCCTCGGTGTGCAGTTTGACGCGCTGTTCGAGGACAGACTGTATTTTGAGATCAGCCGAAACGCCATCCGAATGGCAGAAACGCTGAAAGCGGTTTTCCGTGAGAAGAAATGCAGCATTTGGAGAGAGACGCCAACCAATCAGCAATTTCTTGTATTGGAAGACACGGAAATGAAGCGCCTACGCGAGAATGTCGCATTCAGCTTTTGGGAGAAGTACGATGAAACGCATACCGTCTGCCGCTTCGTCACGAGCTGGGCAACTACGCAGGAGAGTATTAACGCCTTGCGCGACCTGCTTTGACCCGCCTGCACATGTCTTATGAAAAAGCGAACTAATTTGCTTCAGACATGATGCAGGGAGAAAATTTTAGGGAAATACAGATTCTCGCTTCTTTTTGCTTGATTTTTTGCAAGAACACTGCTATAATATATCGCAGTCGGCAATTGCCGCCGATTGGAAGCGTTTTCACGCAGGCTTTCATCAGAATTGAATAAGTGTTGATCTCGACTGTGTCGGGTAAACATATATTTGGAGCGGTATCGAAGTGGTTATAACGGCCCTGACTCGAAATTTTAGGGCTGCTTGGTCGTTTCGTCCGCCGGAAATCCTTGATACAAAAGGGTTTTCAAAATCAAAAATCGAATATTTTTCAGTGTTCTCTCCTGCTTTTCTCTCCAAAAATTTTTTGAGTTAAAAGAGGGTTATCGAAGTGGTCATAACGGGGCTGACTCGAAATCAGTTGTCCGGCTCATACCGGACCAAGGGTTCGAATCCCTTACCCTCCGCCACCGAAAAAGCCTGTAATCAAGCCGATTGCAGGCTTTTTTCTTATGCTTTTTTCTAAAAACAAGTGGTCGGAGCATACCGCATTTTTGCTCTCTTAAATTTGGGATTCGCCATTTTCCCAGCGACTTCCGAAATCACCGCTTTCGGGCAAAGTAAGCCCTGTTTCCATCGCCTGTGCCGAGGTGATTTTGGAGCTGTAATCAAGATGCGCATAGATATTTGCCGTCGTGGTAAAATCGCTGTGCCCGAGCCACTCCTGAATGTGCTTTAACGGTACGCCGTTTGCAAGCAGTAGTGATGCACAGCTATGCCGAAGATCGTGAAAGCGCATATGGCGCAGTCCGTGTTTATCCAAAAATTTCGGAAAAGCACAGGTAAGATACTGCGCTCTCATACGCTCGCCCATTTCATCTACAAACACAAAGCCGTCGTATTCGTAGTTATAGCAGTTACCGCAGATTTTCTTGTTCAGCTCCTGCGCTTCTTTTACTTGCATAAAGTAATCACGGAAGCTGCCGATAAGCGGCAAAGTGCGTAAGCTTGATTTTGTTTTTGCCGACTGCTGTTCAATTTCCTTATGCTTTCCATCAACAGAAACTGTCGTTACCGTGCGCTTGACCGAAATCGTGCCACGCTCAAAGTCGATAGCATCCCATTTCAGCCCAAGCACCTCGCCACGGCGAAAGCCGTAAAAGGCGGCGACCAGTACGGGCAACTCCAGCCTTGTCCCTCGGAGCGCTTCAAACATTTTCTGCATTTCCTCCGCCGAAAGAAATACAGGCTGAAAGTCGTTTTTCTTCGGTCGGTCAACCTTGTCCGCCACATTCTGCAATAACATATCGGTCTTGACCGCATATTTGAGTGCCGAATGGATAATTGCGTGGTAGTGAATGACGGTATTCGGTTTGACCTTTTTGAGTTGCTCGGAATAAAACATCTGC
>SFIL01000010.1 GCA_004556205.1 Clostridiales bacterium | reverse complement strand
TTTGGGCAGTTTTGCCCGAAATCCTTGCACCTGAACAAAGCCAATTCGCCTTGAAAGCCAAGGCTTTCAAGGCTTCCGGCTTTGTTCAGTACGCATTATAATAGAGGCAATATATGAAAACAAGAGGTGCGCTATGAACACTTACGACAAACTGAACATGACCATGCTCTGCGACTTTTATGAGCTGACGATGAGCAACGGCTATTTCCGCAACGGGATGCGTGACCGCATCTGCTACTTTGATGTGTTTTACCGCAATGTCCCCGACGGCGGCGGCTTTGCCATTGCGGCAGGACTCGAACAGGTGATCGAGTACATCCGCGACCTGCATTTTTCCGAGGAGGACATTGCCTATCTGCGCGGACGCGGTATCTTTGACGAGGGCTTCCTCGCTTATCTGCGCGACTTCCGTTTTACGGGTGACATCTTTGCCGTGCCGGAGGGAACGCCCGTCTTCCCGCGCGAGCCGATTTTGACCGTCCGCGCCCGCGCGATCGAGGCGCAGCTCGTCGAGACGTACATTCTGCTGATTCTCAACCATCAGAGTCTGATTGCGACGAAGGCGAACCGCGTTGTCCGCGCGGCGCAGGGCAGAACGGTGCTGGAATTCGGCTCCCGTAGAGCGCAGGGCGCGCAGGGCGCAATCCTGGGTGCGCGCGCGGCGTTTATCGGCGGCTGTCACGGCACCGCCTGCACGATCTCCGACCAGCTCTACGGCGTCCCCGCAGGCGGCACGATGGCGCATTCGTGGGTGCAGATGTTTGACTCGGAATATGAGGCGTTTAAGACCTACTGCGAGCTGTATCCCCATAACGCCACCCTGCTCGTCGATACCTATAACACACTCAAGAGCGGCGTGCCGAATGCTATCCGCGTGTTCAACGAGGTGTTAAAGCCCCTCGGCATCGAGGAGTGCGGCATCCGCCTCGACTCGGGCGATATGACCTATCTGACAAAAAAGGCGCGCAAGATGCTCGATGACGCGGGCTGGACAAAGTGCCGCATCTCCGTGTCCAACTCCCTTGACGAGTACATCATTCAGGATATTTTGCAGCAGGGCGCGCAGATCGACATGTTCGGCGTGGGCGAGCGCCTGATCACCGCGCGGAGCGAACCTGTCTTCGGCGGCGTTTACAAGCTCGTCGCGGTCGAGCACGATGACGGCACGATCGAGCCGAAGATCAAAATTTCGGAGAATGTCGGCAAGATCACCAATCCGCATTTCAAGAAGCTCTACCGCTTCTACGGCAACGATACGGGCAAGGCGATCGCGGACTACCTCTGCGTCCACGACGAGACGGTGGATGATTCGAAGGACCTCCTGATCTTCGACCCCGAGGCGACGTGGAAGCAGAAGACCGTCTATAATTTCACCGCCAAGGAGCTTCAGGTGCCGATCTTCAAAAACGGCGAGCTGGTCTATAAGCTTCCTACCCTGACAGAAATCCGCGACTACTGCCGTGCGCAGGTCGATACGCTTTGGGACGAGGTCAAGCGCTTCGACAATCCGCACACCTACTATGTTGACCTTTCCAAAAAGCTGTGGGATATCAAGTATAACCTGTTAAAGAATAATGCAAGCGGGGCGAAGCATGAGGAGACGAAGTGATACCAAGCGCCTCGCCCTGTGCGGGGTGCTGGCGGCGCTTGCGGTCGCGCTGATGTTTTCCGGCGGTGTCGTACCGTTTGCGGCGATCGCCTGTCCCGTGCTGGCGTCGCTGGTGCTGATTCCCGTTTACGCCGAGACGGGCAAAAAATGGAGCGTTGTTTGGTTCCTCGCTGTGGCGGTGCTTTCCGCCCTGATCGCGCCCGAAAAGGAATCGGCGGTGCTGTTTGCGTTCTTCGGCTACTACCCGATGCTCCGCAAGTTCTTGAACAGACTGCGCCCAAAGGCGCTTCAATGGATTGCAAAGCTTGTCTACTGCAACGCGGCGGTGCTCGCTGCCTATGCGCTGATGCTGTTCGTATTCCGCTTGGAGGCGCTCAGGGCGGAGTTCGCGCAGTACGAAACCTATCTGCTCGCGGTGCTGCTGCTCATGGCGAATATTACCTTCGCAATCTATGATGTGCTGATCGACCGGTTGGAGATCGTTTACCATGTCAAGCTGCGCCCGAAACTCAAACTCTGAAAGGAGAAAGAAAATGAAACGATTTTTAGCTATTTTGTTGGTTCTCGGCCTGCTACCTGTTCCGGAGAGCTTTGCGCGGGAGGAGTCGCCGCGCCTGATCACAGATGCGGACTATGCTGCCGTTGAAGCGCTTTGGGACGAGGTAGAGGCTGTAGAGGAAGCCGCATGGCGATCGACCCGCGCCAAAACGAGTGGGGAGACGGCTGCCGCGATCGCGAAGACTGTCGAGGAGCATCCCCTTTACATAGATGGTACGCTCAACTGGAACGGCACGGAGCAATTCACCTTTGAGACGACTGTCGGCGTGACCTGCGGTTACAGCGCCCGTCTGAGCGAGCTGACAAAGGAAAACGTGCCTGCCGAGGCGGTCAGCGAGACGATTTCCTATGCCAAGCGCGGCACGACGAGCAGCACGGAAATTTGGCTGCTTGGGCCGTATTATGGCTCGGACGACAGTTTCACGAAGCAATATCAGAATGAGGCAAAGGCTCTTGCCGAGACGCTCGGAGGCACCTACACGCTCAAAACGGGCAGCTATGCGAGCATTGACGCGGTGGCGGACGCCATGGAGCGCGGCGGCGTGGTGATCTTCGACAGCCACGGCACCACCGATTATGAAAAGGGCAACGACTATGTGAGCGGCGCAACAAGCTCCTACCTCTGCCTGACAACGGGAACGGGGCTGACGGCGCAGGACTATGCGGAGGATAACGGTACATATCACGCGATTAAGTTCTACGGCGGAGAGGTCGCGGTAGACGGCACGGTGATCGCGAATCATATGGAGACGAATGCGCCGAACAGCCTGCTGTGGAGCGCCACCTGCCTCGGTATGGCGACAGACGGACTCCACGCCCCCTTGCGCGAGAAGGGTGTCGCGGTAGCTTACGGTTATTCTCAGTCCGTCACCTTCGACTATGATTACCTTTGGGAAACGGTGTTTTTCCGTGAACTGAAGCAGGGTGCTTATGTCTGCGACGCCATAGACAAAATGAAGACGGAGGTAGGTAAGTGGGACTGTTGCGAGCAATATCAGAGCATTGCCGCTGCAAAGAGAAACTACTGTGCTTTCCCGATCGTCGTCTCCGATGAGGATGTCTACCCGGGCAAGGGCAATGTCGATGCGCTGCAAACGGTCCACTCAACATGGACGCTTCCGCTGGGAGGGATCGAACGCTATACCATCACTGCCGCCTCGAATGACGAGAAGCTCGGCACGGTCAGCGTTGCGGGCAGCGTCGTCACGGCGGTGCCTGCCGTGGGTGCGCTCGTCAGCGGCTATACGCTTGTGCCGGAGAATGCCGCAACCGTCACACGGGAGGGCAATGTGTTCCGCTTGACGGATGTGACTGCCGATTGCCTGCTGACCGTCAATTTTGCCGCAAAGGCACCGGCGACGGTGCATTATTCTGTTCCCGACGGCTGCACAAAGGCAGACAGCACCGGCTATGTCGGAGAAAAGATCACGTTGAGCAAGCCGGAGGGCAAGCCGACTGCCGACGCCTACAGCTATTCCTTCGTCGGCTGGACGGAGATGCCTGTCTCGGAGACGAAGACGCAGCCGAAGAACTATAGCAGCTCCTATACGCCCATGCAGACGGAGACAACGCTCTATGCGCTGTATCAATATTATAACGGGGAAATGGTCAAATGCTATACGACGGAGCTGAAAAACAGTGTCCAATACAGCCTTACCGCTGCCGCAAATGACGAGAATCTCGGTGCCGTCAGCGTTACGGGCAATGTTGTTACGGCAGAGCCCTCGGAGGGCGCGTATGTCGCCGGTTACACCCTCACGCCTGAAGGCGCTGCGACCGTCACGCAGGAGGGGAATACCTTCCGCGTCGAGAAGCTGACCGCTGACTGCCACCTGACGGTGCGCTTCGCCGCAAAGACACCCGCAAAGATCACGTATTCCGTCCCCGAGGGCTGCGAAAAAACGGAGGATTCCGGCTATGTGGGTGACGCACTCAAGCTGACCCCGCCGACCGGCACACCGAAGGCGGACGCCGAGAGCTATACGTTTGTCGGCTGGACGCTTGACAAGCTCGAGGACAGCGCCGCCGCGCCTGCGTATTTCACCGACACCTTCACCCCGACGGCAGAGAAGACGACGCTTTATGCACTGTACACCTATGAGAAGGACGGCGCGCCGTATTATACGACCGTGCTGCGCAGCCGCGAATGCTATCTCCTGCGCTACACTGACACCGATGTAGACGCGTGGTATCACGAGGCGCTCGACTTTGCCGTGGGCAGCGGCTACATGGGCGGCGTGGCGGCAGAACGCTTTGACCCTGAGGGCACGCTGACCCGCGCCATGCTTGCGACAATCCTTTACCGCATGAGCGGCGAGACGGGCGGCAGCCACCCGTTTACGGATGTTCCCGCGAACGAATGGTATGCCGACGCGGTCGCGTGGGCGTATACGGCGGGCGTCGTCAACGGCACCGGCCCGACGCTTTTCAGTCCGCAAGAACCCGTGACGCGCGAGCAGACGGCGGCGATGCTCTACCGCTATGCCGCACACATGGGCGAGGACACGAAGCCGCAGGGTAATCTGAGCGCCTTCCGCGATGCGGAGGAGATTTCCGAGTATGCCAAAATTCCGCTGCGCTGGGCGGTCGGACTGCATATTCTGAACGGCAAGGAGAATTCCACGCTGGACCCGACCGGCACGGCGACCCGTGCCGAAATCGCGCAGATTCTTTTGAACCTTTCCAAGGTGATTCCGTCTTGACAGACGGCGGGCGGGATGCTATACTGTTGCTGAACTTCATATTGCTGAGGAACCTCTGAACAAATCAGCTACGGCGCTCAGCGAATCTTTTCTGCGACTTATCGGTTCGAAAACCTTGCAATACACAACGAATTCCTGCGGTTTTCAAGCCTCGATTTGCGGCAAAATCTCTCGCTGACCGCTCTTGCGGACAGAGTCAGAGCTTCCCAACTTTTTGTGGCTCCGCCGCCGTGCAGGCGCGGAGATGAACAAGGGAATGGGGTGCAAGTCCCCGCGGTAACCGCCGCTGTAAGCGCCGAGGACGCCGCTCGTTGACGAAAGTCAGTCACTGGGAAACCGGGAAGGCAGAGCGTGTCCGCAGATCCTTCGGATCCTAAGCGCAAGTCAGAAGACCTACAAGGAGTGTCTTATTTCACAGGAAAACGGCTGTGGCAGTGCTGCCACAGCCGTTTTTGATATCTTAGGAGGAATCAACATGAAAAAGACGATCGCATTTCTTTTGGTACTGACGCTTCTGCTCGGCGTCCTGCCTGCAGCTTTCGCGGCGGAGACGGCAAAGCTTCCGATGGAGCTTGCGGACGCGGTAGACGGCGTCTCGGCGTATCTGGACGCGTCGCGCAAGGAGGGAAGCTTTAGCGATTGGACGATTCTGCAGCTCGCTCGCAGCGGCAACCTGACAGACATCCTGCGCAAGGACTATCTGCTCTATACGGCGCAGAAGCTCCGCGCTTGCGGCGGTGTGGCAGACGCGGCGAACAACACCACCTATTCCCGCATAACGCTGGCGCTGACTGCCTGCGGCGCGGATGCGACGGATTTTGCGGGCTACAGCATGATCGCCCCGCTTGGGGATTTTGACAAGACCGTCTCGCAGGGAGTCAATGGTGCGATCTTCGCACTGCTCGCCCTTGACTGCGGCGGCTATTCGCTGCCCGAAGGAGCGACGGCAACCCGTGAACGCTATGTGCAGGCGATTATGTCTGCGGAGCTGGCGAACGGCGGCTGGGCGTATTTCGGCAACGCGGCGGATGTCGATCTGACCGCGATGGCGATTCAGGCGCTCGCGCCTTACCGCGAGCAGACGGAGGTCAAGGCGGCGGTTGATCGCGGTCTGACAGTACTGAGCGGCTTGCAGCAGGCGGACGGCGGCTATGTTTCCTGGGGCACGGCGTGCTCCGAATCCCCCGCACAGGTGCTTTTGGCGCTGTGCTCCCTCGGCATTGACCCTGCGAAGGACAGCCGCTTCGTGAAGGAAGACGGCGCATGGCTTGGCTCCGCGATTTTCTCCTTCCTCGCAAAGGACGCGGTTGCTTTCGGCCACGCGGACAATACCCCGAACCTTTTCGCTACGGAACAGGTCGGCTATGCCCTTGCGGGCTATGAACGCCTGCTCGCGGGCAAGACCTCACTGTTTGACATGAAAGATGTCGAAAAGGAGGCAACCGACATCGCCTTTGTCGGTGTGTACGACTACACTGCCTCTGCTGCAAAAGCGGAGAATGCCAGCGAGACGGGTGTTGTTCTCGCGGATTACCCCGTGATGCTCACCGAGGGCATGACCGCCGCGTCGCTGATACAGGCGGCTTTGGACGCCAACGGCATCGCCGCAAAGGGCGTTGCAGAGGGCTATATCACCGAGATCAACGGGTTGGGCAGCCTCGGCGGCTACTCCGGCTGGATGCTCTCTTATAACAATGATGATTTTTCCAACTGGGGCTTAAGCTCGGTCACGCCGAAGAACGGCGACGTTTTGCAGCTCCACTACACGATGAATCTCGACACGACGACCGACGACATCGGCAGCGGCTTCTACGGTCTGCCTGTATTCACAAGCTTTACCCTCGGCGGCGTGACGAAACAAATGACCCGCACAACGACCTTTGATGATAGCTACAACGCTGTCGCGACCTATCTCGTGGACGGCGTGCCTTCGGAGGGCAGCGGCACGAAGGAGGACCCCTTCGTTCTGACCTTTGACCTCGGCTATGACGGCAAGGCGGAGGACTGCACCTACACCACCTCACTCGACCCGCATTATGCCATTGTCTCCGACCTGAAGGATGCGGACTTCTCAAAGCCGGTTGATTGCAGCATTTCGAGCCTCGGCGGCAAGACCGTCGCCTATTTCCGCATTTCCGTCAAAGCACACGACTGCGCCCGTTATACGGATGTCGACGGTCATTGGGCGCGTGCGGAGATCTGCGCGGCGACCGAGCGCGGCTGGATGAACGGTATGTCCGCCACCGAGTTCGAGCCGGAAAGCACGATGACGCGCGCCATGCTCGTGACAATCCTTTACCGCGCGTCCGGCGCAGAGGCGGAGGGGGAGAGCAGCTTTGTCGATGTGGAGAAGAACATCTGGTACGCCGACGCCGTGGCATGGGCGCAGCAGGAAAATATTGTAAACGGCGTCGGCGACAATCGCTTTGCACCCGATGCACCGATCACCCGCGAGGCATTTGCGACGATTCTGTGGCGTTATGCGGGCGAAAAGGACGGCGCTGCGCTGCCCGAGAGCTTCGTTGACCGTGCAAGCGTCTCCGATTGGGCGCAGGACGCAATGAATTGGGCAGTTGCCGAAGGCGTGATCAACGGCACCGACGGCAACCGCCTTGATCCGCAGGGGACGGCGACCCGTGCGCAGGCGGCGGCGATGCTCTGCCGTCTCCTTGCAAAATGAAAAAACGCCTATATGCAGTGATTGCCGCAGTTGTGCTCCTCGGTGTGCTTGCGGCGGCGTTCTTCCTCGGAGATGCGCGGCAGCCCGAGGGGGAGGAAATCACGCTTTCCGTCCACACGGCGCAGACGCCGACAAGCGCGCAGACGGAACCCGCCGCATCCTCGGAGGCAAAAACGCCGACGGCACCCTCGACAACAGAGCTTCCGCAGACACCGACAAGTTCGATGTCTGCCTCCGCGCCGGAAGAATCGCAGACATCGGTGCAGCCGACGGCCGAAGCACCGACTGCCACGGAGGCACCTTCGACCACGGCTCCCGCTACGGAGATCCCTTCAACCGAGGCGGCGACGGAACCGTCCTCAACCGCACCTTTGACGACAACCGAGCCGCCGACGACCGAGCCGCCGACGACCGAGCCGCCCACGCCGCAATGCACGATTTCCGTTTCCTGTGTCACAGTTCTTTCGCATATGGACGATCTGAAGGCGGGAAAAGAGGCAATCATACCTGCGAACGGCTGGATGCTCGGAGCGGTCAACGTAGAGCTGCAGGAGGGTGATACGGTGTTCGATATCCTGCAGCGTGTCACGCGGGAGTACGGCATTGCGCTGGAATTCTCGATCTCGCCCCTCTATAATACCGCTTATATCGAGGGCATCGGCAACCTCTATGAGCGCGACTGCGGCACCGGCTCCGGCTGGCTCTACGCCGTCAACGGGTCGATCCCCTCGGTCGGCTGCTCGGATTACACAGTCTCTGACGGAGACAGCATCGCATGGCTCTATACCTGCGAGATGGGCGCAGATCTGTCGTAGCGATATATTACCGAAATACATATCTCCTGAAAAAGCGCATCCTCGTGCCGGAGGGTGCGCTTTGTCCGTCTTTTCCTGTTTTGCAGCGGAAAATGGTTGATTCCGACAATATTATGTGGTAAAATTATCCGTAAGAAGAGATCGGAGGGCTGTCTTATGAAACGAATGACGGCAATTTTACTGCTGCTGTGTCTGCTGTGCGGATTGGCGGGCTGCTATGTCCGCTCTGAGGACGGACAGACGCTGCATTTCTCCTTCAAGGTCACGCATGCGGACGGAACGGAGAAGACCTTCGAGCTGGAGACGCAGAAAACTATCCTTGCTGACGCGCTGCTCGCAGAGGGGCTGGTGGTGGAATCCGCCGAGAGCGCGGGGCTGTACGACACCGTTGACGGCGAAACGGCGGACTGGAACGACGGCGAGGCATGGTGGTGCTTCTCGCAGGAGGGTACGGCGCTTACCGTCGGCATTGAGCAAGTCACACTGACTGAGGGCGCGACCTATGAGGCAGTCTTCACGCGCGGCTTCGGGGAGACGGGCGAATGATCCCGACCGACCGCTTTGCCCGACTGGAGACGCAGGAGCAGGACGTGTTGCAGCCCGACTGCCCCGTTTATGTCCACTGCACCCGCCGCAGCATTGATCGGGCAAGCGGCGCTGTCTTTTTGCAGGTGCGCATGGTCAACTGCAGCGAGCGGAGGATCGGCACGGTCTATCTGCGCGTGGAGGGCATGGATTTTGGCGGGCGGGTCTGCTATACCGTACGCGAGCTGCCGCTTGCCGACTGTGCCGCCGCGCCGCACACGGTTTTCGGAGAAGAGCGGATGCTTGTCCTGCCCCGCAAAGAGGTTGCGACCCTGCGCGTAACGGTCGAGCGCGTTATTTTCGCGGACGGCGGGCTGTGGCGCAGATGTCCCGGGCAGATGCTCGTTACTCCGCAGGAGGCGGGCTGGAGACGGTGCACCTGTTCGATGCCGAATCCACCGCAGAGGGAACGATGTCTCCTTTGCGGACAACCGCTTGCCGCAGAGGAATGCGAAATGCTGCCGGCGGATTCCGGGCAGATGCAGACGCAGGAGGAGCGCCCCGCGCCGATCATGCGCGACTTTATTCCGTATTCTCCCGACGCACTGTACGAGGAGGAGCCGAGCGAACGCTCCGCACCGCGTATTTTAGTCGTTTTGCTGTGCATTTTCGGCATTGCGGCGGTGCTTTCTGCCATTGCATTTCTTACCTTTTGCCTTTTGCGATTTTTTGGATGAATTTTTTGTAAATTTTTTAATTAAAAGCGAAAATTTTTTCAAAGAAAGGGTTTACATTTCAAAAGACAGATGGTATACTTCAAATAGATATCAGAGGCGGTAAACCTCTGAAAGGTCATTGCAGCGGGTATGTCAATGACCATGAAAAAATAATTGAAAGAAGGCAGGGATAAACAATGCCGCAGTTTGTACAGAGCGAGCAACAGAAAGAATTGATCGAATCTTTGGTGCAGGATCTTCCTGCATACCGTAAGAAAATGCGTATGTCTCAGGCTGAGCTTGGCGATGCGGTCGGCAAGAGCCGTCAGAAAATCTCCGAGATGGAGCGCGGCGCTGCCCCGCTTGGCTGGGATACTTATCTCGCAATCCTCATGGTCCTCGGCGCACATGGCGTTTTGGAGCCCAGAGGCAGAGATGCAGAGCGGCTTGCCGCTACCGGCAGATTGATCGGCGGCCGTATCCGTCTGTAATTTCATAGTCATGCAGAAAACGCAGAGAAGCAAGCCTTCTCTGCGTCTTTTTTGTAGGGAGTGCCGCCGCCCGTGTGCAGAAGCCTGCACACGGGCGGCGTTTGTTCAGGATTTCTTTTTATGCTTTCCGAAAAGGACCATGCCGATCACGACCGACAGCGGGACGGCGAGGATGACACCTGCGGAGCTTGCCAGTGCCTGCACCATTTCGACGGAGAAGAAGGTCGAACTCATCAGCTGCCGGAACGACGGCTCGAGCGAGGCGAGATAAATCATCAGCACGAGACTGCTGCCGACCAGCGCGAGGATAAGGGTGTTCGTCATGGTGCCGACCATGTCGCGCCCGATGTTCATGCCGGATTTGAACAGCTCCTTGCGGGAAAGCTCAGGATTGACCGCGATCAACTCGTTCATTGCGGAGCTGATGCTCATTGCCACGTCATTGACCGCACCGAGCGCGGCAATCAGGATGCCGCCGACAAGGAGGTCGCCGATCTGCAGGGAGGCGAGCGGCGGCTGTCCCTGTTTGATTTGCAAAAGGGCTTCAATGTGCGGCTCGGCGGAATACATCTGGAAACCGTTGATGCGCAGCAGCTTACAGGCAAGCTGTCCGAACAGCATGGCGAACGCCACGCCCGAAATCGTGCCGAGAATGGCGCATAGTGTTTTCTTGTTGACACCGCCGAGGATCACGAATTCAACCACGGTAACGAAGGCACACAGACCGAGAATGGTCGGAAGTGTCGGTGCGCCGCCGAGAAGCAGAGGAATGAGGACGGAGAAAACGCAAAGGATTGTCAGGGCAAGACCGAGCAGGGATTTTGCGCCGATCTTACCGCCGACGAAGACGGTGATCACGAGGAATAACAGCACGACCCACAGCAGCGGCGTCGTGCGGTCGTAATCCTGCAATTCAATGCCGTCGATCGCGCCGTCTGTTACGGTATAGGAGACGGTCACGTTGTCTCCGACCTCCAGCACCGTGCCGTAGAGATAGCTGAGATTGTTGTCAAGCTGATAGCGATCGCCGGTAAAGTCGCCGCTTTTCAGCTCTACGGTGACGACCTGCTTGCCGACGGGAACGTCTTCGACTTCCTGCTGCCCCTGATAGACACCGCCGTCAATCGAGATGACCTCAGCCTTTTCGTAAAAGATGCCTGTGTGGACGCCGGACTGCGGAACGGAGGCGGTCTGCTGTGCTTTGCCGTAGGCGGCGAGAAAAAGTACTGCGGACAGAAGCAAAATGAAGATCGAAAGGCTGTGAGAGAAGCTGCGGTCTACGCATGCGCGCAGCTTGTTCTGCGCGGCAAGCGCTTGCTCGCGCTGCTTTTTGGCGCTGGCGGGTGCCTCAAGCGCGGGAAGAGAACGTAAGGTGCGCAGGGCAGAGAAGACCATTGCGCCGCCGCCGACTGCCGCAAGCCCGAGCGTCACGGCGGGAATGAGGGACAGCGAGGCACGGCATAAGCCGACGATCAATGCTGCGAGGGCGGCAAGAACGCTCAGTGCACCGACGGCGAGTACGGCAATCCATAGCGGCTTTCGGTATTTCATGGAATTCCTCCTTTTTTTATAGGAAAAATCTTTATAGGAATAATTTTGGCATGACATTGCGATAAAACCGGCGGAGCGCCCGCCCGTGGACGTTTTTTATATATGTGACAATTGTTTTTAAGAACAGGAGCTGTCCGATGCCGGTCTGTATTTATTCTACTACATTATAAAGAATTGCGCGGAAACTGTCAAGAAAAAGCGGCGCGCCGTCGTTTGACGGCAAAATAGACAAAAATGCAGGAGGCATTGAAAATACAGGGAAAAACAAAAGTACATATATATTTAACAAGTCAAAAAAATCGGTTTTGCGGGAAACGGTTGTAATTCTCCACAAAAATCCAAAATCGAAAAGCAACGGACGTTTTTGTTATGGCAATTTGCAGGGAAGTGTGTTATGATTGGAATATCACTATAGGTATCTCTGCGCGTTGATCGCGAACGCGTAAGGAATACCGGCAAATGATAAGGAGGAAAAACTATGAGAAAGCAGTTTAAGAGAGTTATCTCCGCGCTGATTGTCGTGGTGATGGTTCTCGCAATGCTGCCTATGGGAACGATGGCTGCTGCGGAGGAATTCCACGTGACGCCGATCAGCGGCATTCCCGAAGCAGGCAAGCCCTTCGTGATCTATGCTCCCTCGGCGGGAACGGTCATGGGCGCTGAGGTGACCGGCGGCAAGACCCCCGGCTATACCGCTGCAACCAACGAAGAGGATGCGTCCTTGAAGATCACTGCCGGCTCCGGTATGTACAAGCTGGTAAAGAACAGTGACGACACCTACTACCTCACCTGCGGCGGCAAGTACTATACCGCCACGTCTACCAGCGCCGCGAAGTTCACGGACGCTGCGGGCAAGGGCTCGAAGTGGAAGATCGAGACGCTCGGAGAAGGCTACAGAATCGCGAACACGGACTTCTTGCGCAACGGTCAGCCCGCCTGCATCGAGGTCTACAACAGCGCTTTCAGCCCGTGGGGCTTCGACTCCACAAATGAGGGCATCTTCACGATGAAGTTCTACGCTGTCGATGCTTCCGCTGACGCGGACAGCGACGGCTACATCGGCACGAAGCCCGCAACAGGCGAGAAGCCTGCCGACGGCGACACGGTCGTGATTTACAACGCTTACGGCGGCGCCTGCTTTGGCGAGCAGTCCGACGACGCCACCGCTCCGAGCCTGACCGGAGCTGCTTCCGCACTGACCGACGACGGCATTGACGCGGGCAACGGCGCTCTGATCTTCACGGTGCATACCGACGGCACCTACTATACCTTCGAGAATCAGGGCAGATACCTCCGCACCTCGGAGAATGCCTCTGACGGCACGAACGCCGAGTGCCTCTACTTTGACACCGTAGAGAGCGACTACACCAAGTGGACGCTTGAGCAGTGCACCGGCGGTTACATTATTTATAATAAGACTGCAAAGTACAAGAATAACGCGGTCTGCATTGAGTTCTTCAGCAACTCCTTCAGCGGCTGGACCTACAACGGCAGCGTGCAGCTCTTTGCCATGCAGTTCCATAAGGTCGAAGACAAGCTCGGACTCGGCTATGTCCTCAATCCGAAGATGACCATTAAGGCGGAGAACGCCTTTGTCGGTGTGGACTATAAGTTCACCGCCACACTCGACGAGCTGGTGAAGGTCACCGACATGACCATGACCTACACGACCGACGGCGGCACCGCAAAGACCGTTGCGCCGACCTCCGTTGACGGCTATGAGTACACCTTTACCGTTCCTAACGCCGACCTCGCAGGCAAGACCTCTCTGACCCTCAAGGGCACGGCAAAGAACGAGTATAACCTGACCTATTCTGCGGAAAAGACCGTGGAGATCAAGGACGAGCCGATCATCGTCTCCGTCTCCCCGTTGTCCAACGCCGCTACGGGCAGCGAAAAGCGCCCCGAGATCGTTGTGAATCTTGCCAACTGCGGAGCGAATCCGACCGTCACCATGACCGTTGATGAGACTGCGGTCACGCCGACCGTCACCGCCGACAAGATCTCTTATAAGCCCGCGGCGAACATGACGGATGACCGTCACACCGTCGCCGTCACCATTACCCGTACCGATGGCAAGAAGGCTGAGATGACTTGGTCCTTCTTCGTCGGCGAGGCAGGCATGAGCCCGTACTTCGGTCAGTTCCACTCCCATACCGCGGAGTACTCTGACGGCGCGGGTCAGTTGGAGGACGCTTACGAATATGCCATGAAGCAGAAGGATGTCGATTTCCTTATCGTGACCGACCACTCCAACTACTTCGATACCACCTCCACCGCCACCACCTCCAGCTACTATGATCTGTCCAGCCTCACCAAGAGCGGCAGCATCACCAAGTGGGAAGAGGCAAAGCAGACCGCTGCGGAATACAACGCAAAGAGCACGGATTTCGTTGCGGCTTACGGCTATGAGATGACGTGGTCCGGCGGCCCCGGTCATACCAACACCTTCAATACCTACGGCCCTGTTTCCCGTAACAACAGCGAGCTGAATAACAAGACCGGCTACGCGGGTATGCATCGCTATAACGACCTGATGGTCAACGCGAACAAGGGACTCGACGTTGACGGCAACGCGGTTGCCGAGGGCGTCAAGACCAAGTACATCGAGGACGCACCCGTTGTCTCCCAGCTCAACCACCCCGGCACCACCTTCGGCACCTTTGACAGTTACGCAGGCTATACGCCCGCGCGTGACGTTGTTATCAACCTCATCGAGGTCGGCAACGGCGAAGGTCAGGTCGGCGGCAGCTCCTACTGGCCGAGCTATTCCGAGTACGATAAGTGCCTTGCTAAGGGCTGGCACGTCGCACCGACCAACAATCAGGATAACCACAAGGGCAAGTGGGGCAATGCCAACACCTGCCGCGATGTCATCCTGACCGACGACTTTACCGAGGCGGGCCTGTATCAGGCAATGTCCGAGCGCCGCGTCTATGCGACCGAGGACCAGAACCTCCGTATTTACTACTACCTCAACGACCGGATCATGGGCTCCATCATCGACACCGGTGATGAAGAGGTCAAGGAAGTCAACATCGCCGCCAGCATCTCCGATCCCGACGGCGAAAAGCTCGGTAAGATTGAGATCATCGGCGAGAACGGCATCACGCTGCAGTCCTTTGACGCGGCGGGCGCTACCTATGAGCTGAAGACCACGCTTCCCAACACCGACGCCTACTATTATATTAAGGTCACGCAGGCTGACGGCGACATCGCCGTGACCGCCCCTGTCTGGGTCGGTGTCGCGACGCCGATCACCGCGAGCATCAAGACCGACGCTGCGCTCTGCGTCGTCGGTGACTCCGAGAAGATCACTGTTTCCGTGGACAACGCCGCTGCTGCGGACTATACTCTGTCCAAGATTGAGCTGTCCCTCGTTACGGGCGACAAGGAAACCGTCGTCAAGACCATCGAGGAAACCTCCGTTGTGAAGCCCGGCGAGTCGAAGACTGTCGAGATCGAATACATCCGCACCGTCGCGGGTGAGCAGGAGATGAAGGTTGTCTTCTACGGCACCTATAACGGTCAGGAATTCAAGTGCCGCGCCTCCATGCAGCAGAAGGTCTATAAGGCGGACGAATTGGTCAAGGTCGGCATCGACTACGGCCACGGCAACTTCTATGTCTCCGGCGGCTACTCCGACAATATGGGCAACTTCATCCAGTATTGCGCGGATAACGGTGTGCAGGCGGAGTTCATCCGGGAGGGCGAATTCACCTACAACAACCTCAAGCACTACAAGATGGTCATTCTGACCGTTCCGTTCGACACAGGTAATCTTGCACCGTCCGCCTACACTGCGGAGGAAATCGACGCCCTGCAGAAGTACGCGGCACGCGGCGGCAACCTCATCATCACCTCTAAGTCCGACCGTAAGAGCCCGACCGGTGAGCTGAACTGCGCTGCGCTGACGAACAGCCTGCTCGACGCGATCGGTGCGAATGTCCGCATCGCCAACGGCATCATTGTGGATAACGAGCTCAAGGCGAACGAGGCATACCGTATCTACTTCTCCGGCAAGGAGAACTTCAACCTGACGCACCGCTTCACGAAGGGTGCTTACACCTCCTCGAATGCTTTCGGCACGGTGCCTGCGACCGACAACTCCACCGGCTTCCAGCTCTATAACGCCGCGCCTGTCCTCATCAATGAGGGCGCGGAGGACAAGGTCACCACGCTGGTTGACGGCTATCAGAGCACTTGGGGCGCAAGCTATACGAATGACTTCGACGGCTCGACTTATGTCCCGAACTACGAGCAGGATACTGTAACTGCGGAGATGGGCGATGTCAACATCATGACCTATGAGGAGCTGTCCGGCGGCGGTTGGCTGATCGTTTCCGGCTGCACCTTCTTCTCCAACTACGATATTAAGGACGATCAGAATTACGCCAACAAGCACATCGTGCAGAACATCCTGCGTGATGTCACAGGCGTGGACGATGACCTCCAGATCACCTCGATCGCCAAGACTAAGCGTCAGACCGAAGGTGAGTACACCATCGAGGGCTATGTGACCTCCAACGCCTCCGGCTACGATCAGGATACCGCATTCTTCGACTGCATCTATATGCAGGATAAGAACGGCAACGGCATCAATGTGTTCCCCGTTGCGGGCAACTATTCCGTTGGTATGAATGTCCGCGCACACGGCGCGATCACCTTCTACTGCGGCGAAATTGAACTGAACCTCAGCCCGGACTATAACGGCTACATCCGCGTCATTTCCGACGAGATTTATACCGTGCAGCCTGCGGAGGTGGATTGCAACACCGCGATGGCAGATACCACCATCGGCAACCTGATGAAGGTCAAGGGCATCGTGACCGAGATCCACAAGACCGAGGGCGTCATTGATAAGATCTATGTCCGTGACGCAGCGGGCGAAGCCTGCCTGTTCATCAACGGCTACATTATGAAGAACTACACCGGCCTGGATAATCTCAGTGTCGGCATGATCGTCTCCGGTGTCGGCATCGGCTCGCGCGACGTCGATGAGACCAGCGCCACCAGCGCGATCTTCTCCCGTCTGCGTGTCCGCGACCGCAGCGAGATCAAGATCTTGGACGAAGGGAAGCTTCATACCGATGCTCTGTTCTTCGATGTGGAAAAGACCGACTGGTACTTTGAGGCAGTTGAGTACGCGGTTACCAACGGGCTGCTGCTCGGCACCTCGCACAGCACCTTCGAGCCGGAGGAGAACCTGACCCGCGCAATGGCAGCTACGGTTCTGTACCGCATGGCAGGCAAGCCCGCAGTTGACGCGAAGGCGAGCTTCAAGGATGTCGCTGAGGGTCAGTGGTACACTGAGGCTGTTGCATGGGCAAAGGCGACCGGCATTGTCGGCGGCTACGAGGATAACACCTTCCGCCCAGATCAGGAGATTTCCCGTGAGGAAATGGCCGTTATGCTCATGCGCTATGCGAAGTTTATGGAAGTGGACGTCACCCCGAAGGGCGACCTCAGCAAGTACCCGGACAATGCTTCCGTCGCTTCGTGGGCAAAGGACGCCGTGACATGGTGCGTCGATAACGGCATCATCAACGGCTCTGACGGCAAGCTTCTGCCGCAGGACAATGCGACCCGTGCGGAGTTTGCTGCCATCGTTGGTCGTTTCGATAAGATGCAGAAGACTTGATCGAGTGTAGATAACGCACGATCGTTCCGGCAAATGATACACTGATTTTGGGGCTGCCGCATTACTGCGGCAGCCCCTTTTTGCAGACTGCGGCGGCGATCGCGCAACCGCTTTTTGGCATTTGCGCAGCTTTGCCTATTGACGCGCCGCAGCGGATACGATATAGTATGAGCATTATGCAAAGCGTTTTGGGAAACTACGGTGCAATCTGCCATTTTCAGGCAGGATAGTGACAGAAAAAGAGGGAAAAGAATGAGAATTGTGGTCGTTTGTGATGTACTTGGCGCAGAAAACAACGGCACGACGGTTGCTGCGATGAATCTGATCCGCTCGCTCCGAGCGAAGGGACATGAGGTGCGTGTGGTCTGCCCCGATCAGACGCGGGAGGGAGAAGAGGGGTACTATATTATTCCGACCGTCTCCTTCGGACCGCTGAACGGCTATGTGCGTAAAAACGGTGTGACAATCGCAAGACCGAAGCGTGCGACGCTCGAAGCTGCGTTAGACGGCGCGGACGCGGTGCATCTGCTTGTCCCGTTCTTTGCATCGCATACGGCGGCAAAGCTTGCACAGGAGAAGGGAATTCCCGTCACGGCAGGCTTCCACTGCCAAGCGGAGAATTTTTCCAATCATATTTTTCTGATGAATGCCAAGCGCTTTAACCGCGGTGTTTACCGTTTTTTTGACCGCTTTGTCTACAGGCGCGTGGACTGCATTCACTACCCGACGCAGTTCATCCGCGATACCTATGAGCAGGCGGTCGGGCACGCAACGATCGGACGCGTGATCTCGAACGGCGTCAATGCGATGTTCCGTCCCGCGCGCACGGAGAAGCCGCAGGAATTTGCGGACAGATTTGTGATCCTGTTTACGGGGCGCTTCAGCAAGGAGAAGTCGCACAAAATACTGATCGACGGCGCGGCGCGCTCAAAATATGCCGACAGAATTCAGCTCATTTTCGCAGGAAGCGGTCCGTCGGAAAAGACCTTGCGCGAATATGCCGCGAAACGGCTGAAAAACCCGCCTGTCATGCGCTTCTTTTCGCGCTCAGAGCTGGTGAACGTCATCAACTTTGCCGACCTCTACGTTCATCCGGCAGAGATCGAAATTGAGGCGATCTCCTGCCTTGAGGCAATCGCCTGCGGACTTGTGCCTGTGATTGCGGATTCGCCTCGCAGCGCGACACGCTTTTTTGCCCTGACGGAGGAAAATCTGTTCCGTTATGACGATCCTGACGCATTGGCGGCGCGCATCGACTACTGGCTGAGCGATCCTGCCCGCCGTGAAGCGTGCCGACAGCGTTATCTCGGCTATGCGGCGCAGTTCGATCAAAACCGCTGCATGGACGACATGGAGCGCATGATCCTTGAAACGGTGGAGAAAAAGCATGAAAGCGCGTAAGACCTACTATTATTCCGACGAACTGAGCGATGATTTTGCCGCGACAAAGGACATCAACGCGAAGCCCGTGTCTGCGGACTTCCCCTACATCCATAAAAATCCGCTTTGGCGGGCGGCGGCGGCGATTCTGTACCGCGGGATCGTCACCCCTCTCGTCTTTTTATACTGCAAGATTTGCTTCGGACTGCGCATCAAGGGGAAAAAACACCTGCGCGGCTTGCGGGGCGGCTATTTCCTCTATGCCAACCACACCCAGCACGCGGCGGACGCGTTCATTCCGTCGCTTGTGAGCTTTCCGCGCAAGGCGTATATCGTAACGGGCCCGAGTGCGGTGTCCGTCCCGTGCCTGCGCAATGTCGTGCAGATGCTCGGCGCGATCCCCCTGCCCGACGAGACGGCAGGACTGCGGCGCTTCGCCGAGGTGCTCAGAACGCGGATCTCGCAGGGCGCTGCGGTATGCATCTATCCTGAAGCACACATTTGGCCGTATTACACGCACATTCGCCCGTTTCGCGCGGGCTCGTTTGCCTATCCTGCGGATTGCGGTGTGCCCGCTGTACCGTATGTTGTGACTTATCGGGCGCGGCGGGTATTCAAGCGGCTTCACCCGTGCATCACGGTGCAGATCGGGGAGCCGATTTTCCCCGATCCTGCGGCGAAGAACCGCACCGAGCGCCACCGCTTGCGAGATGCGGCATATGCCTTTATGACCGAAAGGGCGGAGAGCGCCGATCAGCCCGAATACATCCGCTATATCCGCAAAGAAAAATGACCCGTCCGCGCGGGTCATTTTTCTGCTTTTACGCTTTGGTGTACCAAATTAATTACGTATGCGCGGAAACCTGCATATATTTTCAATTTTTTGTAGATATTGCTGAAAAATGCAATGTAAATAATCAAAATTACAGCAGAAATACAAGAAACTTTTAGTAGACAATTTCAGGACATTTTGCTAAAATATTTATAGGTATATCATTATACTTTTCGCCGTCACGGGATAGGCGGCGGAAGCCCTGGCAAAATCTCAAATCTGAATGAAAAGGAGACAAGAAATGAAACAGTTCAAGAGTGTTCTTGCAATGCTGCTTGTTCTGGTGATGGTCATTTCCTGTGTCGGCACGGCGCTTGCGGCAAAGTCCACGACCGCCGGGGTCAACGGAAAGACTCCCATCAGTGCACTCGAAGGTAAGAACGAAAAGGCAGAAAAGAGCCTGAAGGGCTTCAGAAGCCCTGAATTTGTCTCGAAAAATGTCTACCAGTACGGCAAGGACGAAACCGTCCGTGCGATCGTCGTGCTGGAGGGCACTCCCGAGGCAGACGCAACGGCAAGCGAGGCGCCGCAGCGCCGTGCAAAGCTGCAAAGCGAGCACGCTGCCGTCCGCAAGGCGATGAGCGGTATCGACTATGAGATCGCTTACGAGTTCACGACTCTGCTCAACGGCTTCTCCTGCGATGTCGCTTACGGCGATCTGGACAAGATCGCGGACATCGACGGCGTTGAGGCTGTCTACATTGCAAACCATTATGACACGCCCGTCCTCGAAACCGCTGACAAGAAGGTCGCGGTTTCCAACTACTTCACCGGCAATTATCAGGCAATGGACAATGGCTTTGACGGCACGGGCATGGTGATCGCGGTGCTCGACACCGGTCTGCTTACCACCCACGAGGCGTTCCAGGATGCGCTTGGTGTCTGCGCGGAGACCGGCGCTCTGACCGAGGATGATGTTGCGCTGGCAGCCGCCCCCGGCGCGTACATCAACGCGAAGGTCCCGTTTGCATATGACTACGCCGATAAGGACGCGGATGTTACCGATCACAACGGTCACGGCACACACGTTTCCGGCATTGCCACCGGTTACGCAGCGGATCCGGAGGAAGGCGCGCTCACTTTCTGCGGCGCTTCTCCCGCAGCGCAGCTCCTTGCGATGAAGATCTTCCATGATGAAGAGCCGGGCACGACCTCCGACATCTACTTCTATGCTTTGGAAGACGCTTACCGTCTCGGCGCGGATGTTATCAACATGTCCATCGGCTCGCAGAACGGCTTTACCTATGATGCCGAGCTGGAGACTGAGGTATTCGGCAACATCTACAATCGTCTGGACAAGGCAGGCGTTATCCTCAGCGTCGCTGCCGGCAACGAGTACTCCATGGCGCAGTATTCCGCGTTCGCAGGCTACATCGGACCGGAGTATCCCGACTACGGTACGGTTGCCAGCCCCTCCACCTATGAAGGCAATACCTCTGTTGCCTCCTTGGAAAATCTTGCCTATCCCTCCTATGTGATCGCTATCGGCGAGGAGAGCTTCTCCTATGTCGACTCCTCGGATGACCAGCTTTGGCTCAAAAAATTCGCAAAAACGGCGACCGAATTTGTCGTTGTTCCCGACGGCGAGGGCGGCATTGCACTGGGCAAGCCCGAGGATTTTGAGGCGGCTGATGTGACCGGCAAGATCGCGGTCGTGCAGCGCGGCGAGATTTCCTTCCAGGAGAAGGTCGACAACGCTGCGGCAGCCGGCGCCATCGGCTGCATCGTCGTCAACAATCAGCCGGGCGTGATCTCCATGGCGATCGACCCGTTTAAGATCCCCGCGATCTCCGTGCAGCAGGATGCTGCGGAGTCTTTCCTGAGTGCTGAGACTGCCGTAGTTGTGACACCGGAAGAAAAGGAACTGGTAGCCAATCCGGATGGCGGTTTGATGAGCGACTTCTCCAACTGGGGCACCTCCCCGATGCTGACGATCGACCCGACAATGACCTCCTTCGGCGGCAGAATCTATTCCTCCGTGAACACGGGCGACAGCGATTACGATGTTTACAGCGGCACTTCGATGGCAGCTCCGAATATGACCGGCACCTTCTCCAACGTGCTGTCCTATCTTGCGCAGAACTATCCCGAGCTGAGCAAGGCGGAGCGTGCGGAGCGTGCGGAGGCGCTGTTGGAAGGCACCGCATGGGTTTTGTATGATGAGGATGATTATCCCTACTCCGTCCGCAAGCAGGGCGCGGGTCTCGGCAACGCGTGGGATGCCATCGAGGCACTCCAGAGCGGCGCTTACATCACTGACCCGCTCAAGGAGCTGGGCGATGATCCCGAGAAGACCGGCGAATATGTTTTCGATGTCACCTTCACAAACGACAGCGAAAGCGACGCGCATTACAATGACCCGTACGCCTATGTCCTGATGGACTATATTGCAGACGTCGGCGAAGAAGATGATCCCATCTATGTCAACACCTTGACCTCCGATCTCGTCTACGGCTACGGCGGTGAGGACGATCACGCACAGATCACCTACACCGTAAACGGCGAAGAGGTTACGGAATTTGATGTTGCCGCGGGCGAGTCCGTCACCGTGACGGTCAGCATCGTGCTGGACGAAGCGATCAGGGCGTATTTCGACGAGATGTTTGAAAACGGCACCTATGTCGAGGGCTTTGTCTTCTTCGATCAGGTGGATGCCGAGACCGGCAAGTTCATCGCCACCAGCCATGCGACCTTCCTTGCCTTCTACGGCGACTGGACGCAGGGTTCCGTGCTGGAAGAGGCGGACTTCCGTGACTTCCTCGAGATGGACTATCTCGCTGCTACCACTCCGGCAGATGAGGACGGAAACACCTATGCCGATTACGGTTATTCCGGATGGGACTTCGTTGATTTCTACACGAATCCGAACATGGGCTATACCTATGATTCCGTGAACGAAGAGCCGTTGTACTATCTCGGCGGCAATCTCTTTAATACCGAACCGTATTACGATCAGCATCTGTCCATCACCACGCCGATGTCCGACGGCAGCCATTACTGGAGCGATTCCTTTGCGCTGCAGCCTTATCAGCTCCGCAACGCAAGACACCTCATTATGACCGTCAGCGATGCGGAATCCGGCGAGGTCTACTATGTGGATGACACCGAATATCTGCCCAAGGCAGCCTATGACGAAGAGAACGGCATTTGGCAGGCTTACGGCATCTTCATGTGGGACGGCACAAACGCGGACGGAGAGTATCTGCCCAGCGGCACGGTTGCCCATGTGCAGGTTGACGCGGTTCTTCCTTATTCCAACGATTCCGAGGCGGATGGCACCTTTGTCGAGGATGTTTGGAGCTTCGACGTGACTGTTGACAGCACCGCTCCCGTGATTGAGAGCGCTGTGTTCGACCCCGAAGCAAAGACCCTGACCGTTACCGCTTCCGATGAGCAGTACTTACAGGCAATCTACCTGACCGATACCGATTACTCGGACATCTATGATGTTGCTACCTTCTCCTCCAAAGAGGCAGGCGAGTCCTTCACGGCGACCTTCGACGTCAGTGAACTCCTTGAGGACGGCTTTGGAGAGATCGTTGTGACTGCGCTCGACTACGCGACCAACGAGAACGAGGCGGTTACATATCTCTTCGAAACCGGTAAGGACGCAACCGTGACTCTTGTGACGCCGGCAGGTGAGACGGAGTACGCGCTCAAGACCGGCGACACCTTCGTGTTCCCGAACTGCGATGAGGAGTATGAGGGCTATGACTTCCTGCTCTGGACGCGCACCGAGGCAGACAAGATTACCGACGAGGATATTTGGTACATTGACGGTATGTTCTTCGAGGACGACGAGATCGTTGTAAAGGGCGACGAAACCTTCTATGCCCTCTATGCGGTCGGCGAAGCGGTCGAACTGGAGAAGACCAACTACTATGCCGCGCAGGAGAAGGATTACTCCGGCGACTGGGCAATCGTCGGTTTGGACTACGCAGACGGTGACTATGATGTCGAACATCCCTATGCAATCGGCAAGGACTGCGAGAAGGTCGATGTCGCTGCGTTGGAGGATGCGGAGATCGGCGATTGGTATGTAGAATTCTATACCAACGCGGAGGGCTTCCGCTTCACCTTCGAAAATGTCGGCGGCAAGAACTACACCATCAAGAACATCGCAACGGGCAAGTACCTTGCGCTGGCAGACGGTGCGCTTGTCATGGCGGATGAGGTTTCCGAGTCTGCGATGTGGAGAGTTACCGCGAATTCGCAGAGCTCGCTCGGCTCTCTCGTCTTCAATGTCGCAGAGCCGGATATGCTCCTGGTCTATGACGATGAGGTGTGCGAGTTTGCTGTCTATGACAACAGCCAGCCGTATCTCAGCTTCTTCGGACTCAACATCTACCCGAGAGATATTTTCTCTCTGTGGCTGTATAAGTGCGCGGATACCGAGTTTGTGGCGGATTATTACACCACCACCTTCAAGGCTCCCGAGCCTCCCGCACCCGATTGCTACTTCGAGGACTACACCGATTGCCCGGATGCATGGTATCACGAGGCGGTTGATTTCGCAGTGGCGAACGAACTGATGTATGGCACCGGCATTGGCAAGTTTGAGCCGAACGGCACGATGACCCGCGCAATGATGGTCACCGTTCTGTACCGCATGGCGGGCAGTCCCGTTGTCACCGGCCCGTCCAGCTTCACGGACGTTCCCGAGAACGAGTGGTACTCCGACGCGATCGCTTGGGCGCAGGATAACGGCATCGTCCTCGGCGTGCTGGCTGACAAGTTCGCGCCGAACGATTACGTCACCCGTGAGCAGATTGCGACCATCCTGTGGCGCTATGAGGGCAAGCCCGAAGCAACGGCTGATCTCGAGGCCTTTAAGGATGCCGATATGATCAGCGAGTACGCTGTCGAGGCGATGACTTGGGCAGTTTCCGAGGGTATCTTCAACGGTGACGAGGGCAACCTCAAGCCCACCGACGACGCGACCCGTGCGGAATTTGCGTGCATCATCATGCGCTACTTGAGCGGCTCCTATACCTGCGAAAACCTTAAGTAAGCGTAAAAAACTCTGGCTCTATGTCAATAGTTGGGGTAGAGATAAAAAAGAAATAATTGCAAGTCGTGTCGGGGTGAAAGCTCCGGCACGATTTTTATGGGTTCTATAATAATAAATGTTGGGGTCAGGCAATGATGCCTGACCCCAACATTTATTATAGAACCTAAATCCAACGGATTTATTCAGAGCCGCCTTAATAGACGACTGCGAGGGCGTATTCCGATGTCAGCGCGGTATGCAGGTGCAGCCCGTTGAGAGCGAGCGTGCCGTCCGAAACGACCTCAATCTCCCGCAGATTGCCGCGCAGACCGCAGCCGAGGTATTTCAGATAAGCCTCCTTCACCGTCCAAATCTGCAAAAACCGTGTGCTGTCAAACGCACCGCCATCAAGGATAAATTCCCGCTCCTGCGTGGTGCAAACCTTATCGGCAAGGGCGGGAGAGACACTGCGCAACGCCTCAAGGTCGATCCCGACGGGGCTTTCGTGTACAGCACAGGCGACGAAATCGCCTGCGTGAGAGAGGTTGAAATGCAGCGGACTGTTCAGCAGGTAGGGCTTCCCGTTTCCGTCTCGCGCGAAAACAGGTGCGACACCGCGCGAGTGCAGCATTTCCCGCGCCAAATGATCCGCGCAAAGGCACTGCTTTTGCGCCTGCGCGCGTCTTATCTGCAAAACTTGTGCCTGCCGCGCCTCGTCTGCCTCCGAAAACCAACGGCGAAGCACGGCTTCGGAGACTGCCGAGACGCGCGCAACACGGTATTCCACCGTCAATGCTCCGCAGGCAGAGCGGAAATGCCGAAGACCGTCAGCAGCAGCCCCGCGAAGAACAGCAGCACATTCAGCAGCAGGAGAGAGACATCAAACCCGCCCTTGAGAAGAAAAATATTAAACAGGAGCAATATCACGCTGAGCAGCAGCAGACATACACCGAAAAAAACCTTCAAAACTTGCTTGATATAGCGCCAATCCATGCCTTTTGACCTCCGATTTTCAAGAATTCTCAACCGTATTATATTTCCTGTACGCGGCGTTGTCAAGCGCGCCGCAAAGAAAGAAAAACACAGGATCGACACACGATCCTGTGTATTCCACCGATCGAATCGGCAATCAGTCGAGAATATCGACTGTGACGCGTTTTCCCTCGCGCTGTGCGACGGCTTTAACGACAGTACGAATCTCCTTCGCAATACGGCCCTGTCTGCCGATGACCTTGCCCATATCCTCGGGCGCAACGCGCAGCTCCAGCACCGTGCCGTCTGAGTCCTCTCTCTGCGTAACCGTGACCGCGTCGGGTTGATCGACCAGTTGTTTTGCCACGTAGAGCAAGAGTTCCTTCATCGTAAAGCTCCCTTCTATCAAAGGACGCTAGCCTTTTTCAAAAGAGCCTTCACGGTGTCGGTCGGCTGAGCGCCGTTCTTGATCCACTGCTGCGCTTTCTCGGCGTCAACGGTGATGGTGGCGGGTTCGGTCAGGGGGTTGTAGGTGCCGATCTCTTCGATGCAGCGGCCGTCACGCGGGCTGCGGGAATCAGCAACAACGATGCGGTAGTAGGGAGCCTTCTTTGCACCCATTCTTCTCAGTCTGATCTTAACCATGGGGTTTCACCTCCAAATTTTTTCTCAAGTATTTAGGGAACCTCTGAACAAATCAGCGGCGGCGCTCAGCGGATCTTTTGCCGCAGCTTTTCGGTTGGAAAACCTTGAAATACACAAAGTATTCCTACGGTTTCCCGACCTTAATTTGCGACAAAATCTCTCGCTGACCGCTCTTGCAAATTTATTCAGAGCTTCCTTTGTGATTTATCGTCAGACCAAACGGTCTAATGATCCTCTACATACCCGGCATTCCGGGGAAGCCGCCCATTTTGCCGAACAGCTTGCGCTTTTTGCTGCCCTTGCCGTTCATCTGCTTCATGAGCTGTTGCATCTGCTCAAACTGCTTGAGCAGGCGGTTGACATCCTCGACCTTCTGTCCGCAGCCGAGGGCGATGCGGCGCTTGCGCGAGGAGTTGAGGCAGGCCGGATTCTCACGCTCGTAGGGTGTCATCGAAAGGATGATCGCCTCGACGCGGGTGGTAGCGTTCTCGTCCACCTGCACGTTTTTGAGCGACCCCATCCCGGGGAGCATCCCCAAAATGTCCTGCATCGAGCCCATCGACTTGATCTGCACGAGCTGGTCGTAGAAATCCGCGAGCGTGAACTTGTTTTGGCGGAGCTTCTGCTCCAATTCGGCGGCTTTCTTTTGGTCAAGCGCTTGCTCTGCCTTTTCGATCAGTGTCAGCACATCGCCCATGCCCAAAATGCGGGAAGCCATGCGTTCGGGGTGGAACGGCTCGATCATATCGAGCTTTTCGCCCGTGCCGACGAACTTGATAGGCTTGCCCGTGACCGCCTTGACGGACAGGGCTGCGCCGCCTCTTGCGTCGCCGTCAAGCTTCGTCAGCATCACGCCGTCAATGTCGAGCCATTCATTAAAGGACTGCGCGGCATTGACCGCATCCTGACCCGTCATTGCATCGACCACAAGCAGAATTTCACTCGGCTGAACCTCCGCTTTGATGGATTTCAGCTCATTCATCAGCGCCTCATCGACGTGCAGACGGCCTGCCGTGTCCAAGAAGACCATGTCGTTGCCATGCTGCTGCGCGTGGCGAATGGCGGCTTTTGCAATCTTGACGGGATTCTCCTGCCCCATTTGGAACACGGGAATGTCAAGTTGTCCGCCGACGACCTCCAACTGCTTGATGGCAGCGGGACGGTAAATGTCGCACGCGACGAGCAGCGGCCGCTTGCCCTGCTTTTTGAACAGACCCGCGAGCTTTGCGCCGTTGGTCGTTTTGCCCGCGCCCTGCAGACCGACGAGCATGACGACCGTCGGGGATTTGGGCGAGATGGTGATGCGCTGGTTTTCGCTGCCCATGAGGGCAATCAGCTCTTCGTTGACGATCTTGACGATCATCTGCGCGGGTGTCAGGCTTTCGAGCACATCCTTGCCGACACAGCGCTCGGACACGGACTTGACAAAATCCTTGACAACCTTGTAGCTGACGTCCGCTTCGAGCAGGGCAAGGCGAATTTCGCGCATTGCCTCCTTGATGTCGGATTCGGACAGGCGGCCCTTACCGCGGAGCTTTTTGAACGCGGCGTTGAGCTTGGCGGTCAGACCTTCAAATGCCATAGTGTTACTCCTTTAGGAAAGAGACGGCGGCAAAAATGCGCTCGGCGCTTTGCCGCACGGTGGGATCTTCGTGGTGCAGCAGAGGCGTGGCGGCGGCGGTGATCTCCTCGCGGAGCTTGCAGAGGTTCTGCGCCTGCGCAAGGCAGCCGGTTGCTTCCTCCATGCCGCGCAGAATCGCCTCGGTGCGGGTAATTGTATCGTGTACGCCCTGACGGGAGATGCCCTCCTGCTCCGCGATCTCTCCGAGCGAGAGGTCTTGGTTATAGTAGAGGTCGAAGTAGGTTTTCTGCTTGTCCGTCAGCAGCGCCCCGTAGTAGTCAAGGAGCAGGGACATCGTAAACGCTTCGTGTTTCATCCCAACGCCCCCCGTACTCTGCATTGCCTGCCTATTTTACTATATTCTTACCCGCTTGTCAAGAGAAAAAACTTGACACCTGCACTTTTTTGCTCCCGCACGAAAGGAAAAATTTTGGACACTCCGATGGCTTCCGAACTTTCCTAAGGAAGCGCTGCATGAATCCGCAAGAGCGCCGCAGGTGATTTATTCAGAGGTTCCCTAAAAAAATACTTGACAAATGCGGAAAAGGCGGCTATAATGATTCATGCAAATGCGGGTGTAGCTCATCCGGTAGAGCGCCACCTTGCCAAGGTGGAGGTAGCGAGTTCGAGCCTCGTCACCCGCTCCAGAAAAGAAACAGCCTTTGCCCTTCGGACAGAGGCTGTTTCTTTTCAACGGAATAAATCCCTTGCGGGATTTGTGAAATACGCTTTGCGTGTGAAATATGGCTTCGCCATGTGAAATGCCTGCGGGCGTTGGTGGATTTATTTCATTTCA
>SFIL01000051.1 GCA_004556205.1 Clostridiales bacterium | reverse complement strand
TTTGCCGCTGTACGGAAGACCGTTTTGGGCTCTTTTATAGCGGTTGAGACGCACTATATTTCTTGTGCGTTTATTTTGTAGGTACGCTTTTGCTTCAACTGATGCTTATGATGCTTATTTGCGAGACGGATTTATGAAAAAACGCGTAATCAATAATGGCCGTGCTGTGTACCGGCGGTGCCGAAAATACTGCGCATTTTCTTTGGGCGTTCAGCGCTGTAAAAAGTGCTGAGGAAAGACTTGCACTTATTTCTTGCGCTGCAGTGTGATTGGTGCTATAATTCCTTTGTCCAGCCGATTCTGCTTTGGAGGTGATGTCATGCAGTCATATTCCGATTGCCCGCAGGTCTTGCGTGAATTTCTGTCGTACCATGAGAATATCAAGGGTCAGTCACCGCGCACGATCTCCGAATACTACCTCGATCTGCGACTCTTCCTGCGTTTCATGGTCATGGTAAAGAACGAGATGCCGTACACGACAGACCTCGACGGGATCTCTATCAGTAATGTTGATCTTAAGTTTATAGAAATGATAACTATTACTGATATCTATGACTTTCTTTCCTTTCTTGCTCATGACCGCAAGCAAAATGACTATGACGATAGCGGCATCGGTGCCGCTGCGCGTGCGCGAAAGCTCTCAGCGATCAAGTCTTTTTATAAATACCTGACCGTCCGCACGAAACAGCTCACAGAAAATCCGGTGAAGGACGTCGAATTTCCCAAAATCCGTAAGTCCCTCCCCAAATATCTGACTCTCGAGGAATCGTGCCGCCTCCTCTCTGCTGTACAGGGCGTAAACGCGAAGCGCGACTACGCGATTCTGATGCTTTTTCTGAACTGCGGTATTCGTCGGTCTGAGCTGGTTGGATTGAATTTGAATGATGTATATGAAGATAGAATCCGCGTAACGGGCAAGGGAAACAAGGAGCGAATTGTCTATTTCGGCTCTGCCTGCAAGGCGGCGATCGACGATTATCTGTCAGAACGCAACAAAAAAGTTCTCTCTGACAATCGCGCTTTGTTCGGTTCGCGCGACAATAACCGCATCAGTGTAACGGCGGTGCATCGTCTCGTCAAAAAGCATATGCTCGCGGCGGGACTTGACCCGAGTCAGTATTCGGCGCACAAGCTGCGCCATACGGCGGCAACACTGATGGTTGCAAATGGTGTGGACATCAAGACGGTGCAGGAGGTTTTGGGTCATGAGCACCTGAACACGACAGAGATTTATACCCACATTGAGAATTCGGAGTTGAAGATCGCCGCGGAGGCGAATCCTCTCTCCCACTTGGAGAAAAAGGAATGATAAAAAACCTGATTTTTGATTTAGACGGCACGCTGCTGAACACACTTGCCGATCTGCGTGATAGTACAAATTTTGCACTAAAAAAGTTTAATTATCCCGAAAAAACGACGGATGAAGTTCGAAATTTTGTCGGAAACGGCTTGAGAATGCTGATTAAGCGCGCGGTTCCGCAAGGAACGAATGATAAGACCGTCGATGCCGTTCTGTCGGAAATGAAGACGCATTACCGCGAGCATTATCACGACGGAACGGTACCTTATGATGGCATTCTCCCCTTCCTGCGCAAGATGAAAAGGTGCGACTTGCGCATGGCAATCGTCTCGAATAAAGCGAATCCGATGGTACAGCTTCTGCGGACGCTCTATTTTGACGATCTGATCCCTGTGGCTGTCGGTGAACTGGATGGTGTCCCGCGTAAGCCCGCGCCGGATATGGTGCGCATTGCCATGCAGCGTCTTGGATGCACAGAAGAAAACACGGTTTATATCGGCGATTCCGAGGTAGATATTGAGACTGCAAAAAATACTGGACTTCCATGCTTCTCCGTCGGCTGGGGCTTCCGCACCGAGGAGAGCTTGCGAAGTGCGGGAGCGGAAACGATTTATTGCTCCCCTGCCGAATTGCAGGAAGCCCTGATCTCACAAGTCTGCCCGTGCAAACGAAAGAAATGCGAACGGCACGGCAATTGCGACGCGTGCAGAGCGCATCATCATGATTCATCGCGAAAACCCTTGACAGCTTGCGAAAGGCTCGAGCAAAAAAGCTCCAAATAAACCAAGACAACGGAATCCCCTCCCGGTTTTTTACAGGGAAGGAATTCCGTTGCTTATTCTATTATGTTGTTTTTTAAGCGGATACGACGCCGCTGCGTGCCGACGGTACAGACATATACACTATTGCAAGAACCGACTGCCGCGTCACACTCCTCACAAGGACAAGCACTTCTTCACATATCCGTAGTTCATGAGATTGACAACGCTGTCTGCACGTGCAGCAGTTACAATCAGTACAGCGCGAGAACGAAACGGTAAATCAGGCGCAAAAGCATCGGCTTTTTTCTTAGGGCGTTGACCGCGCGTCGGAAATAAGCCTCAAACTGTTGCAATTCTTCGTCTGCCAGCACATATTGGCTGAATTTTGCCTTCTGCGCTAATTCCCTCAGCGCAGGATCAGGCTTTTCTCCCAGCGCATGGGCATAGCGCAACGCCTGCTGCCAGCAGCACAGCGCCCGCGCGTTCGGCGCGCCGCGCTGCTGCGCCCGTCTGCGAAGATGCACGCGCAGCCGCGACTGCCCGACGAGCAGTGCAACAAGCAGCGCCGCGCCGCCGAGCCACAGCAGAATGTGGAGAAAAACGGTGTTACTCTGTGTATTGGCTGCTGCTTCACCTGTCTCGCCATCACTGAGACTGCTCTCCCCTGCCATTGTCGCGGTTTCCGGGGCTGCACTGCTCTCGGTCGGTGCGGTCGTCGGCTGGGTCGTTGCCTCCGTCGTCGATTCGGTCGTCGGCTCGGTGGGGATCTCGTCCGAGGCGGCCGGAGTCGGGTCTAAGACCTGCCAGCCGGTGGATATCGTCCAGTATTCAACCCAAGCATGCGCGTTCTTTTGCTGCACCGTGACCGTCTCGCCTGCGGCGGCATCAAAGAGGAAGCCGCTGACATAACGTGCCGGAACGCCCGCAGCGCGGAGCAAGACGACGGCGGAGCTTGCAAAATGGACGCAATAGCCCGTGTCCGACTGCGTCAGGAACCAGCGGACGAAATCCGTCTGATCGGCGGACATGCGCGGTGTGTTGAGGTCATAGCGTGCGCAGGAACGCAAATAGCTGCCGATGACGGCCGCGATCTCGTTCGGGTCGGCGTCGCTGAAAGATAAGCCGTACATCGAGGCGATCTGCGCGACCAAGTCCTGCGCCCAAAGACGCGTATCCTCCGGCAGGGCGGTCATGGCCTGCAGATCGGCCTCGTCCGGCAGGCGGATGTTGTAGCCGAGGTGGTTCAGACGTTCGATGACTTGCTCATTGGTCAAAACGACGGAATCATAGGACGGACGGATCAACCGTTCAAGTAAATAGCGGTCGAAGGTATACTCCTTCAGCTCGTCCTCGTTGCGCTGTGTGCTTCCCAGATGCTGATAGAGCATGGATTCCGTATAGTACGGCAGGTAGAGAATGTCCTCCTCGTCCCGTGTCCGGATCGTGACCGAGCCGCGCGGCTGCGTGGTGAACATATCCGCCCCTCGCTCCAGCACCGGCCATGGGAGGTTATAGTCTGCGCCGCTGTCCTGCCACTGCGTGCCGCTATAGATGTCGTACGCCCTCCCGCGCAGATAGCACGCGCCGGAGAAGGTCGCCGTCACGTCCATCACCGGCGTGGGGTCCTCCGTCATGCGTCCGATGCGCGAGAGCTTCACTGTCTCGTCTCGGCCGCCGCCGACGTTGGAGACGGCGCGGGTGAAAAACGATTCGACGCTCTGCAAGAACTTTCCCGCCCGTTCCGCGCCGGAATAACCCTCCTGCGGGACGAGGTGGAACAGCAGTACCAATGCCAAGATCGCTGGAAGTGCCGCAAACAGGGTCAGCTTGTTGGCGTGATTGGCATTCTTCCTGCGCACCGGCTGCGTCAAAAGCAGCAGTGCCATCGCAAGCAGCCAGAGAAACAACGCTGCCTTTGCCGGTACGGTCGTTGTGAGCATCGTACAGGAGATCAGTGGAAGCAAGCCTGCGAGAATTGCCCAAAGCGCAATGCGCCGCTTGCATACCGTCCAAGCGGCAACCATCGCCACAACGCTGCCGATTGCTTGCAATGCCATGGTTCGATCTACCGCTTGCAGGGCGGCGCCGCTCCAACAGAGAACGCCCCAATGGTAGCCGTTGTTATAGCGGATACTCACCGTATTGCACAGTGCCTCAATGCTCAGCTCCAGAGCGCCGTAAAACCAAAGAGATATGCCGAGCCCCGCAAGCAGCACTGGCAGGAGCAGCCCCAACCTCCATGTATAGCAGACACTGCCGAGGAACGATATCAGCGCACACCAAAGCGCAAGCGCCCGCAGATCGACAAGCTCCTCTGTATGCAGATCAAACGCAGTTGCGATGCAGGCGACGCAGGAAAAGCTCAGCAGGAAAGTGAGCAGCGTCCCGCACAGGAGGGTCAGCCATTTTTCACCCTTCATCCTGCTCACCTCCGATATGGTACTGCCATGAGGCATGAACTGCAGGCATCTTCTGTTCTGCGGTAACACGCGCACGCAGCAGCTCCGCCACAGCCTTATCCAGCGCCTGTGCGTCGGAGACGGTGAAAACCTTCAGCCCTTCGCCGGTCAGACAATGCAGCTCGTGGGAAAGCTCCTGCTTCAAAAGCGTTTGGGAAGCATAGAGCAGTTTTCCGAGCTTTTCATCAATTTCAGCGGGCTGTCCGCGCAGGATCATCGTCAAAGCCATTTTCCCGCGAACGGGAACAGACGGTTCACGCGTGATCAGCTTGTGAGTTTTTGACGCCAGCTTCCAATGAATCTGCCGCAGGTTATCCCCGGGACGATAGAGACGCAGATCATAGTTTTCCGCAAAGCCGCCGCCCGCCTTTGGCTTCCAACGCGCGGTAAGATACCGCTTTAAGCTCGGAAGGTCGTCAATCGGTATCGGTTTCGGCAATACCAAAACCTCCTGCGTGAACCGCTTGCATAAGGGCAGGCGGAACAGACCCAAATAGTCATATTTCCATGGCTTTCGCAGTTCAATTCTAATACAGCCGCAGTGCTCCGCGAGCAGCGGCTTCCTGCTCTTTTGCTTGCACACCTCATCGCTATACGGCAAATGGATGCGGTAGCGCCATGAAATAAGCGGCTCAGGAAGGGCACATTTTACCTGCGGCTTCAGCGGCACCTGTTCCCCGAGCTGCACCGCCGAGGGAAATGTGAAGCGCACCTTGACAAGGAGCATCGCCGGCAGGCTGAGCAGCAGACTGAGCAGCGGCAAAAAAGCCACCGCCATGAGTAAAAGCCACGACAGCCATTCTTGATATGCAACATAAAATCCAAAGCACCCTATCAGGCTGATAAGGTACAGTATTCGCCGTCGAAGCATATCAGCGCAGCTTCGGCGCAGGCATTTTTTGCAAAATCGCCTGCAAGATATCCCCTACCTCCTGCTCCCCTGCCTTCGCGCTGCGCTCAAGACGGTGCGCGACGGTTTGCACGAATACCTCCTGCACATCCTTCGGAACCACATAATCGCGGCCGCGAAGCTGTGCGATTGACTTTGCCATCGCCACAACCGCCAAAGTCGCTCTGGGGCTTGCGCCGCGTTCCAACAGCGGCTCGCGGCGCGTTGCATGGATCAGGTCAACAATGTAGGCGACGATCTCCTGCGAAACATAGGTCTGCGCAACCGTTTCCTGCATCGCCAAAAGCTCGCGGGGCGTGAGGACAGGTCGCAGAGACTTCAGCGGATCCTCTCCCTGCCGCGTGTTGATCATAGTGATCTCGTCCTCGGGCGCGGGATAACCGAGGCTGAGCTGAATGATAAAGCGGTCGGTCTGACTGTCGGGCAGCGGCTGTGTACCCGCCGCGCCGGTGGGATTCTGCGTGGCGATGACAACGAACGGCTGCGGCAGCTTATGCGTTACATTGTCTACGGTCACCTGTCCCTCCTCCATTGCCTCTAACAGTGCCGACTGTGTTCTTGAGGTGGCGCGGTTCAGCTCGTCTGCCAAAAAGAGATTGCAAAGCACGGCACCGGGCTGATAAACCATTTTACCGCTGTCTTGGTCTAAAATACTGTAGCCCGTCACATCGGAGGGCAAAACGTCAGGCGTAAACTGCACGCGGCTATGCTGCAGCCCCAAAGTACGGGAAAAAGCAAGCGCCATCGTCGTCTTCCCGACGCCTGGAATGTCCTCCATCAGGATATGTCCCTTTGCAAGGATCGCCGCAAGAACCCAAGTCAGGACTCTGTTTTTTCCAACCACGACGCGGCGCACCTGCATCAATATCTTCTGCGCGTTTGTCAGCAGATCAACATTTCGATCTTCCATAAAACGTCTCCTTTTTGTCAGTAAATTCAGTATACATAATACCGACAGAAAAAGCAAGAGCAAACATAAGACAGCGTGTTGAAAAAGTCCCCGACGTGTCATTGCGAGGAGCGCAGCGACGTGGCAATCTAATTAGAAAAATTTCGTATTCGCCGAAAAACATACAAGAAGCGAAATT
>SFIL01000009.1 GCA_004556205.1 Clostridiales bacterium | reverse complement strand
TTACATCATTTCCGGCGAATACGGAACTTTTCTTATTGGATTGCCACGTCGCTGCGCTCCTCGCAATGACACGTCGGAGACTTTTTCGACACGCTGAAAATAAATTGGGAATCAGGCTTTAGTCCTGATTCCCAATTTTTTATTTCGCGGTTTTGCTTTTGCTTATTGAATTTCCAGCCTGCGGGTATCCGCTTTGGTGGGCTGCTGCTTCGGAAGCGAGAGCTTCAAAACGCCGTCTTCATAGCTGGCGCTGATATTGTCGGCGTCGATGCCCTCCAGGCTGAAGCTGCGGCTGTAAGTGCCGTAGGAACGCTCGCAGCGGAGGAAATTGCCCTTGCTGTCCTTCTTTTCATAGTTGGAATGACGTTCTGCGTTGATGACCAAACGGTCGCTGTCGATATCCACATGGATATCTTCCTTCTTGAAGCCCGGCAGATCAGCCGACAGAATCAGCTTATCACCGTCATCCTCGATATCGGTGCGGAAGGAAGCTAAGGCATCAGGTGCGAACAGACTGCGCTCGAATTCCTCCAGCTCGCGGAAGGGGTTATAAAGGTTTGCCTCATTGTGCTTACGGTACGGTGTAATTGTCAACATAAGAATTCCTCCATTCATAGTTCCGACGCACCCTCACGGGCGTGTCTCATTTGTTTTTCTGGCTTTATTTTCCCGCGATAGTATGAACAAATATACCTTTTTCTATGAACGGACTGTGAACTTTTAGCACTCTCGTTAATAGAGTGCTAAAATGGCGCTGCTGAAATACATTCCTTTGTAACAGATGAAACAGTCGAGCACGATCTTGTATAAGAAGCAAAAAAAGGTTGCCGCGTCGCTGTGCCCTTCGCAAGACAGGACGTGGCAATCTTCTGCGTTCTTAGGAAGCTCTGAATCAATCTGCAAGAGCGATCGGCAAAAGATCCGCTGAGCGCCGCAGCCGATTTGTTCAGAGCTTCCTAAAACTTGCAGGATTCCTCTTTGGAAAGCTGCGTTAAATGCGCATCACGGATGCGGTAAATTCGGTCACAGAGGGAAAGGACACTCGGGCGATGCGTAGAGATGATGCAGGTCTTATTCGGCAGCGCGGCAATGTTTTGCAGCACCTGCTGCTCCGTCTCCATGTCGAGCGCGGAGGTGACCTCATCGAGCAAAAGAATCGGCGCGTCCGCCAAGACAGCGCGGGCAATCGCAAGGCGCTGATTCTGCCCGACGGAAAGAGAACTTCCCCGTTCTTGCAGGGTGCTGTAAATGCCCTTCGGCAGTGCTTTTACAAAGCCGTCTGCGCAGGCAACCTCCAGCGCCGCATAGATCTCTTCATCGGTTGCGCTTGGCCGAACAAGGCGGAGCGTGTCCGCAATCGTGCCGGAGAAAATCACATTGTCCTGCGGGACATAGGAGAACAGGGAGCGTGTAGCAGGCGAGAGCGGAACGCGCAGCTCACCGCTAATTAGCTCCGCCGTGCCGCCGGTTGGACGCAGGAGGGCCAAAAGGATGCGGAACAGGGTCGTCTTTCCGCTTCCCGACGGACCGACGATCGCGATCATCTCCCGCGGTGCGACGGTCAAGTTGATGCCGTCCAAAACAAGCGCACCGGACTGATAAGAAAACCGAAGGTCTGCAAGGTGAAGGGAGAAATCGGTTTTTCGGAGCGCCTCCACAGCCTCGAGCCCCTCAAGCTTTTCCCGCGGCAGGTCGAAGATCGTCATAATGCGCTGCGCGCTGACGGTACACTCGATGGCAGACGGAACGAGCTTGATAAGCGACGAGAGCGAGGAGGAGAGATAGCCTGCAAGCTGAATAAACAGCACCATCGTGCCGAAGTCAATCTTCCCGCGCCAAAGGCGGTATGCGCCCCAGCCGAGGCAGAGATAGCTGACGATCAGCCCTGCGGTGGAGAGAAGCGAGGAGTTAAAAACGGAAAAGCGGTTAAAGCGCAGCGCGGTATTGTAATAGCGGGTCTGCACCCCTCTCAGGCGGTCGGAAAAAGAATCGACTAAATTAAACGCCTTGATAGACTGCGCGTTTTGCAACGCCTCCTCATGAAAGGCGATCATGTCACTGTTGACATTGCGCATTTCCTTGTTCATAAAACGCATTTTCGAGACAAAGGGTTTTGCCGCAAGCAGTGTGATCGGTGCGGTAATGAGGGCAATGAGCGCCATTGTCGGGTCATAGCAGAGAATCACAGTGAGCGAGGTGATGAACTGCGCCAGCTTAATGAGCAATGTCGGCAGCCAGCCGAGGACGCTGTTCGCGACGGTTGTCACATCGGTATTGATCCGGCTGAGAAGATCACCCGAGTGATACTGCTGGAGCGACTCCCAATCGGTGCGCAGAAACATATCAAAGACCTCGGCGCGCAGCTCGTTGGATACGCGCAGATTGATCTTTGCGCCGTAGCGGTTAATGAAGGCGCTCAGCGCGATGCCGAGACCGCCGAGAAGCGCGACGCCGATGCCTATAGCGGCAATGCGCTTGCCGCCGTAGCCGTCCGTGCCGAGCAGAACGATGGAGTTGACCAGCTCCTTAGACGCGAGGGCAGAGAGCATACTCAGCCCTGTTGAGAGCAGGCCGAGCAGAACATACATCAGCACCGCCTTGCGGTAGGCGCGGGTGTGGCGGTAGATCCAGCGAGTCTCACGCTCGATTTCCCGCAGCGTGCCGTCGCGCACGCGTTTTACGATTTTTTGAACGATACTCATTGCGTGCGCTCCTTCGGTGGATTTGGGAAACTCTGAATAAATCTGTAAGAGCAGACGACAAAAGAACCGCTGCCTGCTGCAGCCTGTTTCATCAGCGTTTGCTTAAAGGTCGCTGCTCTCTGCGTCTTCCTCCGGCTCAACATAGTGCGAGTATTTTGTGCCGTAAGCGGAATACTTGCTGCCATAATGATAGCCGTAGCTGTCGGAGTACTTTGATCCGTATCCGTAACGCGTCGTGCCTGCCTGCGTCTGATTCAGAACACAGCCGACAATATTCACACCGCCGGAAGAGAGCGACTGGATCGAGTTGAGAATCTGCGCGCTGTTTGCCATGTCCTGCCGCACGACATAGAGAGTTGCATCCGTGTATTTTGCGATGGTGGCGGCGTCGGAGAGGATACCTGCGGGCGGCGTGTCAATAATAATATAATCGAGCTTATCCCGCAGAAGCGACAAAACCTGCTTCATGCGCGGCGTATCGAGCAAAGGCTGCGGCTTGTCGGTCGTATTATCACCGGAGAGGAGCAGCAGCGTCGAATCGGGGACATTGAGCAGATGGAAGTTTTTCGACGTTCCCATAAGAATCTCAACAAGACCGTCCGACGATTGATTAATACCAAGCGTCTCCTTCATCGACTGCTTCCGCAGATCGCCGTCAATGAGAATCACGCGTTTGCCTTCTGAGGCGAGAGAGAGCGCCAAATTAATGGCAACCGTAGTCTTTCCCTCGTTAGGAATGGTGCTTGTGATCATCAGCACACGGGCATTCTTCGCCCCAAGCGCCTTTTGCAGCTTGATGCGCAGAGAACGGATCGACTCGTTAAAGGCAGAGCCAAGGCGCGGATTGGTGATGGCAAGCAGAAGCTTGGACTTGTTCGAGTGCTTTTTTAACTTGACCAGCGGGATATAGGCGAAGCATTTCAGATTAACGAGCCTGCGCAGATCCTCCGCAGAATGAACGGTCTTGCGTGTCAGCGAGAACAGGAAAATCGCAAGTACGCCGACAAGAAAGACAACGATCATATATTTTACTGCACTGCTGAGCGCCGTGTTCCGATTTATCGGCTCGGAGGACGGCGCAAGCGGTTGGTTGATGATCTCAATCTGCGTGTCACCGAGAATGCTGCTTGCCGCCTGCGGATAGACGGCGATGGTTGCCATTAGAATATCATAGGCGTACTGCGGGTTGTCCGATGTTGCAGTCATGGTGAACAGAGGCGTTTCGGCGGTGGAGCGGGCGGTTACGCTGCCCGGGACGTAGGACATACCAAGCTCTGAGCGCAGCAGCATCTGCGTGTTATCGCTTGCAATAATGTAAGGGAAGGTTTGTGAGAGCATCTGCGCCGCATTGCTGTCCAAATACGGATTGGAGCTTGTCAGATCGGTTGTCGAGGTGTAGCACGCTTTAACGGAGAAAACGGCAGAGCTGGAATAACGGGGCGTGTAGCTGCGATCCGTGCGGATATACATAAACGCACCGACAAGAAGCGCGAGAAGAAGGACGAGCCAAATCAGACGCTTGGCGGTTTTCAGAAAGTTATGCAGAAGGACCTGCAGATTCAGTTCCAAAAAGCCGGAGCTTTTTTCTTCATCCATGATGCGTATCCTCCTTTTCTACGGTTTTTTTCGACTTGTCCTTGCTTTTGCCGTAACCGTAACCGTATCCGTAGCCATAGCCGTAACCGTATCCGTAGCCGTAACCGTACTTTCCGGCGGGAAGAACCGACGAATGGAAGGAGCGGACATTGTTCAGCACATAGCCGAGGAAGGATGCGCGTGTGCCCATCAGCGTATCAATGGCGTCGTTCACGGCGATGGAGGGCATCAGATCCTGCCGCACCACAAGAAGCGATGCGTCGCACGCGTCCGCGAGAACCTCGGCGTCCGCAAAGATGCCCATCGGCGGCGTATCGATGATAATATAGCTGAACTCCTCACGTAGCGACTCCAAGAGCGGGCGGAAGGAATCGGCGTTAAAACTTTCCATCGTCTTTCTGCGCAGCGGCGCAGTGTAGAGTCGGTAAAGGCCGGAATTCTCGTCATGAATGATTGCTTGAGAGAGGGACTCTTTTGTAAAGCCCTTTGAGAGCAGGGCACTCAGATCCTTGCCGTGCTGGGGGTGCTCGTCAAAGATGAGAGCCTGCGCGGGTTTGCGCAGATCGGCGTCGAGCAGGAGAACCTTACGGTGCTTCTGCGCAAGCGACAGAGCGAGATTTGCGGCGATGGTGGATTTGCCCTCGTTTTCACCGCAGCTCGTGACAAGGAAGAGCTGCTTTCCCTCGCGCTCCTTTGCGCGTTCGAGCAGGACACGGAGCTGATGGATTGTTTCGGTATAGTAAAAGCTGCACGTCGGGTCGCTGATCAGCAGGGAGGTTTTCTTCTGCGCGAGGCGGTTGCGCAGGCTTTGGTGCTTGCGTTCATGATGGATTGTGGCGAGCAGCTTACCGTCGATTTGCCGTTTTGCGCCCGAGGAGGTTTGCACCGTGTCCGCCTGAATGGCGAACACAACAAGCGCACAGAGCATGATAAGCGCACCGAGCGGTGCGGATAGCTGCAAGAGCCTCGTACGTGACGAGACACCGGCAGGCTGAGAAGCGATAGTCGGGCCGTTGATGTTGTCCAACACTGCCGAGGAGAGAACCGTCGAGGAGTACTCCGTGTGACAGTCCATGATTGCCAGCGCGCTCTTATATGCCAGCTCGGGTGAATCGGCGTTAACGGTCATAATCAGAATGTTGGTTTTTTCGGGGACAGAGACGCTGACCGCCGCAGGGAAGGTGTTCAGCCCCATGCGCTCGGCAGCGGCGTTGCGCAGAATGTCGCTGGAAAGCAGCTCGCCGAATTTAGCGGCGATGGTGTCCGTTACGGCGACATTGCCGACCGAAGCACCCACGGTGGAGCGGGAGGTGACGGCAAAGGTCACGGTACTGGCATAGGTAGGCGTGAGGGCGAGATTCTGCAGCAGAAAAACGCTCATCAGGCAGATCAGAGCGGCAAGGACTGCCATCCAAATATGGCGGAGAACGAAGCGGCAGATGCAGAACAGGTCAAAATCCGACCATTCCATGCGTTTTTTTTCATTCACGGTGTTGCACTCCTCCTCATTCCACCACGACGGTCAGAGTGACCGTGCGGGTAAGCTGTTGATCGTTGGTATAGGAATACGTTACGGGATAAGCGCCGCGCTTGTCCGTGTTGACCTCGCTTGTGATGGTGATGTTGTCTGCATCCACGCGGGTGCCGCCTGCGGACGTCCGCGCGCCCTTAATCAGCCCACGCAGCGTCTGCTCGTCCAACGTTTCGCCCATAGTCACATAATATATGTATTGGGAGAGCATGATCGTGGGGTGGCGCGAGGTTGTGCTTTCGATTGCGACGGTCAGTCGGACGGAGGCGGTGTCACCCAAGCTGTTTGTTACCTGAACGGTGATGGGATATTCTCCCGGCTCCGTAACGGAGACGGCGTTCGAGGAAATGCGGATGCGCGAAGAGATATCGCCGTCGATCAGGTCGGTTGCCGTCAGACGATCCGAGAGCAGAACAGTACTGTTCACGGGGTAGCTGAGCGGCTGCGAGAGGGAGAAGCGCGGCTTGCGGTAGTCATTGTAGATAACGGGGCGGCTGAAGGTGCAGTAGTTGGACGCAGAGTCGAACACCGCATAGTAAACCGTGGCGGTATTTGCGCCGGAGAGCTGAGAAGTTTTTCGGACGATGATGCGGTCGGTGATGTCGCCGTCCGTATCATCAGAGGCGGTCAGACCGGCACAAAGCTCCTTGTCGGTCGCGTACACGCTGACCTGCAGCGGGACGCCGTCGCAGATGATCTTCGGTGCGGTGTGATCGACGGTCAGACGGTCGAAGCAGAAAAAAACTGAAAACGCGATCGCAACGACTAAAAACAGGGCAATAACGGTAATTTGCAGATTTCTCATGAGCAGTCACCTTAGGGAAGTAGAATTTTGTGGTTCGGAAGCGGGATATGCCGATCCTCGATGATGCGGCGCGGATTTGTTTCAAGCAGAAGCTTGATATATTCTGCGGGGCAGTGCTCACGCAGATAGGGGAGCAGGGAATGAAAACCGGTCGGGCGGTATTGCATATCATGCGCGTCACTGGCGATCACATGGGCAAGCCCTGCTGCGAGCAGCTCCTCTGCGGTGATTTGCGCGGAATGTCCGAGTCGCCCGAGCAGGCTGCCCTTGTTGAGCTGGATGATATAGCCCTTGGCAAACCAGCGTGCAACGAGGCGTGGATCGTGCTGCACCGCCGTATAACGCTCGGGATGAGCAACAACGGGAACGAGTCCGCGCCGTGCAATCAGGGCGAGGGCATCGGAGATGTCATCCCCTCGGGAGCTGAAATTGAACTCGGTCAGAAGATAGCGCGAGTGATTCAGCGTAACGATGCGGCGCTCGTCCAGCAGGCGGCGCAGATTCGACGGGTGCGCGAACAGCTCCGAGCCGGGGAGAATTTGTATTGGGAGTCCGTGTTGGCGCAGGAGTGCGCAGAAAAGGGAAAAAACCTCGGTGTAGGAACGCCCGCGATAATTCTTCCGCGCCCCGCGCAGATTGCAGTGCGGCGTCGCAACAATGGTGCGCACACCGCTGCGGTAAGCGTGTGCTGCCATTTCGCAGGCGACGGCGGCATTCTGCGCACCGTCGTCAATCATCGGGACGATATGGCAGTGCAGATCAATCATAAATACCTCCCGAGATGTGCCGCTGCGATGAAATCGTCAGCAGGGGTCGTCAGCCGGCAGCGCTGCAGCGATCAAATGCAATTTTGCGCTGCGGCAAGATTACTCGATTTTACATCTCATATACTTTATCATAATATCCGCGCTTTTTCAACAGTAAAAACACATAAATTGCTCATGCACGTCGGCAGGGAGAAACGGCGGGACACGCTGATGATATATTGTAACGGGTCAGGAATGATAGAAGAATTATGAAAACGTACGCCGAATCCTCAGAGATCGGAGAAAATGGCAAAAAAATAATAGAAAACGGATATCATTTTCAAAAATGAAAAATATTTTTTACTTGCATTTGAAACCCGTTTGTGTTAAAATTTAACTGTATATTTAGGTGGAAGAAGCAGTGCTCCGCGGAGAGAAAAGAGGCGGCACTGCGGCGGCGGTCGAAAGGCTTCCGATTCTGTCATTCTGAGGAGGCGGGACGCTCGCAAAGGCTTCCAATTCTGTCATTCTGAGGAGGCGGAACGCTGGCAAAGGCTTCCAATTCTGTCATTCTGAGGAGGCGGGACGCCGACGAAGAATCTCAAAAGACTTCTGAAATCCCGTGTGATTTCGGTGCTTGGTGAGCCTCTTCGGTCACTTTGTTCCCTCGGAATAACAGAGTCGGGTCTTTCGGGCTTTCAATTCTGTCATTCTGAGGAGGCGGAACGCTGGCAAAGGCTTTCAATTCTGTCATTCTGAGGAGGCGGGACGCCGACGAAGAATCTCAAAAGACCTCTGAAATCCCATATGATTTCGGTGCTTGGTGAGCTTCTTCGGTCACTTTGTTCCCTCGGAATAACAGAGTCGGGTCTTTCGGGCTTCCGATTCTGTCATTCTGAGGAGGCGGGACGCCGACAAAGGCCTCCAATTCTGTCATTCTGAGGAGGCGGAACGCCGACGAAGAATCTCAAAAGACTTCTGAAATCCCGTATGATTTCGGTACTTGGTGAGCTTCTTCGGTTATGCTGTTCCCTCAGAAAGACAGAGACATGGCTTTTTCGACACGCTAAGCAGCACGGTCCCGATTCCGACTGCGTAAAGTTGGGCACTGTCTTGCGCTTCTTCCGCTCCGCAAATTATCCGAGCCTTCGCAAAACCCCATATTTTCACGGCAAATCAAAGCAGGAAAGCTCTGAATCAGTCCGCAAAAGCGCGCTGCGCGCCGCTGCTGATTTGTCCAGAGATTCCATAGTAAACATGAGGAGGAAATGTTTATGAAACTGACAAAACGGCTGCTCTCCATGCTGCTTGTCCTCTGCATGGTCTTCTCCATGCTCCCTGCAATGGGACTGACAGCGAGCGCGGCAGACACGTCGGCGACTTGGACCTTGGTGACCGATGCGTCTACTCTTCAGGCTGGCGATGTAATTATTCTCGCTTGCGACACAAAGAGCGTCTATGCAGGCGCAATGAATGGTCAAAAGTACTTTTCAAGTGTTGACAGCATTAGTAGCGCCATTGAGATAACTTTAGGCGGAGCAACCGGCGCATGGACGTTGACAACCTCTGAAGGCACGATAGGTACGAGCGCCGCAAAATCACTTAACTGCACAGGAAGCGGCACAACAACTTGGACTATTTCTGTTTCTACGTCCGGTACTGCTACCATAACAAGTACTAAATCCGCTTATGGTAGCATCAAGTATAATTCCGGTGCTCCGCGCTTCTTGAACTATGCTTCAGGACAAACTGCTATACAAATCTATAAAAAGAGCAGTGCAACTACAGTTACGCTGGAAAGTATTGCAGTACAGAATCCTAAGGTAGAGTACGTCGTAGGAGACGATTTTGTAGAACCCACTGTTATCGGTACATACAGTGACAGTACTACGGCAGACGTGACTTCTGGCTGTACTTTCACCGGCTATGATATGAGTGCCGAGGAAATCTATACCGTTACCGTTACCCATACGGCCTCCGGTCTGACGACGTCCTACGACATCATGGTCGAAGCGCCCACGACCTACACCGTCACCTACCACTCTGCGGGATCGGTCTATAGTACCGACACCGTCGTTGAGGGCAACGCCATCGGCGCAGATAATCTGCCGAAGCCCACGGTAGACGGCTGGACGTTCATCGGTTGGTCTACCACGGAGATTCCTTCTACTCAGGATAGCAAACCCACCCTCTATGCAGGCACTGAGACCGTGAACGGCAACCTCGACCTCTACGCGGTCTATGCCAAAGAAAGCACAAGTGAGAGCGCCGACTATAAGCTGGTGGATACACCGACTGCCGGAAAGACCTATTTGGTTGTTACTTCCGATGCCGCCGGAACGGCATATGCGCTGGATGCAAGTGCATTAACAACAACTTCCGCAAAGACTGTAGCAGCAACTGCGGTTACGATTATAGAAAACGGAAGCGACAAATATATCAGCACTACAGATGCAAACTTGCTCTGGACGTTCAGTGGAACCGTTTCTTCGGCACGATTCCGTTCCAGCAATGCGGACGGGTATTATCTGAAGATTAACGGCAGCGGCTTTGCCGGATCTCCTACCTCTACTGACGTGTATTGGAGCACGTCGTATGGTCTGTACGGCAAGAGCGGCAGTGGTAGTACTTCTTATTATGTGAAGCCCAGCGGAACGGATTCCCTGTCTGCAAATACTACAAGCGGAAGTGTGACAAGTCGTGTATACCTCTATGAGGGTGGCGCTGCTGTAGCTGCATATTCCAACTACACCACCAACCCCGGCACGATGTATACCATCACATGGATGGTCAACGGTACAGAGTATCAGAAGGATACCGTGGCGGAGAACAGCGCGGTGACCGCACCTGCGGTGGATCCAACCATGGACGACACGGCGGTCAATTATTTTGACTTTGCCGGTTGGTCTGCCTCGATCGGCGGTGCGGTGCTGACTTCCTTCTCCAACGCCACCGAGAACGCGACTTACTACGCCGTCTTTACTACCCACGCTTTCACCACGGTCAACTGGGTCGTCGAGGGTACGACGGTCGCCACGGAGAGCTACCGTGCGGGCGAAACCCCCAGCTATAAGGGTGAAACGCCTACCAAGGCTTCCGATGATACCTATTCCTATACCTTCAGCGGCTGGGATCCCGAGATAACCGCTGTTTTGGAAGAAGGCGTGACCATTACCTACACTGCGGTCTTCACCGCGACGGAGATCACCTATGCTGCAAGCCTGAGCATTGGTTCCTCCACCCTGAAGGTCACGAAGACCCGCACCGCCACCTCCACCTTGACCCGTGACGGCGTGGCGATTACCGACGTTACCCCGGTCTACAGCTCCTCCAACACAGCGGTCGCGACGATCGATGACTCCACCGGTTTGATCACCGCCCTCACGGTCGGCACGACGGACATCACCGTCACCTACACCGTCGGCGGCAAGGACTACACCGCTACCCAGACCCTGACGGTCGTGGAAAACAATACCTCCGGCGGTTATACCCTGATTACGCAGAACAATGTTCCCACCGACTGGTCCGGCGACTACATCATCATGGGCAAGCCCGCAGGCGACACCGCTTATATGAATACGTGGATGATCCTGACGCCGGATTACGACACCGGCACGGCTAAAATTGCTACCAACAACGAAGACGCGGCAACGATCACCATCACGGATGACGGCAGCGGCATCGGTACCGGCACTATCAATGACGAAGGCAATGCTTCCTCCGGTGTTGACAAGACAATCGTGATGGAGGATACCGACCTTGTAACCGATATCAATGATGATGCTTCCATCCTCGTCTACGATACCATCACGGAGATCGATGATGCGTATGCATTTACCATTGAATGTATCGATGACATTAATCAGATCTACACCATCCGTGTCAAGGATACCGACCTTTACATCGCTTGTTCTTCCAGTACTACCACCGGCAGCAACAGCTTGAACTTTGACTCTTCGGCAACGGAGCTTGCGCAGTGGCAGTTCTCGGTACAGCGTGTGACCAAGGGCGGCTATAACAACGATATTATCACAGCGCAGAATGTGGGCAACACCACCCGCCGCCTGTACTTCAACAGCAATACCTACGGCGGTACCAAAGGTCAGTTCCGTGACTATCATTCCGGCGCTTACGGCAGCATGATCGGCGGCAACGCCAGCGGTCAAGGCCAGGCATACAATCTGTATCTGTTCGGCAACCCCAATCCCTTCAAGGCGCAGATTTATTACCATGGCGATCAGATCACCCTTGTTGACACCGGCAAAATCAATGCCAATGCGACGACGGCACAGCTTGTCGGCGCCCTGACGCCTGATATTGACGGCTATCCCAACTGGACGCTGGTCGGTGATCCCGAATGGGCGATCGTTGAGAAGTCCTCGGGCAACAATATGACCATTAACGCTGCAACCGGTCTGATTACGACCCATGCTTCCACGGTCGGCAGCTATGCGCTGGTCAAGGTTACCTACACGATTTATGACGAGATCAACAATGTAAATCAGCTCGTCAGCACCACGTCAAAGGTTGAAGTGATTGCTGCGGATACGACCTATTCTACGGTGATCTATGAGACCTACTCCGGCACCGATACCGAAGTTCAGTACACCGTTCCCAACAGCATGACCACGTTGCCGTTGGCGGCCTATGTTGTCAATGACACCACGGACGATAATTCCAAGACCGGCAGTGTCGTGATGGGCGGCACGCTTACGTGGAAGGCTGCTATCAGTTCCGGCGGCGGTTCAAACGCAAGCGTCAGCATTGACAGCGATGGCACCTTGCACATGGAAAACTTCGCAAGCGACGCTATCATCACGGTTACCGTCACCGGTGCAACCGGCAACAGCATTGAAGCCTCCTCCGCAACCTATAAGGTCTATGTCAAGACGGCGGAATATACGCTGACCGTTGTTCCTACGACGGATTCCCAGGGTACTTATGATTCCGCAAGCGATGTCCTCACTGTTTCCGGCAGTGAATCCAGCGCACACCTGACCTATAATGTTGTAGACGACAACGGTAACGGCCCCAGCTCAACAACCTTCACTTTGGCAGGCTACGCCTGGACGCTCTCCGGCGATACCTACGGCGCGACCATCAACTCCAGCGGCTACCTCAGCTTCTCTGGCATGGATCGCAGCGAGGATCGCACGATCACTGCGGTTGTTTCCCGTGTTGCGGCAACGGATGTAGCCACCGGCGTTACCAAGAGCAACCTCACCGACACCATCACGATCGTTGTCAAGGCGCAAACGGTGCAAGAGGTTCTCGAAGCGGTCAACGATACGGTTATCATTGACTGGGCGCTTCCCGTATCCTTCAACGTTCTGACGAACGATAACTACAACGTCACCGTCAGTGTCGCGGCAGGCACTCTGCCCACGGGCGTGAGCGCAAACGGCGACGGCACCTTCACCTATACGCCGAGTGGCTGGCAGACGACCGACCAGACCTTCACCTATACGCTTTCCGGCACCGTCAACGGTGCGGCGACCTCCTCTGAAGCAACGGTCACCCTCAAGACGGCTGACAGCATTTACTACGAGGATACCTATTCCGGTATTTTCACCTTCAGCGGCAACTGGGTGGATGTTACGGACGGCACTTTGGTCGCGGAGCAGACCAGCAGCCTCGACACGGCAGATGCCTTTGAGTATGATGCCAACCACGCGGAATACGCCATGTACTCCGGCGGTACGGCAAAGATGACGACCCTTAAGAAGGGTGATAAGCCCAGCGTGACCTTCAGCTTTGCGGGCACCGGCTTTGACATCATTTCCGCTACCACCAATAACACCGGTGCGATCATGCTGACGGTCAAGGACGCGGACGGCGCAGTCGTCACCGATCCTAACACCGGCAAAAAGCTCTCTCAGATCATTGATATCTTCCGTGGCTACACCTATGTGGAAGATGGCTACACCAGATACGGTCTGAAGGAAGTTACCCGCTACAAGCTGGAAGGGGAATCCTATATTCCCGACGTAGCAGGCAATTATTACTATGACAGCGAGCTGAAACAGTTCGTTGAAAATACCGTGTGGTATACCCCTGCAAAGAATATGAGCGACAAATACTATGACAGCGCAAACCAGTTTGATTCAATGCAGGATGTAAATGGTACTTATGTACTCGTGGAGTATACCTCCAACTGGCTGCCCAGCACAGGGGAAAACTCCGACGGTAACTACTATCAGATCCCCATTCTGAAGGTGACCGATCTGCCTTACGGCACATACACCGTAACGGTAAAGCCGGTTTACTCTGCGGCATATGACCGTCAGGGCGACGGCTCTTACGACTTCATCTTCGACGGCGTCCGCATCCATAACCCGGTCGACGGTCATGCAGCGGAGTATAAGTACATCAGCCTTAGCGACGCGGTTAAGGAAGCCGGCTTCGGCTCCGGCACAGTTGTTGTCTGTGACCATGTCGACAAGGAATGGTCTGATTGGACCTTCTATTCCAGAGCAAGAAATACCACCAGCGCAACCACTTGCAACCGCGGCAGCTTCGTTCAGTATTGTAACTACTGCGGCGGTGTGGCGAATACCGCATACTTCCATGTCAACATTACTGCGGATGCTACCGAGCTGGGTGTCGGCGGCTACAATGGTCTGCCCTCTACCACCATGCTGCATTATACGCTCACCGCAGATGAATGCGGTGACGCAGCCGTGCAGGCCTCGATCCAGGCAAAGCTCGATGCAATAAGCGGTACGCTGACCGAATACTGGTCCAGCAACACCAGAAATATCATGACCTGCATGAACAACTCCAATGTTGTCATTGCAAACGGCAGCGGCACGACCTATGCTACCCTGCAGCTCAAGGATCCCGCAACGCAGACCATCTATGCAAGTGCGATCCATTCTCCGATGATTACGGTCTATGCTGACGAGACGCATACGCATACCTTTGGCGCTTGGGTGCATGACGCTGACAGTGATCCCAGCACCCATACCCACACCTGCACCGCGGAAACCTGCTCCTACTATGAAACGGAGGCTTGCGTCTTTACCAGTGAAGTCACGACCCAGCCGACGCAGACCACAGAAGGTGTCAGAACCTATACCTGCACAGGCTGCGGCTACTCCTACACGGAGTCCATTCCGGCGCTGGGCGGCTATACCGCAACCTTCCATGTACCTGAAGGCGCTACTGCTCCGGCAGCGCAGACGGGCGACTCCGCTACGATGCCCGCAGCGGTGGAAGCACCGGCTGCCTACGACGCCCACAGCTATACCTTTGTTGGCTGGCTCGGCAACAGCCTGAGTGATACGACTGCTGCGCAGACCTATTATAAAGCAGGCGCAGTGATTGACCTGTCTTCCGATATGGAATTCTACGCACTGTACACTTACGGTGCTGCAGGCTCCGGCTCCGGCTGGACGAAGGTCACCGACCTTGCCTCTGTCGGCGAAGGAACCTACGCGCTGCTGACGGCGGATGGTCACGCATTCAACGGCACCATCTCCGGTACCCCTAGCGGTCACGGTGGGGTAACAACCGATGCCTTCACCTTTGACGCAAACGGCACTGCTGCTTCCGCACCCGACGGAACGCTGGAGCTGACCTTCACGGCGTCCGAAAACGGCTATACCGTTTACAATGCTGATAAAGGCTATCTGTACATCATGGCGGCAAGCTCCGGCAACCTTGCTTGGAGCAGCATTGCTACCAGATACTGGACATTCAGCGATAATATGTACTATCCGACCGTGACCAGTTCCGGCGCGGCTGCACGCCTGCGCTCCTACAATAACAGTAGCTTCCGCACCTACGGCGCGAACAACGGAACCAAGATGGAGCTTGCGGTCAAGGGCGGTATGGATTACTACTTTACCACCGAGCTTGCAAAGACTTGCCAGCATGCGAACACTACGACCGTTACTGTTGATGCGGCCTGCCTGACCGACGGCTCTGTAACCGTGACCTGTAACGATTGCGGCAAGACCGTTTCCGTTACTGTCCTCCCCGCACTCGGTCACGATTATCAGGTAACCTCCGTGGTGGGCAATGTTACCACCTATACCTGCTCTCGCTGCGGCGACAGCTACACCGAAAGCTCGGACTATGCCGTCAGCTACATCATGCAGGAGGGCGTTACCTACTCCGGCAACAGCCGTGACGGTAACAACATCACCCTGCCGACGGCAGTTTCCATCCCGTCAACCTACAACGCGCAGACCTACACCCTTGTTGGCTGGGCAACGGAAACCTCCGCTGACTCCGAAACCGCTCCCAGCTACTATGCACCCGGCGAGGTAGTGACAATTCAAGACGATGCAGTCTTCTATCCGCTCTACTCCTTCGGCGGCTCCGGCAGCGGATCTTCTACCGATTTCGAGAAATTCTCCGGCAGCATCGTGGAGGGTGACTACCTCATCACCTACGATAACGCTGCAATGAAAGCTGCCCTTTCCAGCAACAGACTTAGCTTCACCACCGTAACTCCATCAAACAATGTTGTTTCAAACCCAAATGCTGATCTGATTTGGCACATTGCCCCGAGCGGAAGCTACGTCACCATTTACAATGCCTCCAGTGGCAATTATGCGGCCTCCAACGGTAGCAAAAACAACGCTGCACTGAGTAGAGATCGCGCGGATGACAAATCCCTGTGGACTGCAAGCGGCTCCTCTACCTATGAGTTTGTCAACAAATACAATGACGCAAACAACATCAATGCAAATCTCCGCAAAAACGGCGCCTACGGCTTTGCAACCTACTCTTCCAGTACCGGCGGCGCGCTGACGCTCTACAAGGCAGCCGGCTCCGGCAGCGGCACCACGACCTACACCTTTACGCTGCAGGCGGCAGAGCTGACGGACAACTATGTAGTCACTGTGACGCCCGCAAGCCTGACGATGCCGCTTGATTCCACTGCAAGTCTGAGTGCGGTTCTGACAAACAACGGCACGGTGGTTGCAGCAGATAGCATTGAATTCATCTCTGACAATAATAATATCGTTGTAGTTGATGAAACCGGCAGCCTGCTCTCGGGCAGCACCGCAGGAAATGCGACCATCACAGTCAATGTTTTGGCACCGGATGGCAACATCTATTCCGCAACCTGCATAATCACTGTTGCGGAACAGAGCACGGATGTCACCGTCAACTACATCGGCACTGAAAACGGTAGAGTTTATAACTGGGGCACCAGAGATACCACGGCAACCTTCCTGACTGCGCCGGCGGCAGCTTACTACACCGGCTCCTACTCCTACAAGACGCTTTCCGCCCTTGCCGGCGACAGCGGCACGGATACCGGCTTCTACACAAGCGCGCTCGGCACAGCAATCCACAATATGCTCGTAGAGAAGCAGACCAGCACAACGAGTTATGATGGCACCAAGTCGATGTACGCTTACACGGATTGCGTTGAAAGTGATACCGCGCATATCTCCTCGTACTACTCTGCAACGCAGATTTCCAGCACTTGGAATGGCACTACTTGGAACCGTGAGCATACATGGCCGAACAGCAAGGGAGCTAACGGTAATGATGAGAACGACATCATGATGCTCCGTCCGACCTCGGTCAGTGAGAACTCCAGCCGCGGCAACACCGCATACGGCGAAAGCTCCGGCTACTATGATCCCAACAAACACGGTCAGAACCTGCACGGTGACGTCGCAAGACTGATGCTGCAGCACCTGATGCGTTGGGGCAACACCTCTTACTTCTATGGTTCTGCCGGTGTTATGGAAAGCAGAGCGGTTCTGCTCAAGTGGCTCGAGGAAGACCCCGTGGATACTTGGGAAATGGGCAGAAATGACGCTGTCGAGCGTATTACCGGCGTCCGCAATGTCTTTGTTGACTATCCTGAGCTTGCGTTCATTCTGCTCGGTGCAGAGGTTCCTGCGAACTATACAACGCCGTCCAAGTCCGGTGTTGTTGCAGCAGCAACCTACGCCTCCACCGCAGGCAGCGGCTATGTGCCTGTTGTCAGCAGCGTTGAAAGCAAGAACGCAGGAACTCCTGCTGTCAGAAGCATTCCCACCGGCGATTTCACCGGCGCGGTTATCATTGACGGCATGGGTCAATCCAATGTTGCAGATGACTTTGCTGCATACGGTCCGAATTACGGCGTATATTTGGCTCCGGGCCAGGGCATTGTCTTCTCCCTGGCAAGTGATGTAACCAATATCACGACGCAGGATCTGCAGATCGGCGCAAAGGCAGTCAACGGTACCGCAACGCGGATGGATGTCGCGTCTATCAGTAACGGCATTAAGTATCTGCTTCAGGATCAGGCGATTGCTTCCGCAACCGAAATGTACTATGAGCTTGATGGCACTCAGGTTGGCTGGTCCAACGGCAACTCCTCTATCATTGTCATCTACAACTCCGGTTCCGGTGTTTTGGACGTTACAAATATCCGCTACTCCACCGCAAACGGCAATAACCTGACGCTCACGATCAATGATACACAGACGAAGAACGCTGTTAAGATGCTCGGCATTGTCTATGGAACGGAAATAACGGTTGCCGATCCCAACAATGTTGAACCGATTGATCCGACTACGGAATCGTCTGCTGAACCGACGACCGAGCCGACGACCGAACCGACAACGGAGCCGACGACCGAACCCGAGCCTGACCCGATCACCATTGACCGCTTTACGGATATCGAAAAGGATGCATGGTACATTGACGGTGTCAAGTATGCGATCGACAACGGCTTGATGAACGGTGTCAGTATGACGGAGTTTGCACCGGAAGAAACTCTGACCCGTGCGATGCTCGTAACGATCCTTTATCGTCTGGCGGGCGAGCCTGAAACCTCGACCAAGACAAACTTTACGGACGTGCCGGAAGGTGAGTGGTATTCCGATGCAGTTGCTTGGACGGTGGAAAAGGGCGTGACCCTCGGCACGAGCGAGACAACCTTCGATCCGAGTCAGCCTGTCACCCGTGAACAGCTTGTTACCTTCCTCTGGCGCTATGCAGGAAAGCCCGAATCCAAGCAGAGCCTTAGTGCTTTCGCGGACAATGCTATGGTTTCCGAATATGCATACACCGCAATGCAGTGGGCGGTTGAGAACATGATCGTTAACGGTAAGGAAGACGGTAAGCTGGATCCTGTGGGCAATGCGACAAGAGCTGAAATTGCAATTATTTTCATGCGGGCTGAAAAAATGCTTGCACAACCGGAATAAGTGTGATATCTTATTAATGTGAAAGTGAAGGTGATTGGTTATGAGAAAAGTTTATACAAAGCCCGAACTCTTTTATGAAGATTTCACACTGATGGATGCGATCACAACCTCCTGCATGGTTCCGGCACAGCATGCTGATAAATATACCTGCACATGGTATAGTGAAGACTTTGAATGTAATGTCTTTACCGAATTAGTCGGCACCTGTGAATATATTGAAGTCGCTAACGAAATTCCGCAGGACGTCGTATTCCCTTCTTAAAACATTCTACGCAATGTGGAAGCCTTCGGGCTTCCACATTGTTGTAATTACGAACCACCGACGATGCGCCTTGCACAACTAAAATGGAAGCGTCCATTTTAGTAGGTGATTCGTATAAAAACTGCAAAAATATGGAAAGGATTTCAGTTTGATCATGTCCTACACGAAAAAGAATCGGTCCGAAAAAGCGAAGCGTGATACATGGATCGTACTTGGCTTTATGCTGCTTGTGGTCATAGCCGTGTTGGTATTGCTTTTTGGGGCATCGAAAGACGAGCTTCCCGAGGTAGAAAAAGCCGGTGCTGAAATGCCCTTCGATGTGCCCGGCTTCACAGTGTTGAAGGAGGCGCCGTTCGGTGATCTGAACGAGAAATTCTCTGTTGCCTGCATGGGTACCTATTCCGGTACCTATGTGGAAGACGGTTCGAACGAGCAGGTCACGGATGTCCTTACGATCGTAGTTAAGAATATCAGCAGCGATTTGGTGGAATACGGCTTGATCACTGTCGATTGCGGCGGGGAGACAGCCACCTTTGAGCTGAGTGCGCTGCCTGCGGGCTCTTATGCTTTGGTAATGGAGAAGAACAGATTGACTTATGATAACACAATGGTTCTTTCCAAACCGATCTGTGAGCAATATGCTGAGCCGAACAACTTGATCACGGATTTCGGCAATGATTTTAATGTATATCCGTCTGACGGCGTTATCAATATTGAAAACATCAGCGGAAGGGACATCGAGAGCGATGTGTCGCTGTTCTATAAGAATTATGAATACGGTCTGTTCATCGGCGGTATTACCTACCGTGCCCGTTTTTCGGGCGGCATCAAGGCCGGAGAGATTGCGCAGTGTATGCAGCAGCATTATTCTCTTGAGAAATCCGCGATTATGTATATGAGTTATGAGTAATGAGCGAAAAGCGCGTATCGGCGGTCTAACCTTCTTGTTTACCGGTTGGATGCCGAAAACGCAGGAGCAGGAAAACCTACCGATGTTCTTTGTTTCCGACGGTGAGGCGGATATTCGCGTTAACATTAAAAGTGTTTTCGATATTGCATATCCTGCCGGTAAAAAGCCCGACTTTGAGTCGCCGTATCTGCGCTGTTACTGCTGCGAAAATGAAACGCATCGCTTTTACCGCCGCGATTGGGAAGAAACCGGACGGGATTATGCCCATGTGATCTATCGGAATGATTTGCCGAATACGCTGGAGCTTCAGATCTGCGAATCGAGACTGAGCTGGTCGTTTCAGCAGATTCTGTCCTGCATCGGAATCGAGGAACTGCTGCTGCGCCATGACAGAGCCGTGCTGCATTCGTCGTGGATCGAAAGGGAAGGAAAAGCAATCTTGTTTTCCGGCAGATCCGGTATTGGAAAGTCCACGCAGGCGGCGCTGTGGGAAAAATTTCGGAACGCGCCTGTCAGAAACGGTGACAGAACCCTCTTGAGAAGCATAGACGGCATAGAATATGCGTGCGGTCTTCCTTACGCAGGAACTTCCGGCATCTGCACCAATACGGCGGCACCCATCCGCGCCATTGTAATGCTGGACCAGGGAAGAGAGAATCAGCTTCGGCGCTTGCCGGAGCTTGCGTCGGTCAAACGGCTGCTGAGTCAGATGCCGGTACCGAAATGGAATCCGGAGATGATCGGGCGCGCGTTAGATGTGGCTTCGAGAGTCGCTGCGGCTGTGCCGGTTTATGAACTGATCTGTTTGCCGGAGGAATCGGCGGTCAAGATTTTAGAGGACGCGCTGAGATAAAGGAGAATCGATATGGAACCGAGATTGGCGAAATATCTTCATACGAAGGGCAGGCAGCTCGGCCTGCCCATTGGCGGTACGTTTGAGCTGACGCCGCGCTGCAACTTTAACTGTAAGATGTGCTATGTGCATCTGACACAGGAGGAGCAGGAGAAGCGCGGAAGAGAGCTGACAACGGAGGAATGGCTGGAAATCGGCAAAGAGGCCAAGGATGCCGGAATGGTTTTTTTGCTGTTGACCGGCGGTGAGCCGACGCTTCGCCCGGATTTCCCGGAGCTGTTTCATAAGCTCAAGGAAATGGGACTTATGGTTTCGATTAACTCTAACGGACTGCTGCTGGAAGGAAAGCTTTTGGAACTGTTCCGAAAGGATCCTCCCACGAGAATCAATATCTCCCTTTACGGAACGGGCAACGAAACCTACAAACGCCAATGCGGCGTTCCGGCATATGACAGGGTGATTCGGAATATCCGCGCTTTGCGTGAGGCGGGAATTGATGTTAAGGTCAATATGTCTGTCACACCCGCCAACAGTCAGGATATGCAGTCGGTGTATGAAACGGCTAAGGAATTGCAGATCCATACCCAGGCGACACCGTATATGTTTCCGCCCGTCCGCCTGCATCCTGAAATGCGCGGGCAGAATTTCCGCATGGATGCGGAAGAAGCCGGGAGAATACAGGCGCAGTTTGATTTTTCTCGCTGCACAAGGGAACAGTTTTTGCTGCGCATTCAAGCATTGCGGGATGGAGTATCACCCGATGCACAGAGCGAGGAAGAATGCGGCGATGTAGTCGGCGAGGGCATCCATTGCCGTGCCGGAATCACGACTTTCTGGATCGACTGGGATGGGAAAATGCTGCCATGCGGTCAGATGGCAGAGCCTGCTGTGGATGTTTTACAGCTCGGATTTGCTGAAGCATGGAAGCAAACCAAAGCCAACGCTGCGGCAATCAGACTTCCGCCGGAATGCGTAAAGTGTAAAATCAAAGATGTTTGTCACGCTTGTGCGGCAATGTGCTATTGTGAAACGGGAAGCTTCACCGGCAAGCCGGAATATATTTGTCAAATGAAACAAAGCTATATCAATGCCATGATGCAATACTGGCAAACAGAATATGGAGGAAAATTATGAAAATCAAACGTGATTTTATCCTGCGTGAGATCGCGGGTGATATTCTTTTGGTGCCGGCGGGCAAGACAGCGCTCGACCTGAACGGTATGCTCACGCTCAATGAGGTTGGCGCGGAGATTTGGAAAATGCTTCCCGAGGTTGAAAGCGAAGAGGAGATCGTGCAGCGGCTTTTGCAGGAGTATGACGCTGAGCCTGCGCAGGTGCGCGAGGACGTTTCGGAGTTTATGAGTCAGCTAAGAAAGCTCGAAATCGTGTGATTTTTGCAATATTCTCAAAAAACTTTCGGAATTTGGCGTATTTTAATGGATTTTGACACTTGCCAAAGCCGCTGTTTTCGTATATAATGAAAACGATTCAAAAACATAAAATACGCCGAAAAATCGGCGTACCATAGAATTGGAGGAAACTACAATGTCTGTAAAAGTTGCAATCAATGGTTTTGGCCGTATCGGTCGTCTGGCATTCCGTCAGATGTTCGGCGCTGAGGGCTACGAGATCGTCGCAATCAACGATCTGACCTCCGCAAAGATGCTGGCGCACCTGCTGAAGTACGACTCCACGCAGGGCAACTATGTCGCCATGGGCCACACGGTCGATTTCCACGAGGGCGAGGGTGAGGACAACTACATCGTCGTCGATGGCAAGAAGGTCGTCATCTACAAGATGCCCAATGCCGCTGAGCTGCCCTGGGGCGAACTTGGCGTTGATGTCGTGCTCGAATGCACCGGCTTCTACACCAGCAAGGCAAAGGCGCAGGCGCACATCGACGCAGGCGCGAAGAAGGTCGTTATCTCCGCTCCCGCCGGCAACGATCTGCCCACCATCGTTTACAACGTCAACCATGAGACTCTGACCAAGGAAGACAACATCATCTCCGCCGCTTCCTGCACCACCAACTGCCTCGCACCGATGGCAAAGGCTCTGAACGACCTCGCTCCCATCGAGTCCGGCATCATGTGCACGATCCACGCTTACACCGGCGATCAGATGATTCTCGACGGCCCGCAGCGTAAGGGTGACCTCCGCCGCAGCCGCGCAGGCGCTGTCAACATCGTTCCGAACTCCACCGGCGCTGCAAAGGCGATCGGCCTCGTCATCCCCGAGCTGAACGGCAAGCTCATCGGCGCTGCACAGCGTGTCCCGACGCCCACCGGCTCCACCACCATCCTCAACGCTGTTGTTAAGGGCAATGTCACTGTTGACGAGATCAACGCGCAGATGAAGAAGGAAGCCACCGAGTCCTTCGGCTACAACGAAGACCAAATCGTCTCCTCCGATGTCATCGGTATGCGCTTCGGCTCCCTGTTCGATGCCACCCAGACTATGGCAATGGCGCTCGAGAACGGCACCACGCAGGTTCAGGTCGTTTCCTGGTACGACAATGAGAACTCCTATGTTTCTCAGATGGTCCGCACCATCAAGCACTTCTCCACGCTGCTGTAATTGCAAAAACCACAAAAGCCTTGGCGGTTCCGACTGCCAAGGCTTTTTCCAAATCGCAAGACCGGAACAGAGGCAAATGTCTGCTCCGGTCTTGCGTTATTCTGCTTTGATGGATTTGGAATATTCCGAAGGGGAGATGCCGAAGTTATCCTTAAATTGCCGCGAAAAATGATGGATTGTCGAGTAATTCAGCTTTGCGGCAATCTGAGAAAAATTCATCTTCCCCTCGCGGATAAGCCCTTTGCTTTCTTCTAACTTGACACGGCGGATGTACTCGCCGGGAGAGATGTTCAACTGCCTTTGGAACAGAGCGGTCAAGTGTGAGGTGCTGACGCCCGTCTCCTTTGCCACGGCTTCAACTGACAACTTATCGTAGACATGATCCGCGATATACTGTAGCGTGCGGCTGACGATCAGATTTTCATTGCGCAGGGCAACGGGCGTTTTCAGACGCTTTTTTCGCCCGCTGACATCCCGCAATACGGATAGCAGCAGCAGCTTCAGATTGCAGCGGATAAAGTCGCCGCTGAAGACGTCGTTTGTGTCGATCTCGCCGAGAAGCTGTTTCAAAAAGACTGCCTCGGCAGAAGAGAGATCGAACACGCGGTCGGCAAAATTCATCGGTAGTTCGCTCTCCATATCGAAGGCAATCGTCAGGAAGCGTGCCGTAACGTTTAGGTCGGTATACTGCATATGCCACTGATTCGGCGTGAAGATCATGAGCTGCCCCTGCTTGAGCGTTGTACCGTTACCGTCCACGACGCAATGTAGCTGCCCGCGATCGACATAGGTCAGCTCATACATGGAGTGTTTCTCACCCTTGAAGAGAAAACCGCTCTCCTCCTCACGGTAAAACAGCGTGTAGATCTCGCCGAGCTGCAAGCGGTCGCCGATCTTCAGGTTTTCAATGGTACTGAAGCTGTCAAGCTGCTCAAGTACCGCCTCCCGCGGGAGGGACATCCGTACAGAGCATTCCGTCTGATAGGGGACAATGGCAAATTCCGTGGCGGGCGCAAGGCAGACGGGCTTATCGAGATAGAAGCTTGTCAGCTTTCCTCCGCGGCGAATGACAAGTACCGTCATGCCAAGCTCGAAGTCCAAATACAGTGTTTCTGCCGCGCACTGGAAATACAGCTCCTTGGCGCTGTAATAGCGGACGGATTCGATCCATTCGTCGCCCTTTGGGAAGCCGCGATTGGGCAGACTGACACGCAGGATCTTGCCGAAGGGAGCAAAGCTCTGCCTGTTCAGATTTTCAATCATGGAAGCGACCTCCTTTTGCGTTTTCCTCAGGCAAAGAGCACCTCGGGATATTTGCCCGCCTTGCGCAAATCAGCGATCGCTGCCTGCACGGTGGGCAGATCCTCGCGGTAAGTCACGCCGTACCAAGTTTCGTCGGTGTGCAAGACCCGGACAGAGCCAAGGCCTTCGTGAATCTGTGCATTCGCGACCGTCGGGAGGAAAAACTCACATTTTGTCGGATTTTTCGGAAGATTTTGATCTAAGAATTTCGGGAAACGAGATTCTAACTCGTCCAATATGCGCGGCGTGAAACCCCAGAAATTCATGGAAACGACGGTGTTACCCGAAAGGGGAACATAGTGCTCGCCGTCTTCGGTATAGGCTGCGTCCTCGCCGCGCTTTTCGATGTGTGTACGTTCGGTTACGCCCGTAAGGTATTCGTTCTCAATTTCGCAGACGCCGCGCGCAACATAACCGTTATCGGTCATCGCGTTGCGCAGCAGATAGCCGACCATAGCGTATTCGTTGTCGGCGCGCGCCTCGCAGAAAAAGTTCGCGATTGCGGTGTAGGCACCGCGCCCGTAAAAATCATCGGCATTGATCACGGCAAAAGGTCCGTCGATCTCGTCCTTTGCGCAAAGGACAGCGTGCCCCGTTCCCCACGGCTTTGCACGCCCCTCGGGAACAGCATAGCCTGCGGGCAGCTTGTCAAGTTCCTGATAGACGTAGGCAACCTCAAGATAACGCTCCAAGCCCGCCGTGACCTTCTTAAAGTCTTCGGCGATTGCCTCCTTGATGATGAAGACCACCTTGCTGAAACCGGCAGTATAGGCGTCATAGAGGGAATAGTGAAGCAGACTGTTGCCTTGCTCATCTACGGGGGTCATCTGTTTCAAACCGCCGAAACGGCTGCCCATTCCGGCAGCCATGACGACGAGGGTAGGTTTTCTCATGTCTCTACTTCCTTATATGTTTTTGTCTGACTATTATATCAGAACTTTATCGATAAGGCAATAATTTTTCCAAAGTGAAAAAGAAATTGTTGACAGTATGCCAAAAATTGGGTAGGATAAAACAAAGGGGAAAAGGGAGGTCGCTATGGATACAGTCTTTGTTACCGGTCACCGCAATCCGGATACGGATTCCATCGTGTCTGCAATGGCGTATGCAGCGCTGCGCAATGCTCTCGGGGACAGGGAATACCGCGCCGGACGCTTGGGGCATGTCAGCGACGAGACGCAGCTTGTGCTCGACCGTTTCGGTTTCGCCGCACCGCAATGGATCAAGACAATGCGCACGCAGGTGCGCGATTTGGACTACGATACGCCGCCTGCTCTGTCCTCGGCGGTCACGGTCAGCCGTGCGTGGTCTGTGCTGACGGCGGATCGTTCCATCGCGGCGATTCCCGTCACGAATGAGGACGGTACGCTGTTTGGAATGCTCTCGTCCGGCGATATTGCCGCCTGTGATATGCAGTCCATTGAGCGCCCGCATATCGAGGAGATTCCCGTGTTCAATCTGCTGAGCGTGCTGGAGGGCAGGATCCTGAACGAGGCAGGCAACCTCATCGACACGATCACCGGCGATGTGTTTATTGCCCTGCCGCAGAGCTGTGAAAATTTGCTCTTTTCCAACAAGGACAGCATCGTCGTCGTGGGGCATCAGCCGGACATGGTGCGCAGAGCTTTGGAGCTCGGCGTGCGCTGCGTGATCGTCTGTCAGGCAGAACTGGACGAGGAACTGCGCAGTATGCCTACGGACACCTGCATCATCTCCACGCCGTTTGACGCTTACCGCGCCGTGCGCCTGCTCTATCAGTCTCTGCCCATTCGTCGCATCTGCCGAACGGACAATATCGAGTGTTTCCATTTGGATGATTTCGTGGACGACGTTCGCGAGGGAATGCTGAAAAGCCGTTTCCGCTGCTATCCGATCCTCGATGAGAATGAGCGCGTTGTCGGCACGCTTTCCCGCTATCATCTGATCCGCCCGCGCAGGAAACGCGTGGTGCTTGTGGATCACAATGAAGCGGCGCAGTCCGTCCCGGGACTGGAGCAGGCGGAGATTTTGGAAATCATTGATCATCACCGCCTTGCGGACATTCAGACGGGCAACCCGATCTATTTCCGCAACGAGCCGGTCGGCAGTACAACGACGATTATCGCTGGAATGTATCAGGAGAAGGGACTCATGCCGTCGGAAAAGCTTGCGGGTATGATGGCTGCGGCGATCGTCTCGGACACCGTCATGTTCAAATCGCCCACCTGCACCCAGCGCGACCGCAATATGGCCGAGCGCATGGCGAGAATTGCGAATGTCTCGCTCGACGAGCTGGGTCAGGAGATATTCTCCGCCTCTTGGTCGGATGATAAGTCTGCGCGTGAGCTGATGTTTGCTGACTTCAAGGACTTCCATATTGCAGGGCATAACCTCGGTGTCGGTCAGATCACCTGCGTCAACTCCGAGCATATTCTGAACCGCAAGGAGGAATTCCTCGCAGAGATGGAAAAAACGCGGGAGGAGAAGGGCTACAGCCTCATGCTGCTCATGCTGACGGATGTCCTGCTTGAAGGCACGCAGCTCATCTATTTGGGCGACGAGGATACCATCCGCATGGCGTTCTCGCCCGATGCGAAGAACAATGTGGTCTTTTTGCCCAAGGTCATGTCGCGCAAAAAACAGGTTATTCCCGCCCTCTCCGCCATGTGGGGCTGATTTGCGAGAATGGTGAACGGACGCTCCGCGTGGATTTTAACGCTGTACGTGGGGATATGTCTGCACCACATAGGCGCGTTGAAACAATTAACAGAGCCGCACTTGCGGCTCTGTTAATTGTTATGCGTCTGCGTGAAGCAACCGCTCAGAGAGAATCAGAATTTCAGGTGAGGGCAGGCTGTTTCGTATGGAAATGCTGCCCTGCAGCCCCTCACGGAGCAACCCAGCCTCTGCAAGACGACGCCTTGTTTCCTTTGCCGTGCCGTCCGCGCCGTCAAGCAGCTCAGGCACATCTCCGACGACCTCGCGGATCGCCTGCCTCAGGAAGGGAAAATGGGTGCAGCCTAAGACTACCGCGTCGGGCGAAGGTGCGAGACTGCTCTGCAGCTCCTCGCGCAGGCAAGCGGTGAGCCTTGCACCGTGCAGTTCGCCACGCTCCACAAATTCCACCAGTGCGGGGCAGGGACATTTGCAGATCTTGCAATCGTCCGCGTATTTTTCCATCAGCGCGGCAAATTTTTGTTCGCGCAGGGTCGCCTCCGTTGCCATCACGAGAATCTTTCCGTGCGGATGCCGCTCGACCGCTAATTTCAGCGCCGGCTCAATACCGATGATGATTTTTTCGGGATAGCGTTCTCGCAGGGCGGTAATTGCTGCAGAGGTTGCCGTATTGCAGGCGACAACCAACGCTTTGCAGCCCTGCGCAAAGAGCTGCTGCGCGCATTGCAGGGTAAGACGGCGGATCTCCTCTGTACTGCGCGAGCCGTAGGGTGCGTTGGCAGAATCACCGAAATAGAGAAAATTCTCCTGCGGCATATGCTTTCTTAATTCTCGCAGGACGCTGATGCCGCCCAAACCGGAATCGAATACTGCGATTGGAAAGTCCTTCATGTGCCGTTCGGCACCTCCTTTGGCATTGGTTACGGCTGCTCTTGCAGCGGGTATGCGAGAACCTGCATATCCTTGACCTGCTCTGCCTTCAGCTCCGGCGGCAGCATAAAGCTGTCAACGGTGAAATCGGTCTGCGCGCCAACCTTCAGCGTCTCGGTCAGAATGCTCGTCAGAACGCCGAGGAGTGCACCGTCCTCGTCAAAGAGCAGGGCGGCAATGCACACGAGTTCGCCGTCGGCATCCGTTGTGTTCTCAATCTTTCCCGAAAGCTCCACACCGCCGTAAGGTGAGTTCCTGAGCTGTGTGTCCGTGACGGTGCAGCGAACAGCACCCACCTCTGTCTCTTGAACATCCGGCGCGGCAACAAGCTGAAGCGTCTGTTCAGAGGGCAGATCAGACTCGAAAACCTCAAAATAGTATCCACGCTCATTGGGCAGCAGCACCTGTGGATAGGCGGCAACGGAATCGACCGTCATTAAAACGTTATCCTCTGCGTCGAGAAGGGTAAAGGAGCCGTAGTCCAAAAACAGCGGCGTGTCGCTCGTATTTACGATCTCCGCAATACCCATTGCCCAAATCGCACCGGCATCGTCGCGGTAGGTTTGGACGCTGCACGTACCGAGCGTATAGCTTTCCTGCGGCTCAGAAGAGGAGGGTATCTCGGTTGTGGTTTCGGTGGTTGGCTCTGTCGTAGATTCTGTCGTCGGCGCAGCCGATGAGGAGGAACTCGGCACAGTGGGCGCGGTCGATTCGGTCGGCTCTGTGGGTGCGGGTGCGGGCGTGCAGGCGCATAAGACGAACAGAAGCACCGAAAGCAAACAAAGCAAGCGTTTCATAGAAAGGCTCCTTTCAAAGCGAAGAATGGACTTACATCCTTTGACGACATCATACCACATTTGTGCCGATTTGAAAAGAAAAATTGCAGAAAAAGTCTGCAAAAAACACTTGACAGACGTTGCTTCGGATGGTATACTATCAAAGCAAAACAAAGAAGGTCGATTACCCGCCTCACCTTAAGCGAAAGCGAAAAGGTCTGATATCGGAGTTTGCGCGCTGTTTCTGCGCGTGTTCGGTTGCGGGTGCTGTCGGCATCCGCATTTTTGTCGTGTAATGGAGGTGCTTTACCATCGGCAAATTAGATCATCAGCTCAACGAAGAGATTCGGGACAAGGAAATTCGACTGATCGGAGCGGACGGTGCAATGCTCGGCATTGTAACTTCCGAGGCAGCGCTGAAAATGGCGGAGGAGCAGGAGCTTGATCTTGTCAAAATCTCCCCGAACGCCGTGCCGCCTGTCTGCAAGATCATGGATTACGGCAAGTTCCGTTTTGACCAGCTCAAGCGGGAGAAGGAAGCAAAAAAGAACCAGCGTGTCGTTGAGATCAAGGAGATTCGTATGTCTCCGGGCATTGACACCAACGATTTCAATACCAAGATGCGCAACGCGCTGAAATTCCTCAAGGAAGGCAATCGCGTCAAGGTCACTGTGCGCTTCCGCGGCCGTGAGATGGCGCATACCGACATCGGTGAGCAGCTTTTGATCCGATTTGGCGAAGGATGCGCCGAAGCGGCAAATATGGAAAAGAAACCCAAGCTCGATGGCAGAAATATGTCGATTTTCCTGTCACCGAAAAGTGCAAAATAATTACAAAGGAGAAGTACCATGCCGAAACTGAAGACCCACAGCGGTGCAAAGAAGAGATTCAATCTCACC
>SFIL01000050.1 GCA_004556205.1 Clostridiales bacterium | reverse complement strand
AGCCGTTCGCGAGGAACGAGCGCTACGGATGCGGCATACCCCCTGCGGGTGCAATCCAATTTGAAAAATTTCGTATTCGCCGGAAAGCGAAATGATTCTTCAAGATTGCCACGACCCCTGCGGGGTCTCGCAATGACAAGACTATAGTTTCTTAACAGTCTGACGCCTGTAGAACGGGGATATGTCCCCGCCCAACCGGGTTTTTACAAAATCGTTCCTAAAGCAAAAACGGCGGGCTGACGATTGGGTCAGCCCTCCGAAGGTTTTATTTTTTCCCTTTTCGTTTCAAAATCGCGGCAAGGACGATGCCGGCAACAAGCAGGACCGCGCCGACTGCCATAATGACCGTTCCCATGATAGAAACCGGATCGTTAGTGAACATATCGCTCATCAAATAGTCGTCTTCAAAGCCGGAGAACATTCTGCCGACCATGAATCTTGCCAGTGCGCCGAGTCCCAAAAAAGCAGCGCCCGCAACGGCCAAATCAACGCCGAACAGCCAGCCGTAACGCCGCAGAAGCTTTCCGAGCACACCGGGGACAGCCTCGACCCAAGAGCGCTGCTCTGCAACAGGCTGCGTCTCCTGCCGAGGCTCCTGCGGCATATCCTGCTCGTCATCAAGGAGCCAGTCCGTTGAGACACCGAAGGTCTTTGCCAGCAGTTTCAGCTTGTCCAATTCCGGCAGCGCCGTGCCAAGCTCCCACTTGCTCACTGCCTGCCGTGACACGCCGACGCGCTCGGCAAGCTCCTCCTGCGAAAGTCCGCTCTGCTTGCGGCATTGGAAGATTTTTTCATTGAGTTTCATTTTTCGCCCTCGCTTCTTTAATTTCTACCCTCATTGTAACGAATTCTGCACACTTTGACAAGCGACGGCAGCTTGAAATTCCGCAACCGACGGTTGCAACCGTGTAAAAATCATCTTAAAGCGACGCAATGATCGCCTCAGCGCATAGCATCCCGTCCACAGCCGCAGAGAGAATGCCGCCCGCGTAGCCTGCGCCCTCGCCGCAGGGAAAGAGTCCCGCGACGCTGCTTTGCAGGTTTTCACCGCGCAGGATACGGATCGGTGACGAGCTGCGTGTTTCCGGCGCGGTCATGACAGCGTCGGGCGAGGCAAAGCCGCACAAAAGCCCGTCCAGCGCCACGATCGCCTGTTCGAGCGTATTCGTGATCTTTTCGGGAAACAGCGCGTGCAGGTCGCAGGGCGTGACTCCCGGGCGATAGGTCGGTGTGACTGTTTCCAGCGTTTCGGAGGGACGGTGCGCCAAAAAGTCCCCGACCGTCTGCGCGGGCGCAGCATAGGTGCCGCCGCCGAGAACGAAGGCTTTTTTCTCAAGCTCCTCCTGCCAGTGCATCCCGCCGAAAACGCCCCGTTCGGGGAAATCCTCAGGCTTGAGCGTGACGAGCAGGGCGGCATTCGCGTTATTGCCGCCACGCCCGCTGTAGCTCATGCCGTTCGTCGCAACCGCGCCCACCTGCGATGCCGCCGCGACGACATAGCCGCCCGGGCACATACAGAAGGTATACGCTGAGCTGCCGTCGGGCAGATGGCACGAGAGCTTATAATCCGCAGGCGGAAGCGCTTTCCCTCTCGGCATCCCGTATTGTGCCATATCAATCTCACTCTGCTTATGCTCGATGCGCACACCCATCGAAAAGGGCTTTGCCTCCATCGGTACGCCCGAAGCATAAAGGGCTTGGAAGGTATCGCGGGCGCTGTGCCCAATGGCAAGGATCAATTTCTCACAGGGCAGGGATTTTGTCTCGCCGCCCTGCACATATTCCGCGCCGCAAAGTGCGCCGCCCTCCGTATGCAGTCCCGTCAGCCTTGCGCCGAAGCGAACCTCGCCGCCGATGGAGATAATGCGCTTGCGCAGATTCTGCACGACCTCAAACAGCACATCCGTTCCAACGTGCGGCTTTGCGTCGTATAAGATTTCCTCCTGTGCGCCCGCTTTGACAAATTGCTCCAAAACCCAGCGCCCGCGCTCGTTCTTCGTCCCCGTGTGCAGCTTGCCGTCGGAGAAGGTGCCTGCGCCGCCCTCGCCGAACTGCACATTCGATTCCGGATCGAGCGCTCCGCCGTTCCAGAATTTCTCAACCTTTTCCCGCCGCTCCGGCGCAGGGTCGCCGCGCTCCAAAACGATCGGCTTTAAGCCGGAAAGTGCCAGCACGAGCGCCGCGAACATCCCCGCAGGTCCGAAGCCCACAACGACGGGGCGCTGCTCGGACGCGACCTTCGGCACGCGGTAAACATACGGTTCTTCCTTCGTGATCTTGCCGCTCCTGCACTGCCGCAGAATGCGGCTCTCTCCGGCGCGGAGCGTCACATCGACCGTATAAACCCACTTTAACTGCGGCTTTTTCCTCGCGTCGAGTGAGCGGCGGAAGATTTGCAGCGACGCGATCTCGGACGTGCGGATATGCAGCGCCTGCGCCGCGTGATAAAGGAGCGCGCCCTTGTCATGCTCCAAGGGCAGCGTAATATCCCGAATTCGAATCATTTCTTCCCCCTCAGTTCTCCCGCGAGGCGACCCGACGACCACGCCCATTGCAGATTATAGCCGCCGCAGTCCCCGTCGATATCCAGCACCTCTCCCGCAGCGTAAAGTCCGGGGCAGAGGCGGCTTTCCATCGTTTTTTCGTCAAATTCCGCCGTGCGGATGCCGCCCGCCGTTACCTGTGCGCCGTCCATGCCCATTGTACCAAGGACAGGCAGGGCAAAATGCTTGATCTTTTTACCAAGCTCCGCCCGCATTTCCCCGTCAAACTCGCCGCAGAGCGTCTCCAAGGAGAAGCCGCAGGCGCGAAGGAGCGTCCTGCCGAGGCGGTTATGGAGCATCCCCGTGAGCAGATCTTCCGCCTTGAGGCAAGGCAGGGCGGCACAGCGAGCCTGAAGCAGCACAGAAAGCTCGTTCTCCGAAAGGTCGGGCAGGAAATCCAGCAGGAGCGTCTGCTCCGCGCTCCCCGTGGATACGTCGCGCGACAGTTCGAAGATCACAGGTCCGCTCACGCCGTAGTCCGTAAACTGCACCTCGCCGCGCCGCGCCTGCTTTCCGCACCGCACGAGAGCGTCACTGCGCACACCCTTGAGCGAGCGGACGTAGGTCGTGTCGGTGCGAAGCTGAACGAGGGCGGGATAGAGCTTTGTGCGTGTATGCCCGAAGGAGGTCAACAAGCGGTAACCCAAATCCGTGCCGCCCAGCTTTGCGCCCGCCGCGCCGCCCGCACAAACGAGCACACAGTCGGCTTCAAAGGTCTGCTCTCCTGCCATGGCATAGAACTTCCCCTTCCGACGGTGCAGCGCCGCAACCTCCGCGCCCGTAATGATCGTGACATTTTCCCGCTGCTCGATCGTCAGGCGCAGGACGTCTGCGACGCTGTTCGCGCTGTCACTCAAAGGATAGACGCGGCCGGAATCCTCCGCGACGGTCAAAAGTCCGAGCGAACGGAAGAACGTAAGCGTCTCCTCTACGCCGAACTCCCGCAGAGCATAGCCGCAGAAATGGGGAAGCTCCCCGTGATAGTTTTCCCGCGTCAGATTGCGGTTGGTCAGATTGCAACGTCCGTTGCCCGTAGCAAGGAGCTTTCTACCCATGCGTGCCTGCCGCTCCAACAGAATAACCTCGTTGCTCTTTTGTTCGGACGCGGTCAGCGCTGCCATCATCCCCGACGCGCCGCCGCCGATCACCATTACCTTCATCGCATTTCCTCCGAAGTTGATGGGAATATTATATCCCAAAGCGCTGCCCGAGGCAAGAGTTTCCTTGGGAAGCTCTGAATAAAACCGCCAAATGGCGCAGCCGATTTGTCAGGACGTCCCTTGACAGAGCGGGCAGAAAACGCTAAGATATAGGCAGGAGTTGATAAATCATGAATATGGACGAGCTGGTCAAGCGGATCAACAAGCTTGCGCACAAGGCAAAGGCGGAGGGTCTGACCGAGGAGGAGACGAAGGAACGTGCTGTCCTGCGGGAGCAGTATATCGCCGCCTTCCGCAAGAATCTCTGCGCACAGCTTGACAACACCTATATCATCGAGCCGGACGGCACAAAGCACAAATTAGGACACAAATGACCCGAAAAGGACACACCTTTTCGGGTCATTTCAGTCTGCCGCATTGGTAAAAACCGGTATTCTGTATTTGGAGTCACTGCAAGCTGCACATTTTCGTGCAGCTTTTTTTGTTTACCGTCTTAGGGTAGAAGGTGCATTTGACAGCAGGCAGGCGGAATACTCTTTGTCGGATTTGCAGCGTAAATACCTCCATTGAGGGACGATGTTACCTCAGCGCGCGTATTAATACTGTAGTAGGGCAACAGGACGCACACTTATCTGCTGTCTTTGCACACGCTATGATAGGATAGGAGGCAAATATGAAGGAACGTATCAACAAGCTATTAACAGTAAAGTCGCTCGTTACGCTCGTGCTTACAGCAGTTTTTTCTGTGCTTGCAATACGGCGAGATATCAGTACGGATCAGTTTTTGACGATCTTCACGGTCGTCATCGGCTTCTATTTCGGCACACAGCATGAACGTGCCGTAAATCATAAGGAGGAGTGATTCATGGGACACAAAATTTTCATTTCGCCGTCCGATCAGAATCGGAACACCTACGCATCGGGCAATACCGCTGAGGATATCCAGTGCGGGAAGATTGCGATCGCGGCAAAGGCGGCGCTGGAGCGGTGCGGGTTTGATGTTAAGTTGGTTCAGTACGCGACGATGGCAGAAAAATGCGCGGTGTCCGACGCATTCGGCGCAGAACTGCACGTTCCGATCCACAGCAACGCATTTAATGCAATCGTGACCGGCACGCGCATCTTCTACGGCGTTGACGGGAGCGCGGGACACAAGGCGGCGAAAGCTATCCTCGCGCGGCTCGGACCCGTCACGCCCGGTGCACCCGACATGGTGCAGGCGTATCCGCAGCTCTATGAAATCCGCACGCCAAAAGCGCCGACCGCCTACATCGAAGCAGATTTCCACGACGTTGCGGCGGTCGCGGACTGGATCATCGACCATACGCAGGAGATCGGTGAGGCAATTTGTCAGGGCGTGTGCGATTACTTCGGCGCGGAGTATGTAAACAAAAAGGAAGCTGACGCAGATGAAGCGCTGGTAAAACAGTTCGAAAAAATGCTTGCGCGACACGAGAAAGCGCTCGAGGACAACGATGCGGGCGCTTGGAGCGCGAAGGCGCGTGAGTGGGCAGTTGCAAGCGGCATTGTAAACGGTATCGGTTATCTCGCCGACGGTACACCGAACTACGCGTGGGAGGCGCACGTCACCCGCGAGCAGATGGTGACGATGCTGTATCGGTTTGCCATAGAATCGGGTCTTTAATCACACATGCCACAGTGTGAGGCTTAGTTCCGCGCTGCCTTATCATCGCACCCAAACCGTCTCCCTCACATATACTATGTTATCGTATATTCTCACGAGAGGAAGGATTATATGGATAGGGCAAAGGAATATATTATCGGTTCTTTGGAACAGCACTTATTCTTCGCGCGCATTATGAAGGAGCACGCATTCTTTTTGAAGGTTGGTTTTCTGCCACCGAATGCGAGTTTTGCAAAGGAGAGCGAGCAGCTCATGCGGAAATTCGAGGAGCTGCTTGCCCGTGCCATCGCGCTGAGCGATCACAGGCTCCGCCGCTGTTTTTTGGATTCATGCGAAATATTCACCGAGTTTACGGATTGTGCCGAAACGCAGACGCAAACACTTACGGGCACCGCCATCAACTGCGGCTTAACAGCCCGTGCGAAGCGTCTGAACTGCTTTGACTGCGACGCCGATCTGCGCATCACGCAGCCGCTCCTCCACCAGATCCGTCGGTTGAATCAAGACGGCTTGCAGCTTGTGGAATGCCTGATCGTCTTTAAGGAAAGGCTGCTGTGCAACCTCGGCTCGTGCAGTATTTTTACGGTGAACTACCCGCTGCTCATTGAGCACGTCCTACGCGAAGCACGTCTTTACCGCGCACACCTGCTGCGGCTCGAGGGTATGTCAAATCGCGGCAGTCGGGAGATCTGTGACAGTGAACTGTTTTGGAACCGTATTATGATGGAGCACGCATTGTTCATTCGCGGGCTGCTCGATCCGAGCGAAGAGACGCTCATCCACAGCGCCGACAGCTTTGCTTCGGATTACAAGCGTCTGCTTGAACGCTCCGCTGCTGCAAATGACAAGGTTATGCGCAGAGGCGGTACGCTTGCGCTGACACAGGAATTCCGCGACTTTAAGCAGGCAGGCGTCAGCGGAATTGAGGAATGCAAGATTCGCTCGATCATCCTCCCGCTACTTGCAGACCACGTTCTGCGCGAGGCAAATCATTATATCCGTTTATTAGAGGAATGATCATACCCGATTAAATTCTCAAAAAGGATATTGTCTGTCAGAAAGTACATCTGCCCGTCGGATGTACTTTTTTTGTATGCTTTGGAAAAAATATTTTCTGCGCCGCAGGAAAGATATGCCACACGTCATGTTCATTTGTCAATGATGTGAGACTGGAAAAACGCGAAAGAGTTGCGAGATTAGGAAGGCGGTTTTGCTGACGGAGGGAGGGCGTAGCCCGAGTGGA
>SFIL01000008.1 GCA_004556205.1 Clostridiales bacterium | reverse complement strand
AACCTATATCAACGAAACGACGGAGTTGACGCACATATTCGTCAATGGCGAGGAAATCGTTGCCACACCGACGCACCCGTTCTATTGTCCGGTCAAGGGTTGGACGGATGCAGCGCACCTCCGTGCGGGTGACATTCTCGTCCTCGTCAACGGCGAATATGTCGTTGTGGAGAAAGTGCAGCATGAGCTGCTCGAAAGCCCAATCAAGGTATACAATTTCCAGGTTGAGGATTATCATACCTATTATGTCGCCTCCGGCGTGCTGGTGCATAACGACTGTCCGCAGCGACTAGTTGCTGGAGATAAAAACGGATGGAATGCGCGAGTATCTGAGGGTGGTCTACAAGACCACAATCCGCCGCATGCTCATATCTTCTACAAAAATGATAAGCTGGGGTCTGTGAATGCCTTGGGTGAGGTGATTAAGGGGGCTGACAAGTTAGGGAGAAAAGGATTGCAGTTTATCGCTGAAAATAGCGATGACATCATTGCCGGAATAATGTTGATATGGTTCAGCTTTTGCGTGAAAACAAGGACGGAGATATTACAGCAGCGGGCATTCTCGGCTGCGTTGACGCTGCAATAATAAAATATGGAGAGAATGATAAGATTATCGAAGCAATTAAATGGGCAGAACATATGGCCCGATAAGGAAAAGCCCAGTATGTACCTCCGAAGAATGCAGACAATCAGCTACCGCACACATCAACAGGAGTGTACATCGGCAGATTCCGTAATACTACACAGGAGACGGTTCTGCGTGTATTTCAAGCACGGGGGGACGGTATGAAGCCAATGAAAAAGTAGCGTTCTTCGTTTTTTGCTTCATGAAAAACGGCATTTTCCAAACTTAGCGTCCATGAAAACAAAACGTTCTCCAAAATGTTAGAGCATCATTTTTTGAATGTAGACTTTTTCAGTACTTACGGACGGTACGATGTGTTAATCATTCTTTTCACAAAAAAGGAAAGGTAAGCGCTATAAGCAATTGATAACCGCGCAAGCCTGCGTGCGATCATCCGATATCCCCGCGCTGTTGTCGGGCGGGAGAGCAGCATCTCACGCCCGCAGCACAAGCGCTCCTCCCCCTGTCTCTGCTATACGGTTTGCGCCTGCGGCAATCCACCGTAGCGCGGCATCTTGAGACGCATCGTGCGCAGACGCTCCTGCCGGAAGCATAGAATACGATATTGTATTGCTCTTTTAAGGGATGTTTTTCTCTCTTTATCAAACATAAAAATTTTTTGATCATTTTGAAAAAAAGTACTTGCATTTTCTATTGGTACGTGCTATTATATTTAGGCACGTTGAGCGTGGTATGCGCCGGTAGCTCAGTTGGATAGAGTGACTGGCTACGAACCAGTAGGTCGGGGGTTCGAGTCCCTTCCGGCGTACCAAATAAGCACGATAGTTTTGATACGAAGGTATCTGAAACTATCGTGCTTTTTCTTTTGCTGAAAAACCTTGCCAGACAGTGGGTTATTGGTTTTTCAAGGTTAGGGACGCTCTGAGCAAACCGGCAGTGGCGCTCGACGGAGCATTTGCCGCAGTCCTGTTTTTATTCTTGCGCTACTGCACCGCACGAGAGCATGACCGTCGCAAGAAAATGCCCGTTTTCTGTCGTAAATTCCGTGATCCCGTCATAAAGCTCCGCGATCATTTTTACGCTTTGAATGCCGAAGCCGTGGGCAAGGCGATCCTGCTTTGTCGTTTTCAGCTCAGGGTTTTGCAGCAGGACATCCTCGTCTATGCGGTTGGCAACGCAGCAAAACAGATAATTTTGCTTCATTTGCAGCGTCATGGAAACCGCAGGTACCTGCACGTGTGCGCTTGCTTCGATCGCATTATCCAGCAGATTGACCAGCATGCTGCAAAGATGGTGCCCCTTGATTGGCAGGTTCTCCGGAACAGCGGCGCGCACCTCCATGGGGATGCCGCAGCGCTCCGCAGCGCGGAGCTTCGCCCAAACAATCGCATTGACCAGGCGGTTCCCGCTGTCATACGAGTGCAGCAGCGGACTCGTCTGCTCCAGCAGATCGCGATAATACGCCTCCAGCGCGGCGTAGTTCTTCTCCTTCAACAGATGCTCCACATAGAGCGCCTGATTCTTTGTTTCGTGCCGAATCTGCCGCAGCTCCTGATAGAGCGCGTTGATTTCATCGGCGTGCTGCATTTGCAGCGCATACTGCTGATTCAGCCTTGCCTGCTCGATGCCGAGATCCCGCTCGCGGACGATACGCATGGAGCTGCCAAAAAACAGCGCCATTTCCACAAGCGAAAGGGCAAAGATCACAACGGTGATCAGCGGATGATCCTGCGCCTGCATGAAATACCGCGACAGCAGCACGGCAATCAGCAAAAAGCACCAGATAAACACATTGATCCAGATCGCCTCTGTAACCAGCAGGCTTCGGATCTCCCGCGCACAACGCATAGCAAGCCAGCTCATGGCAAAAAAGCACAGCCATATAATCCCTGTCGATATTAACGATTCCGCCAAGCCAAATTCTGTCACAAAAAGCATATTGCTGCGCAGATAAAAAATGATATAGGTCGCAAATATCTGGCAGAACTGGTCGGTAATGAGCAGATAGGAGATCATTACGCTGGCAAATGGCAGCTCCCGATGCAGCCGCAGGCGCCAGAAGCCCCAGAGCGTCGCCAGATTCCAAAAAATATAGCGGTATACAAAGGTGTTCTCCGGGATTAAGCAGATACAGAGGTAATGCGTCAGCGTTTGCAGTCCTGCGGACAGAGCGGTCAGCCAAAGCGTCCGCGCAGTCAGGCGAAGCGCGGCTCCGGGCTGCTTGGTAAACGCCAGCGCAAGCAGAAAACAAAGCGCAGTCGATTCGCAGAAATACTTCATTCCCAAAAACGGGTATAAAAACATTCAGAAGTCCCCCATTTCCTGCAGCTCCATGCGGCTGCGCTCCATAAATGCCTGCTTAACCTCTGCATATCTGTGGCGGCTCAGCGGGAGCCGTCTGCCATCGTCAAGCAGGACGCTGTCCTTGCAAATGCTGAATATTGCGCGGTAGTTGACAAGGAAGCTCTTATGGATGCGCAAAAAGCCATACGGCTGCAACAGCGCTTCGGCGTCATTGAGTTTGTATTTCAAACGCACGCTGCTGTGACGCAGGTAAGCAGTCAGCGTCTGGTTCATGATCTCCAGGTAAACCAGCTCCAAGACCGGCAGACGGTAGAGCCGCTTGCCGTCATCGAACGTCACGGTCTCACTTTGCTCCTTTTTGATCCGCTTGAGCACCGCCGAGACTGCCTCCTTGATCTCCGCAGAAAAGCAGCTTTTCCGCAAAAAGCGCACCGGCTGCACGCGAAAAGTCTGATAGACCATTTCCTCCTTATTGGAGAGAAAAACCACCGTGGGGTCAAACCCCTGCTCCCGCAGGCGGCGGCAGAGCGTAATGCCGTCAAGCTCCGCCATATCAATATCCAAAAACAGCGCATCGAAGGCGCAGCCCGCGCAGATGCTCTGCATTAGGCGCAACGAACTACTGAAGCAGGTCAGAGAGATCTGTGCGCCGCAGTCGCCAAATGCAGCGATGATCCTTTGCGCAAAAACCTGCCCCGCCGAAAGCTCGTCATCACAGTAGGCGATCTGATATACCATGGCTATCCCCTCCCAACTCCATTTTATCATAAAGCCGGCTGCATGTACAGGCATGCAGCCGGTTTTTGAGGAAATTCAGCGGTTATTCAATGCCGTTCTCTGAAACCAGATCGGCAAAGCGCAGGAGCATGACCGCAGCCTGTGCGCGCTCCGCGCCTTCCTGCGGCGCAAGGCTGAGCTGGGCGCCGTCAGGCATGCCTTGGATCACGTCCGCGTCGACTGCCCACGCTACAGCGTCCTTTGCATAGGAGGAAATCTTGTCGATGTCGTTGAAGTCCGTCAGGGTCGCCTCCACACTCGTGTCTTCACCGCAGTACTTTGCGTAGCGGTAGAGCATGGTGGCAGCCTGTTCGCGTGTCAGCATCTCATTCGGTGCAAAGCAGTCAGCGCTGACGCCATTGACGATACCGTTTTCGCTTGCCCAATTCACAGCGTCTTCATACCAGCTATCCTTCGCAACATCCGTAAAGGGGCTGCTGCCCATTGCCTCAGGCTGACCCGCAAGACGGTACAGCACCGTGACCATCATCGCACGAGTGGTCGTCTCCGTCGGTGCAAAGGTCGTCGCAGAGGTGCCGCAGAACAGGTTCGCTTTGGCGGACGCCTGCACATCGTAGTAGTACCAGTCGTTCTTCGCAACATCCTTGTAGGGATTGCTCTCATTCACCGTGAGCGTACCGTCCGCATTGCGGCTGAACTGTGCCAGGAAGTCCCACATCTCCCACGCGGAGCTGGGCAGAACATTGTGCCCGAGCTGATAAGCATCTACCAGCTTGGTATAGACCACGCCGTCGTCCTTGCTGATGATGGAATGAATGTGCATCACACCGCGTTCCTCCGGCAAACGCAGGCTCTCGGTGAGATCAAAACGATAGCCCCAGTAGCCGCCGATCTTCTCATCATAGGTGTAGGTAAAGCCGTTGACCTTGCCAATGGCATTGAGGGATTCGGCTGCCTTTTCCGTATGGCTCGGGAAAACAGGGAAAAATTCATCCTGTCCGATGATGGCGTATACCGGCAGCGTTGTGGTCGGCTGATAGATGGGGAACAGGCCGAAAACCGGCTCAAACAGACCGATGCCCGCCAGCTTTTCGGTATAGCTTTGCGCGAAATTGAGTGTTTCCATGGTCCCCTTGGAGTAGCCGGTGGAGTAAACGCGGGTCGCGTCAATGGCATAATTTTCAATCATATAATCGACAAGATCCGCAATGGCGTCGGCGTTGCTCGTCGTTCCGTACAGGCCGTTGACAGCAACGACAACAAATTTGTTCTCCTTGGCAACCAGCGGCCAGCGGGTGTTCTGAATGTGCGCCTGCGGGTGCAGCGCATTGCCGTGGAACGCCAGGACCAGCGGGTATTTTTCCGTGGTGCTGTCTAAATCCACCGTGTCAGGAACATAGAGATAGTACGGCAGCTCGGGAATGTCCTCATAGTCCAGTTTGATCGACTCTGCAGTCTCGGTGATGCCTTCCTCCTCCCAGTAATAGTAGGGTGCCAGGAAGGTTGTGTTATTGTTGTTGTACAGGCGGGTGGTATGGCGGACAGTCTGCCAGCCGGCTGCGACGTTTTCAACGGTGAAGCCGTCCTTCGCATAGACAAAGCCTGCGCCGAAGCCATCGACCCAACCGCTCCATTGCGGCATGAAGTAGCCGGCATCCTCTGCCTCCAGCATCGTCTGCGCAAATTCTACGGCGCTGCCCTCGGCAAAGATATAGTGGCGCCAACGTCCGGCATAGAAATAGCCATTTTCGTCAATGCCGGCGGAATAGTCCGTGCCGATGTAGAAGTCGTCCGTCGCGTTGCCGGCGAGAATCTGGAGCGCCTTATAGTCGTCCTCTGTCCAGCTTTCGCCGTTCTTCGGGCTGACAAACAGCACAGAGCAGCTTTCTTCGTCCGCAATGGTCTTAAAGCCCTTGGTGTTCAGCATCTGTGCCGCCGTCTCTGCCGTGAACGTCGTGTCGCTCAGGACAAAGAGCAGCGGGGTGTTGTTGCCGCGGAACTCAAAATCCTCCGGCGTGTAGCGGAAGATCTCTGCGGTAACATCTTCATAGGTGACGGTCTGCGCTGCAACGGTACCTTCCTGTGCCGGAGCGGCGCTGACCTGCACGCCCGCAAGCATGGTCAGCAGCATTACAAGCGTCAGTGCAAGCGCGAGGTGATTCGACATTCTTTTCATGGGTTCTTTCTTCCTTTCGTTTTTTCGTTTGCATTCCGCATTGGCTCTGCGGAATCTGATGGTATCATTATATGTGCCATGCAGCCTGCCCGTCAACAGAAGGACTGCAACTGGCAAAAATACGGTGCAACTGGAAAAACGGGAAAAATCGGCCATTTTTTCTTCGACAAAATGCACAATTTTATCATAATGTTTTTGTGCGAAACGCCGAGGAAATAAAAACAATAAGCCCCATCAGGGATGGCTGCGAACACTTGATTTCATTGAGGTGCATTCTGCAGTAGTCAACAAAAATTGGACACGAAATCTCAGAATATGTACTTAAAATAATCTGCTAACGGACACCGGCAGCAACGGGAAAGGACTCACGGTATTGTACAGGTGTCAGGTAGTTCAAAGAGTATGCCGGGCGCTGCTCATTGAAAAAGAGAATATAATCGTTAATCTCGTTCACAACAGGCTTATTTCCCGTCACGTGGAAATCCATAAACAGCTCAGCTTTGATCCATCCATTTATGGACTCCATTGCAGCATTGTCTGTAGGTGTACCAGCACGCGACATGGAAGAAAAAAACTAATGGCGCTGTGGTATCTATCATTAAAAATTGAAGCAGGGCAGAAATATACCGAGGCAGAGATTAACGGTTTACCGGATGAACATACAACCTTTCTCGACCCGGCAGCACTTCGACGGGAGCTTTACAACAAACACCTGCTCGATCGAACGGCAGATTGCAGATTTATCGGAAAGAACAGGGAAAAACCTCCGTTGAAGATTTTTTGACCCAATATACTTGATTGGTCATATTACTGTCCGCATTGTTTTTACAGATAGCACTGACAGGTGCGCCGAAATCTCCGTTGCACTTTCTTATTTCCATATCTTCTAACGATATATCGGATTCATGTGCATTTCGTATCAGAATAGGTCTTTACTTTCAAGAAAACATGCTGATCTCGTATGATTTCAGCCTGTTTTTCTTACGTTTCGAGGCAATTTGAAAAGCCCGTTCTTATACTTACTGACAAAAAGTAATAGCTTTTTATAGCGCCGAAGGCACATCGGATTCTGCACAAGACGGCACAACGTGCGTTAGCACGATGGGCATGTGCACAGCACACGGGATTCTTGATTGTCAAGATTCAGTATTACAAGATTCGCTGCCATATAGCAAAAGCAACCGCGCCGTCTCCGAAGAGAGGCGGCGCGGTTTGAATTATTCAGTAATTATGCGGCAGGCACCCCAAAAGTGGTTGAGGTAGTAACCGCCGGTCAGCTTGTCGATCACGACGCCGCGGCTTGGATTAGCGGCGTGGATAAAGTAGCCGTCTCCCAAGTACAGTCCGACGTGAGTGATGCTGCGGAAGCTGCTGTTTGAGGAATTGCAGCCGGTGTAGCTGGTAAAGAATACGAGGTCACCCGGCAGCAGTTCGTTATAACTCACGGGAACGCCGTCCCGGTATTGGTCTTGTGCGCCGCGCGAGAACGAATAGCCAAAGTGCTTATAAACATACAGCACGAAGCCGGAGCAATCGAAGGAGTTCGGACCGTTACCGCCGTAGACATAGGGATAGCCCTCAAAGCTGCGGGCAAAGGAAACCAAATCTTCTATCAGCGTTGACTGATCTTCTCCGTTGGGATGGTCGTTTTTCCACGAGATCGTATACTTATAACAACGCAGGAAGACGGCGATTGCCTCTTGAATCTGCGTATTACCCTTCGGGTTGAGATTCTTGCCGTCGCCGCGCACCGCGCCGATATAGACCATCAGGCGGGTCGGTGCCTGTGCCCAAGACGAGACTCTGCTGCCGTCTTGGTAACTGCTGAGGGTCACGGAACGCGCATCCTCACGCGGATAGCCGATGACCTTCATAAAATTCGCCATAATCTTAAAGAATTCCTCCCGCGTCAGCGTAGCGTGCGGCAAGAATTTTCCGTTGCCCACACCGCCGACGATACCAAGCTCATACGCAGCGTTGACGGCGGGATCGTTTGAATCGGTGAAGTACCCGCCGCCCTTTGCGGTGTAGTTCTGACCGGTTGCTTTGTTATAGGCAAGCACGGCAATGGCGCACATCTGCGCGCGGGAGATCGGCTTGCTCATATCGCAATTGTCAAGGCAGGAGGGAATCATCCCCCTTTGCTGCATCTCCTGCACCTCTAAGATTGCCCATGTGCTGATCCCGTAGTAGCCTTTTGCAAGAATCTGTACATTTTTTGTTTGCTCAGTTTGCGCGTTAATCCAGTTGCACATATAGAGATAGGCGCGGAAGAACATCAGAATGGCTTGCTCGTTAGTTGTGCAACTCTTCGGCTCAAGCTTGCCGTCCGAGCCCTGCACCACGCCGATTGAAACCATCACGCGCGTCGCCTCGAGCGCATAGCTGCTGACCGCGCTGACATCGGAAAAGCGTTCGAGCGAATCCAGTGTGACATCGCTCGGATACCAATACGCAGTCGCCATCAGATTATAGGTGATCTTAAAGAAATCCTGACGGGTGAGGGGGTCGTTCGGCTTGAAAGTACCGTCACCGTAGCCGCCCACGATGCCCTGTTCGAAAGCATAGTTGATAGCAGGGTCGGAGGTATCGGTAAAGTGCTTTGTAGAATCCGGGCCAACGCCTGGCGTACCCATGAGCTGGTTATAAACAAGCACTGCCATCTGACACATTTGCCCGCGGGTGATGTTCTTTCCCATATCGGCATTTTTCAGACTCTCAGGCAGGAAACCAAGCCCATACATCGAATCGACTGCCTCCTGCGCCCATGTGCTGACATTGTAATATGCCGACACAGACGGGATACAGGCGATCAGAAGCGTGAGAGAGACAAGCAGACATACAACGCGTTTTTTCATCCTGTTCCGTTCCTTTCTGTTTTTTAGGGAAACTCTGAATTACTCTGCAAGAGCGGTCGGCGAGAGCTTTTGTCGCAAAATGAGGTTGGAAAACCGCAGGAATATTTTGTTCCAAATTGAGGTTTGAGAATCGCAGGAATACTTTGTGTATTTCAAGATTTTCAAACCGAAAAGTTGGGACAAAAGACCCGCTGTCCGCCGCAGCTGATTTGTTCAGAGGTTCCCAAGGTTTTCAACCCGAAAAGTTGCGGCAAAAGATCCGCCGAGCGCCGCAGCCGATATGTTCAGAGGTTCCCGAGGGAATATGATTACTCGATTGGGAGGGAAAGCTCCAAACCGACCGGGCAGTGGTCTGAGCCGAAAACGTCGCAGTAAATGGGCGTCTCAACGATCTGTCCCCGCAGACGGTCGGAGACAAGAAAATAGTCGATACGCCAGCCGGCATTGTTGGCGCGGGCGTTATAGCGATAGCTCCACCACGAATAGATGCCCGTTGCGTCGGGATGCAGAGCGCGAAAAGTGTCGGTAAAGCCGGCGGCGAGCAGTTCGGTGAACTTGCCGCGCTCCTCGTCGGAGAAGCCCGCGTTGCCGCGATTGGACTTTGGATTCTTCAGGTCAATCTCCTGATGTGCAACATTCAGATCGCCGCAAACAATGACGGGCTTTTTCGCGTCGAGGCTTTGCAGATAGGCGCGGAAAGCGTCCTCCCACCGCATACGGTGGTCGAGGCGCTTCAGTCCGTCCTGCGCGTTCGGCGTATAGCAGGTTAGAAGGAAGAAGTTCGGGTATTCAAGCGTGATCAGCCTGCCCTCGTGATCCAGTTCCTCCACACCGACGCCGTAGGCGACAGAGATTGGCGTATGCTTTGCAAAAATTGCCGTGCCGGAGTAGCCCTTTTTTTCCGCAGAGTACCAAAATTGCGCATAGCCGTCAAGCTCGAGCGTGACCTGATGCGGCTGCGCCTTCGTCTCCTGTAAACAGAAAAAATCTGCGTCCAACGCAGCGAACGTTTCTAAAAAACCTTTGTCCAAACAGGCGCGGATGCCGTTGACATTCCATGAAATCAGTTTCATTCCAGTGCTCCTTTGTGTACTGTATATATAGTAACAAATAATGACAAAAATTACAAGCCCTCGAAAGGAAATATGTCGGGAAAATATTGGAGCAACCAGGCGTATCAATGCGAATACAGGCGAAAAGGAAGCAAGCAGGAACGCCCCCAAAGAGGGCATCCCTGCTTGCTTTTACAATAGATTGCCTGAAAGGATTGCGGCATATTCTCTGCTGTGCTTTATGTGTCTTGGAGCAAGACCTGCAAAATACACCGCCGATCGAATATGATAAGTCTTACCCATCTTATAACTGCGGTCAAGCCTCTGCGGTGTGTATAACGCATCGGAAACCTGAGGATGTTTGAACAAATCAGTGGATCTTTTGCCACAACTTATCGGTTTGAAACCCTTGCAATACGCAAAGTATTCCTGCGGCTTTTCCCCCCCCTCAATTTGCAGTAGAATCTCTCGCCCACCGCTCTTTCGGATTTACTCAGAGTTTCCTTAAGCATTTTAATCAGGAATCCGTATTAGACTTTTGTCGTCAATCGCGTTGTCAATTGTCTTGCGTTTTGATACAGTAAAATTGCAAAATGTCGCAAAGATACTGCAAAACATTGCAGTCGCTAATTGCGCTCAAACCGTTGAAAATAAAGGAAAGTCCCTTGAAACGCTGTAGTTTCAAGGGATTCCGTTTTGGCGGAGAGGGCGGGATTCGAACCCGCGAGACGCTTTTAACGCCTACACGATTTCCAGTCGTGCGCCTTCGGCCAGCTCAGCCACCTCTCCATTATGCTGATTCCGTCGTTCACGAAATCAGCTTGAATATCATACTCGATAAATCATAATTTGTCAAGTATTTTCTTTCCTGTTTCGCCATTTTCTTTTCTCGGAGGATCGTTTTTTCCTATGGTTGCCTGCCGAATCAGCGTGTTTCGCTGCGTAGACGGGGCGCACAAAGTCATCCGCCCCTGCAAGAGGATGCCTGCACAAGCGGACAGGGGCGTCCGTTTCTGTAGATTCCGCTTCCGTGTCAATATTCACAGTTTTCTCCGATTATTCCATTGCGATCATACAGGCGTCTAGCACCTGCCGTACAATCGGCGTACACACGGAGCTGCCCGAGCCGCCGCCCTCGACGACCACGATAAATGCAAGCGGATAATCAGCATCTTGCACGAAGCCCGCAAACAGCGCATTTGCCGCCAGCCCTTCACCGCGTTCTGCCGTGCCGGACTTTGCACCTGCATACAGACCGCTGAAGTACCACTCGCCGTAGGTATTGACAACTGCGTAATGCATCATCTCCGCAAGCGTATCAGCCGTATCAGCCGAAATAAGGCGCTCAGTCATCTCCGTCTCAGCATGGTATTTTTCCTTGCCGCCAAAGCTGACCTCCTTGACAAGGTAGGGGATCGCCGCCTTGCCGCCGTTGGCGATTGCTCCCATAAAAGTCATAAACTGACAGGGGTTGATTTGGTCGGTATACTGCCCGACGCCCGCCCATGCCGCTTCAAACGTCGTCGCATCCGAGACGTCAAAATGTCCGCTCTTCGTCTGTAAGCCGTCGAAGGAGAAGCTGTCCGTGATGCCGATGCGCTTAACATACTCCGTCAGCACCTCCGGCCCAAGCTCCTCTGCAATCTGCGCAAAGGCGACGTTGCAGGACTTCGCAAGCGCCTGCTCGAAGGAAATCTCCCCGTGAACGCCGTTGCAGATGACCGTCTCGCTGCCGACCTGCGCGCTGCCCTCACAATAGAAAGTACGTGATTGGATGTCGCTGATTTCTGAAAGTGCGGCAGCCGCCGTGACGAGCTTAAAGGTTGAGCCGGGCGCATAGACCGCATGGAGAAAACGGTTGATATAGACGCCCTCATAGGTCTCCGGATTGCCCGCTACATCGGGGACGTTCAGCGGGTCATAGGTCGGGCTTGAAACCATGCAGAGCACCTCGCCCGTTTTGTAATTATACACGCCGACTGTACCCTTTTGCCCGTTCAAAGCGGACAGGGCGGCACGCTGCACGTCCGCACTGAGCGTCATCTGCAATCTGCCACTGCCGGCGCCTGTGTGGTGCGTGCCGTTGATGCGGTCAAAACCGATCAGCTCGTCGCCGTACTCGTTCAAAAGGTAGGGCGTAATGTTGCCCTCGCTGTCCCCGAGCAGATGGAGCATTGCCTTGCGGAGCGTTTCACTCTCGGCATAGCTTCTGCCGTTCGTCATATCCAACAGCAATGTGCCGTTTCTGTCCACGACTGTACCGCGATTGGGAGAGTTCTCGCCGCGGTAAATATAGGGGCTGCTCAGGAATGCTACCCAAGTATCCGCCTGTGTAAAATAGCGAGCAATGACGCCCAGCATACCGACTGCCAGCACGCCCGCAAGCACCATCGTAAACCATGCGCGTTTCGCAATTTTATTCATACGGCTCCACCTCCTCCGCCTTTGCGGTTTTGACCGCAAGGCTGGCATTCTGCCGCGTATCCGCCGCCTTAATAAAGGCAAGCAGTCCCCATGAGCAGAGCATACTGGAGCCGCCGTTGGATACAAACGGGAAGGTTACGCCCGTCAGCGGGAGCAAATCCATTGTACCGAGGACATTCAGAATCGTTTGAATCATCAAAATCGTAACAGCCGCACAGGCGCCGATGGCGTAGAAGCTGCTGCGCCCGATCACACAGGAGCGCAGGACAAATACGGCAAGCACGATAATGGATATGACCATCAGTACACCGACAATCAAGCCCCATTCCTCGCAGACATAGGCAAATACATAGTCCGTGTCAGGCGCCTGCACCGGCTGGAGCTTAAAGATGCCGTTGCCCGCGCCGACGCCAAAAAGGCCCCCCACCGCGACACACATCATTGCGCGCGACTGATCAAATCCGCCTCCCTGCACATCCTCCCAAACATGCCCCCAGGTTGAAAAGCGGTTCATGATATAGGGTCGAATACTTAATGCGGCAGCACCTGCAAAGCCGGTTGCGGCACAGGCCAGCGCGATAGTCGCAAAGCTGCCGGAGCGCAGGAACGCAATGACAAGGAAGGCAGCGAAAAACACCAATGCAGTGCCGAAATCGCCCATCAGTGCAAGGCAGGCGCAGGTTGCCGCAGAGTAGGCAATAAAGTAAATCAGGTTACGCTTGGTCACAAGACGATCCATCGTCGAGGCGCCGACATAGATAAAGCACAGCTTCGCAAGCTCCGAGGTCTGCAGGCTGAAAGATCCGATGTAGATCCAGCTCCGTGCGCCGTTAGTCTGCCAGCCGAACACATACGACAAGAGTAGCGTCAATATGAGCATTCCGAAGCCACAGACTGCGGCAGCATAGCGGAATTTCTTCGCCCGCGTCAAATCGCGCATCGTCCACGCAATGAACAAGTAAATGAGAATACCGCCAACCACGCAGATAAGCTGTTTGGAAATTGCCGTAGGCCGATAGGACGCAATGACGGCAAATCCCATCGTGGTCAGGAAAAAGCCAATCGTCTCGACCTCAAAGCTGCTGCGCCGCATCAGCTTCAGCACGATAAACAGAATCCACTCCAGTCCGATCAGCGCAACAAAACCAAGCACCGCCGAGGAAACATACGCCGTCTCGCTCGTCATGGTAAATTGCAGGGCAGTCAGGAGTTGGAAAACTGTCAAAAACAGGAGCGTCAGTCCGGGCAGCGCGATATTTGCTGGTTTTGTTCTGTAATAATTCTGTTCCTCAATCTCCTCTGCCGTGGTCGGCGCAAGCACCATTTCCACACCGCCGAGGCAGATCACGTCGCCATAATTCAGAGCACAGACCTCCACGGGTTCTCCGTTGACCGTAACCGCGCCGCGCGAGCCGATATCTGTGACCGACCAGCTTCCGTCATCATAGCGCGTCAGAACGGCATGGGAACGCGAGACAGTCGGAAAATCAACGACAATATCGCTGCCTCTGCCTCGTCCGATGATATTCTCCCAGTGGGTCACGGGAAGCTGCCGTCCGTCCGGCATGACCAGCCACGCCCAAGTCTCCGGCTCGCGACGGAAACGGAGCAAGGGCTTTGCGCACCGCCACAGAACCAACAGCGCAAGCGCGGGCGCGACAAAGCGCCACACTGTACAAAAAACGTCGGTAATCGCCGCACCGTCCGTGCGGAAAAATTCACTCAGCGCTTGCAGCAAACTGCATGCACCTCCTTCTCTTCTTGTTCGCATTTACGCAAAAGGGGGCTGAGAGCAGCCCCCTTTCCATCTGTCATTCGTCATAATCATCGTCGTAATCCTCGTCCTCCGCGTGCATATCGTAGGTAGGCTCGACGGAGACAAAGGAATAGCTCGGCTGCGGCTCGACAGGAAGATCCTCCACACATTGCAGACTGTAGTAAAGATTCGTATCAGCCGGATAACGCTTACGCTTCAGGCGCTCGTTCACGCCGTCAACGATCAGCGTATAGATGACCGCAAAGATCGGCACGCCGAGCAGCATTCCGCCAAAGCCGAAAATCCCACCGAAAACAAGGATTGCAACCAACACCCACAGATCGGAGATGCCAAGCTTCTCGCCCAAAATGCGGTTCTCAATGATATTACCGTCGATCATTTGCAGCACGAGAATAAAAATAATGAAATACAACGCATCAATCGGCTGCTCGATCAGCAGCAGGAGTGCCGACGGTATCGCACCGAGGAAGGGTCCGAAAAACGGGATAATGTTCGTCACGCCGACAAGCACGGCGATCAGCGGAGCATAGGGCATTCCCATGATCAGCAGGGCGAAATAGGTCACAACTCCGACAAAAATCGCGTCGATGATTTTCCCGATCACATAACCGCTGAAAATACGGTTTGTACGGCGCGCGATCTCAAACAGGCGGTTTGTATGCTTGGTGTTGAACACGGCAACGGTGATCTTCTTTGCCTGCGCGCAAAGCTTTTTCTTATACAGCAGGATATAAACTGCGGCAACAACACCGACCAGCATATTAAAGACGAACATCACGACGCTGTAGACCGAGCTGGTCACGCCCGTGAGGAGCTTTGAAATATCAATCTTTTTCAGCCAGTCTGTGAGGATCTTCAGGAGGCTGTCCAAATTATCATGGAACCATTCTTCGAAGCGTGTACCTGCAAAGACATTGTTTACCCAGTCATTGATGCGATTATAGTAACCCTCGAGCTTGGATTGCTGTAAAAGCTCCTCGAGGCTGCTAATGATATTCGGCACAATCAGTGCGATCAGAGCGTACACCGCAAACGCCAGCACAAGCAGGGAGACGAGGAGACCGCCGGTCTTTGCCATAGTCAACTGCTTTCTGTCCGAAAGCTTCGTCTTCGCAAGCAGTTTTTCAAAAAATCTCTGCGTCCGCTTCATAATGGGATTCATCAGATAAGCAAACAGGCAGCCGAAGAGGATGGGCGAAATAATATCGAAAAAGTCGAGCAGCAACTCATAAAAGCCCCTCAGATTGGAGAACACGATCCAAAACATCGCGCAGGCAACAAACACTAAAAAGCCTGTCAGACCCCATTTGAAATATTTTTCGTTACGGTGCAGCTTCATACGGAGTGATTCTCCTTTCCTTCGGTTTTTTAATAGAATACCACGAAGTTCAGAAATCGTCAAGTGTGGAAAAAGTTGTCTGCCACCTGCTTTTGCCGCGCTTCGGTGAGATTTTTCTTGTAAAATACAGCTTGATGCTGTATACTATATGGGCGATTTTTACTAATCATCCATTTTCATCACGCGAAGCGCATCGGTGATTGTATGAGACGCATTTTCGTGATTCTTTCCTTTTTCGCGAAAACACACAACGCCGGTATGGCGCTGTGCCACAAATCAGATAGTATTTTTATTCAGTGGATAGTATTAGATTGGAGGTCTTTCAGACTATGGCAATCCGTAAACGGTTGGACGCTTATCTCGTCCCCGGCAAACATATTCACCTGATCGGCATCGGCGGCGTGTCAATGCGTCCGCTCGGGCTTGTCCTGCGCGGTATGGGCATGAAGGTCACAGGCTCGGACATGAACTCGTCCGTCTCGACCGACGAGCTGATCGAAAAGGGCATTGAGGTTCACATCGGGCACAACGCAAAAAATATTGAAGGCGCGGACTGCATCATCCGCACCGCCGCTGCACATAATGATAACCCCGAGATCGCCGCCGCCCGCGCAATGGGCATTCCCGTCTTTGAGCGGGCGCAGGCATGGGGACTGATCATGCGCGAGTACAAAAACGCCATCTGCGTCTCGGGTACCCACGGAAAAACGACCACGACCTCGATGATTACCCATGTATTTATGCAGGCGCAGCGCGACCCGACCGTCATGCTCGGCGGCTATCTGCCGCTGCTCAAAGCGGGACATCGCGTCGGAAACGGCGACACCATTATCATGGAGAGCTGTGAATACTGCGATTCTTTCCTGAATTTCTATCCCACCGTCGCCATCATTAATAACATTGAAGCCGACCACCTCGACTATTTCAAGGATCTTGCCGCCGTGCAGCGCTCGTTCCGCAAATTCGCAGGACTCGTCCCGCGCACGGGCTATGTCATTGCCAACGGCGACGACGAAAACACCGTCGCTGCCCTTGCTGATCTGAATTATATTACTTTCGGTATCGACCCGAAGAACGACATCCATCCCGCAGGGCTTTCCGAGGATTTCCGTTCCTTCGACATCATCTGCCGCGGCAAGCGCTACTGTCATGTGGAGTTGGCTGTCTACGGACGCCACAACGTTTATAACGCCCTCGCCGCAGCCGCAGCAGCCTATGTCATGGGCATCGAGGGCGAGGCGGTAAGCGCAGGACTTGCCTCGTTCACCGGCGCGGGACGCCGCATGGAATTCAAGGGGAATTACAACGGCGCAGCCGTCTATGATGACTATGCCCACCACCCCGGCGAGCTGCACGCGCTCATTAACGCGGTCAAGACGATGGGCTACAAGCGCATCATTGTCGCTTTTCAGCCGCATACCTACACGCGCACCAAAGCGCTGTTTGACGACTTTGTACGCGAGCTGCGGCGCGTTGACATCGCCGTGCTGGCGGAAATCTATGCCGCCCGCGAGAGCAATAAGTTAGGCATCTCCTCCCTCGATCTTGCCAAGCAGGTCGAAGGCGCGATCTTCTTTGAAACGCTGCCCGAGGTCGCCGCCTATCTGCGCACCATCGCCCAAGAGGGCGACGTCATTCTCACCGTCGGCGCAGGAGACATCTACAAAGCCGGCGAAATGCTGCTGAAATAATATGTCATGAGGAAATCGTGTGGGCCGCCGAATAAGCCATAAAGTATAAGTGATTCCCTGCAAAAGCGGAAAACGTCTCGCTTTTGCAGGGAATCTTTTTGGTTCTAATATATTGCTGTGCCTTTCAGCACTCCGCCGCTGCAGAGCCGATGCGTTTTTTGCGCAGAGAGCTAACAAGCAGGCAGCCCGCGTTCACCGCGATCAAAAGCAACGAGATCCACTGGGAAGTGGAAAGCCCGAACCATATACCGCGGTATTCATCGCCGCGCAGGAACTCATCGAAAAAGCGGAAGGTCGGGTAGGCAAACAGATAGACGGAAAGCAGCCGTCCCTCCAATTTTTTCTTCCGGAACAGGGAATAAAGCACCAGGCACAGACAGGCATTGAACGCCGCCTCCAAAAGCTGCACCGGAAAACGCCGCACGTCGTTCGCAGAGGGAATCAGCGAATAGTGATAGACGAAGCCGACACTGCTCTCGATCCCGAAGCAGCAGCCGCTGAGGAAGCAGCCGAGTCTGCCGAACACATGAAACATCGGAATACCGATCGCCGCAACGTCCAAATAGCGCACACTCAGGTGCTTTTTCCGGGTATAGACCAGCGCCACAATCAGGATCCCGATCAGACCGCCGTAAAAGACCGAGCCGCCGAAGATGATCTTCAGCGCTGACAAAAGCTCCCGAAAGGAAGATATTTTGTCGAAATTCCGAAACAGCGCCACAATCAGACGGTAATTGGTTAAGCCATAGAGTAAGCCTCCGCCCGCTCCCGCCGCGCCAAAGCCGATCAGTGTCATAAACAACATTTGGATCTCGTCAAGCCCGTGATGCTCCGCGATGCGATAAACAACAAACAATGCGGTCAACAGCCCGAGAATCGCCAAAACAAGATATGCGGAGATTGTTTTATCAAATATCTGAACATTCGGAATCATTGTTTCTCCTAAAGAAAGCAGACATAAGTCTGCGCTTATGTCTGCTTTTCCGTTTTTGTCTTATGGAAATATCAATACCAATATCCGCTGTAGTTCACGATGTCATTTGCCGCACTGAGAACATAGATGTAGCAGATAACAGCGATCAGGGACAGCGCCGTGCCGACAATACCGCAGACAAGACCCGCAATCGCAAGACCCTTGCCGGAGTTCGTCGTCTTTGCAACCTGCATACCCTTTGCGCCGAGGATAATACCGATGACGGAGAGCACGAGAGCCACGAAAGAGAACCAGCCAAACCAGCAGAAAATCACGCCGATGATGCCGCAAACCAAAGCGCCGATTGCCATCGGATTGCTCTGCTTCGGAGCCTGCGGATAGCCCGGCTGCTGATAGGGCGGTTGCTGATACGGCTGCTGCTGATACGGCTGCTGATATTGCGGCTGCTGATACGGCTGCTGCGGCTGCTGATACGGCTGCTGCGGCTGCTGCTGATAGTCATTGTTGTTGTAGTCCATTTGAAACGCTCCTCTCTTTTTTGTATGCAAAAGGAAGTTTTCCTTTCCGCATTCTATTATTAGAATACAACAGCCTGAACGCGGCTGTCAAGTATTTATTTCCGCATTTTTTATTATAAAACTTCATTCTTCATTTTCATACAAAACGTACCCGCGATGTCAGCGGGTACGTTTTGTATACGTCAATCTATTTTGGGAAGCTTGGCGAGGCTCTTTGCAATATCCTCGTCGGTAGGAATATAGTCGCTCATCTCGCCGTCATTGTACTTCTGATAGGCAACGAGGTCGAAATAGCCCGTACCGGTCAGACCGAAGACGATGTTCTTCTCCTCGCCCGTCTCTTTACACTTGAGCGCCTCGTCAATGGCAACGCGGATGGCGTGGCTGCTCTCCGGTGCCGGCAGAATTCCCTCAACGCGGGCAAACATCTCCGCCGCCTCAAACACGCTCGTCTGCTCCACGCTCGTCGCTTCAATATAACCATCCTCATAAAGCTGTGAGACGATGCTGCTCATACCATGATAGCGCAGGCCGCCGGCATGGTTGGCAGAGGGGATAAATGAGCTGCCGAGGGTATACATCTTCGCAAGCGGGCAGACCATGCCGGTATCGCAGAAGTCATAGGCGTACTTGCCGCGGGTCAAACTCGGACAGGAAGCCGGTTCTACGGCGATAATGCGCATATCCGCTTCGCCGCGCAGCTTTTGTCCGACAAACGGCGCGATCAGACCGCCGAGGTTCGAGCCGCCGCCTGCGCAGCCGATGATGATATCGGGCCGGATGCCGTACTTATCCATTGCCGCCTTCGTCTCCAGACCGATGACGGACTGATGCAGCAGCACCTGACCCAAAACGCTGCCAAGCACATAGCGGTAGCCCTCATGCGTCACGGCAGCCTCGACCGCTTCAGAGATCGCGCAGCCGAGAGAGCCTGTCGTACCGGGGAATTCCTCTAAAATCTTTCTGCCGACATTCGTAGTATTCGACGGTGACGGTGTGACCGACGCGCCGTAGGTGCGCATGACCTCGCGGCGGAAGGGCTTCTGCTCATAGGATACCTTGACCATAAATACCTTGCAATCCAAATCAAAATACGAGCAAGCCATCGACAGCGCCGTGCCCCACTGACCTGCCCCCGTCTCAGTCGTCACGCCCTTAAGCCCCTGCTTCTTTGCGTAGTACGCCTGCGCAATGGCGGAATTGAGCTTATGACTGCCGGAGGTGTTATTGCCCTCGAACTTATAGTAGATATGCGCGGGTGTGCCGAGCTTCTTCTCCAGGAAATACGCACGCACCAGCGGCGACGGACGGTACATTTTGTAGAAATCGCGAATTTCCTGCGGAATAGGGATGAACGGTGTCTCGTTGTCCAGTTCCTGCTGCGCAAGCTCGCGGCAGAACACGCCAGACAGTTCCTCGAGCGTCATGGGCTTGCCCGTTCCGGGATTGAGCAGCGGCGCGGGCTTATTCTTCATATCCGCGCGGACATTGTACCATGCCTGCGGCATCTCCGATTCTTCCAAATAGATCTTGTACGGGATTTCCTTCTGATTTGCCATGATGTGTTTCTCCTTTCAAATTTTGTTTGGGAGAGGAATAAAAAATTCCTGTCCCAGAAATCTGCTGGGACAGGAATGGAAATTCATCCTGCGGTGCCACCCGGCTTGACGCGTTGCGCCCACTTTGTGCGTACAATCATACGCTGACAGTTGATAACGAAGTGCCTGCTCCGTCTCGCCTACCAACCTTCCATACCGCACTCCCACCAACGGCGGCTCTCTGTGATTTCCGTGCTGTGCTTACTCACTCATCTTCAACGGTTTTCCGCATTATACCACCGTTTTTTCTCTTTGTCAATCCCCCAAAAGGGAAATTTTTCTCTTGCAAAAGGGAAATTTTTCTCTTGCAAATGCGGCGCATTTGGGATATGCTAAGGGTACAAGTATTTTACATTGGAGGAACCATCTATGAAATACGCAGGCACAAAAACCGAGTTGAATCTCCGTGAGGCATTCGCGGGTGAAAGTCAGGCACGCAACCAGTACACCTATTTTGCAAGCGTCGCCAAGAAGCAGGGCTTCGAGCAGATCGCAGCGCTCTTCCTGAAAACCGCTGAGAACGAGAAGGAGCACGCAAAGCTTTGGCTCAAGGCGCTCGAGGGTATCGGCGACACCAAGGCAAACCTCGCCGCTGCCGCAAAGGGCGAAAACTACGAATGGACGGATATGTATGACCGTTTTGCCAAAGAAGCAGACGAAGAGGGCTTCCATGAACTGGCAGAGCAGTTCCGCGGTGTCGCAATGATTGAAAAGTCGCACGAGGAGCGTTTCCGCGCGCTTCTGAACAATGTCGAGATGCAGACCGTCTTCGAAAAGGCAGGCGAAACCATGTGGGAGTGCCGCAACTGTGGTCATCTCGTCATGGGCAAGAAGGCACCAGAGATCTGCCCCGTCTGCGCCCATCCCCAGTCCTACTTCGAAGTCCGCGCAGAGAACTATTGATACTGGGCATTGGCTGATCGTAGCGAGCTTTGGCCGCGCGCAAGCGTTTCCGATCCGCCCATGTCCTTCGGCATCTTTCTAATATTTATATCTCTAAGCAGCCGCGCCTTTGGATGGGCGCGGCTGCTCTCTTTTTGCTTTCTCCTGATCCGCCGCATTCATTCGGTAAAATATGTGTTCGTCCGTACTGCAACATTTCAGCTCACATGTCCCTTGCGGGGCGCGACTCGATCGACATGGACGTCGTTTCCGGCAATGGAATTTCAACTCACACGCCCCTTGCGGGGCGCGACCTGATAAAAATACAATCACTGTAATTAATTATGATTTCAACTCACACGCCCCTTGCGGGGCGCGACCAAGAAAAACAAGAACTACAAACAAAACAGAAAATTTCAACTCACACGCCCCTTGCGGGGCGCGACCCGCCTGCGCGCTGAGCGGCGTGCAGGCGGCAAAATTTCAACTCACACGCCCCTTGCGGGGCGCGACTCCGCGTATCTCTCTTCCCATTCCCGCTTCCTGGCATTTCAACTCACACGCCCCTTGCGGGGCGCGACTCGGATTTTAGCGCGAATACAATGCCGCAGAGCAATTTCAACTCACACGCCCCTTGCGGGGCGCGACAAATGTGCCAATCCAAAACAATGACTTTTCTCAAATTTCAACTCACACGCCCCTTGCGGGGCGCGACCTGATAGTACCGGCAAGAACAACATTACCTTCAATTTCAACTCACACGCCCCTTGCGGGGCGCGACATTTTTAGATGTAAAAGGTATTCCGCTATTAGCATTTCAACTCACACGCCCCTTGCGGGGCGCGACATTTTTAGATGTAAAAGGTATTCCGCTATTAGCATTTCAACTCACACGCCCCTTGCGGGGCGCGACTTTTGTTATCAAAATTCGTGGTAAGATTATAATATTTCAACTCACACGCCCCTTGCGGGGCGCGACTACAACAGCAGCACATAAAACATTCTGCGGGAATTTCAACTCACACGCCCCTTGCGGGGCGCGACGCAGCGATGACCAGCAGCGCGATCACACTGACAATTTCAACTCACACGCCCCTTGCGGGGCGCGACCGTCTGGTGGCAAAATACAGGGTCAAGACCGACATTTCAACTCACACGCCCCTTGCGGGGCGCGACGGTAGGTTGACGATCCGGGGATTTTAACAGGATCATTTCAACTCACACGCCCCTTGCGGGGCGCGACTGTAGCATATGCGCGTGATGGATATTACAGGAGATTTCAACTCACACGCCCCTTGCGGGGCGCGACTGCCCTGTGCGCTGTATGTGATGCAGGGTGTTAATTTCAACTCACACGCCCCTTGCGGGGCGCGACATGGTGGAAGGAATTACAGGAGACGAACAATGAATTTCAACTCACACGCCCCTTGCGGGGCGCGACTGTACTTGTTCGGGCTTGGGGTTGCCGTCGCAACATTTCAACTCACACGCCCCTTGCGGGGCGCGACATAGTTGCTTACGGTTCGATTCTCGGATGCAGCATTTCAACTCACACGCCCCTTGCGGGGCGCGACAGCTTTTCCTCGTTCCTTCGGCTCCTTTTTCAAATTTCAACTCACACGCCCCTTGCGGGGCGCGACAAACACGGGAATCGGAGGATGGTATTTTCATCGATTTCAACTCACACGCCCCTTGCGGGGCGCGACTAGTACATTGTTAACCTTCCTTTCTCGGTCGTCCATTTCAACTCACACGCCCCTTGCGGGGCGCGACAAAATCCGCCCGCCGCCACTCCCGCAGCAGGCGAATTTCAACTCACACGCCCCTTGCGGGGCGCGACTTCACATCGAAAACCCCTGTTTTTGGTGGAGATATTTCAACTCACACGCCCCTTGCGGGGCGCGACTGTCTCCCACCTTCAGCGCGGTTCCCGCTGCGGAATTTCAACTCACACGCCCCTTGCGGGGCGCGACTTGTTGCTCAGCGCCGCGCCCATCATGCCCCAGATTTCAACTCACACGCCCCTTGCGGGGCGCGACTTGGGACGGCGCCTGTGCCGTGGAGCAGCTCGCATTTCAACTCACACGCCCCTTGCGGGGCGCGACAGGGTTCCGGCGTGTTTTTCGGTCAGGTCCGGGAATTTCAACTCACACGCCCCTTGCGGGGCGCGACAATGTATTCGGAGCGTTCAGCAGCAACGGAGGCATTTCAACTCACACGCCCCTTGCGGGGCGCGACCTTAATGCGGCTAACGGGGACGCAAAAGCCGCAATTTCAACTCACACGCCCCTTGCGGGGCGCGACGTCGCAAGACTCAAATATGATCGCACATGCGGGATTTCAACTCACACGCCCCTTGCGGGGCGCGACTTGTGGCGCGCCGATTCTTGCGGAAGAACATATCATTTCAACTCACACGCCCCTTGCGGGGCGCGACTTGCGTTTTTTCGCAAAAAATCCCCGCAACAGGCATTTCAACTCACACGCCCCTTGCGGGGCGCGACATGGAATATGCAGCGCGACCGACTGCTTGCGGAAATTTCAACTCACACGCCCCTTGCGGGGCGCGACTTCACTTCTCCGGAACGGTAGGCGAGGTCGATCATTTCAACTCACACGCCCCTTGCGGGGCGCGACTGCCGAAGGTGATCCCACTGTGGAAAAAGGATGATTTCAACTCACACGCCCCTTGCGGGGCGCGACCGATGCTGCCGGTGTTGCTGTCGAGCCGGAACGGATTTCAACTCACACGCCCCTTGCGGGGCGCGACCCCGATGACCCTGAATTTTGACGTGCGGTATTGCATTTCAACTCACACGCCCCTTGCGGGGCGCGACGAGGAGGACATTCGTGCGCTGACGGAGTTTAACATTTCAACTCACACGCCCCTTGCGGGGCGCGACGCTGACCCACGCGCCCTCCTCCAGCTCCATGCGATTTCAACTCACACGCCCCTTGCGGGGCGCGACAAGCATGGAAGCAGTCGCTCATGGAGGCGTATGAATTTCAACTCACACGCCCCTTGCGGGGCGCGACCCGGCACAGGATCGGGGAAGACAGGAAGGAAGAGATTTCAACTCACACGCCCCTTGCGGGGCGCGACGGAGACAGGACGGTGGTCGTGCAGGCGGAAAACATTTCAACTCACACGCCCCTTGCGGGGCGCGACGAGATGCTCGACGGCGGGGAGAATGTCTCGCAGATTTCAACTCACACGCCCCTTGCGGGGCGCGACAGGATTACGATTCAGAAAGCAAACGCGACATCATATTTCAACTCACACGCCCCTTGCGGGGCGCGACAGGACGGCAGAGGACCTAAAACGGGAGATCAAAATTTCAACTCACACGCCCCTTGCGGGGCGCGACACCTCGGAGCGTCCGATGCTGCGGATGGTGCCGATTTCAACTCACACGCCCCTTGCGGGGCGCGACCCGTTGCGCAGGCCATCGGTGTTGAGGTCACGGATTTCAACTCACACGCCCCTTGCGGGGCGCGACGGTCGCGGTGGAGACGGCGAGGCTCGGGGAGGCATTTCAACTCACACGCCCCTTGCGGGGCGCGACAGCAAAATGTTGTATACTTTGCCATCGCACCGTCTAAATCAAGGGGTGGACAAAAACTTTTGTTATTCTGTTTCCTTTAATTTCGCGTAATATGACGTAATTTTCGGCGAACTCCACTACATTCTGCGCATCACCGCAGCTTCGCCCCATTGCATTTCATTTGCACCATCGGCATCCGTTAAAGGATAATCACACCTTCCGGATCATAAGTCTCCTTTGCGCCGATATGCTCCACGCGCTTTTTCCAGTGGTTTCCGAGATAATAAAATCGCAGGCTATCCTTTGACGGGTCAATCAGCTTGATCAGGTGCTCTTTCAGCTTTAAGAAGTTGCCGTAATCCAAATCCGCCTCAAAAACTGAGTTTTGCACCCGCTGCGCATGATTCTGACATTGCTTTGCAACCTTACGCAGGCGCGCTCTGCCGGCTGCGTCCGAGGTAGACACATCATAACTGATTAAAACCATCATAGCATTCACCGATTCAGATAGCATGGATATTCCGGAATCTCTCCGCGTACAAATTTTGCCAATAGGTTGCTCTGCACATACGGCAAAAGTCCGAATTGGATCTTTTGTTTCAAATACGGGTGCAACAGATCGGTTCGCTTTTTCTCCTGCCAACGCGTCAGCACCTTTTTGCGGCCGTCGTCATTGAGCCAAACCGCTCCCGAGATCTGCACCTCAAAATCCTTTTCACCGAGAATTCCCAGATTAAAGAGTGTGATCGTAAAGCGTTCGACATGGCAGCGCGCTTCTTCGACCAAGTCACATGCCAGCGATGTGCGCCCGCTGCGAAGCGCGTGATAAAAGCCGATATAGCTGTCCAAGCCCACTGTTTCCAGCGCAGCAGCAAATTCATTGGTATAAAGCGTATAAACAAAAGAGAGTACCGCGTTGACCGGATCGAGCGGCGGACGCTTCGTTCGCACGGAAAAGTGCAAATTTGGATTGGTAAAGAGCTTGCCGAATACGCCAAGGTAGACGCTTGCGCAATTCCCTTCAATGCCGAGTAAGGTCTCCACAGAAGATGCTTCATAGACCGCCTGTACGCCTTTTTTCAGTTGCTCCATAGCGGAAATCAACTCCGCATCCTGCCGCAGCTTTGCATTATCATGGCAGGAGCGGCGCAGGAGCGAGAGGCAGTTGGTCAGCTTTGCCGCCATACTGTTTTGCGCAAGGAGCAGTGCGTCTTTTCGAAACACATCGATCTGTGCAACGCGTAAAAACACATTCCCCCGCGTTTCGCCGCTGACCTTTGCCAAAAATCTGCCCTGCGGAGAGAGGAAGCAGATCGGAATCAGTTTCTCAACACACTTCCCCATCAATGCGGGAGAACAGCCGAGATAACTGAAGCAAACAATCGCCTCCACATTATCAAAGGGAATGCGAAATTTCTCCTGTTCTTCCAAACGACAGACGATATTTTCCCCATCGAGCGATAAATACGCCTGTTCGTTGGTAATGTACACCGTATTCAGCAGTTTTCTCATAGGGTTTCCTCCAGCAACGCAGTAACGGCACTACGGACGGACGCAGCAGTACGAAGCTTCGGAATGCAGATATCCCGCAGGGAGCAGCCGCTGCAGGGCTGCCCCCGACGGATGGGCGGGATCGTACCGTTTCGCAGCGCCTCACGCATCTTTGAAAGCACCGCTCTCAGCTTTGCATCAAATTCCTCACGCTGCTCTGCAAGCGGCAGACGGACGCGCTGCTTTACATCCGCATAGTAAAGCACTGCCTCGCAATTTCCGCCGAATACCGCATCCACGCAGAGCTTTTGGGCATAGACCTGCATGGCATCGTCCTCTGACCAGTCCGCATTTTTGGGCTTTGTCGGCTTATACTCCACGATGCACAGCCCGCGCGCCGTCTCTTCAATGCAGTCTGTCACGCCGTAAATACCGTAATCGTCATTCCACACCGAAACCGCAGTATGTACCTTCTTCCCGCGCCCGCTGAAGCGGTCAGACGAGTGGACGCGTTCGTGCAGTAGGTTGGCTTTCACGACAAAATAGTTCTCCGCCCAAGCGCAGTCAATCTCCATCAGCCCCCAACGGTGCGGGCAATAAAGGTAGTGTTGAATTGAGCGGATCGGAATGCTTTCCATCAGAGCTTTTTGAGCAGCGTGACTCCCTCGGGTATCGTTTCGTCCACATTGATCTGATAATCGGAGAAGGCACGCGGCGTCATGCTCTCAGTCGTCACGGTTACCTTATCGAACAGCACGGAAGACGGGCAGTTTCCCAAGAGTGTGTCATGCTTGAATACAAACAGATGGCGCATGGACATTTTTCCTCTTGCAGCGCTGTGATCGTTTTCAAACATATTGATGATCGCGTTCCAAAGCAGTTCCAGGTCTGCGTCGTCAAAGCCGGTCAGTTTCTGCGCCAGAGCCGCAGAGACATAGCCCTCGGCGCGATAGAGGGCATAGGGAATGATGCTCTTGCGTCCCATCTCCGTCTCACCTGCAGCCTTTGTTCTTGCCTTTCGTGTAATCGTAACATCCTGAACAGAGATCGGAGACTGACTTTTGGCAAAGTTGATCTGCACCGGTCCGCGTACGATACCGCAGGGATCGTCCCCCGTGGACATGACCGCGCCGAAGGTGCGAACATCATAGTAGTTTCTGCACATATAATCGCGCGCCTTGCGTACATCGTCCACATTTGCGCCTTTCTTATTTGTCGGTAAATTTTCTTCTTCATATGCTTCTGTAAACTTCGCGTTAAGAGTACGATCCGGCTTGATTAAGATGTTGTAGCCTTTTTCTCCCTCCTTAACCAACTCAACATAGTTGCGGATTTTCCGTTTCAGGCAGACATCCGTAATATAGCCGTAGCCGGTTTCAGCGTCGATGCGCGGCGTATTGCCCGCGTCGGGGTCTCCGTTGGGGTTGCCGTTTTCCACATCAAACAGCATGATGAACTCATAACGATTTGCAATAGCCATGGTTATTTCTCCTCCCGTGTTTCTTTGATGGTTTGAATTTTCTTATCCGTAAAGCTGCTCTGCTGGTAATAGCCCAGCATAAATCTCCCCTGATCGGCCAAGGAGAGACTGATCGGAAATTCATTTCCCAGCTTGTCCATGATCTCCTTGATGTCATCGCCGGCATATTTGGGATCGCCAAGCTTGGCTAAACTATACTGTGCAATACGCAGTACCTTTGCAAATACCGCTGCCGGTCTGCTGGAGGCCGAAGCAAAGTAAGCGTCTTTGATCGTACGGTTCAGATCGTAGTTGGAAGCCTTGAGCTGGATCCCCTCCAACACGGCAAAGAGTCTGCCGCACAGATAGGCGGGATTGTTGTTCTGCTTGTCCAGTGCCAATGTGATTTCCTCCTTCTGTCCGCCGAGTCTTGCTGCGCGATTGATGCACGCCTTCAAAACTCCCATACGGACGGCATTCATTTTGATATAGCTGTTGTTTTCCTCGTCACTGTCGGTTCGAATCCGGCGCACCATCGTGTGCAGCAGGAAGGTTGGATAAGGCTGCCCGTAAAGGATCGATTCCAGCAGCTTGCTCATTCCGGAAGGATCGACCGTTTCGTTACTGCTTTTCGGTGAGAGCAGTTCCTTGCGGATTTTCCAAAGCGGGACAGCGCGTTCTCCCTTATACATCTGCATATCCTTTTGATGCTGCGCCAAATTCTGCATGATTTTTCCAAATCTCTGACGGTAGACGAACTTAACGGCGAGCCGTGCGGAGTTCGGTTTCAAGCCGACAATATAAAAGTCTACATTGGGGTCAAGGTTCTCCCAAAGTGCCTCGCCATCCGCCGAGGGAATTCCCTCCTTCGAATCCTGCATAGCCCGTTTCAAGAAATCATCCGTCTGCGCTTCGTCCATCGTATCGGAGAAGGTCAGCATGGAAAACACTTCATCGTACCGTTCTTCTCCCGACGCGGCCCAGTGTACGACTGTAATATCATCCATCATCGTATGATGCCGCTTGTCCGCAAGCAGGTAGTTCAGCGCCTCCGTATACTTCTTCATCGCAAGCTCAGAAATATTGCTGTTATAAGATTGCTCATGTCCATAGGAGGCTTCAGCCGGATTCTTAAAGCAAATCAGCGCGTTGCCCATTGACGAAACGCCGCGGATTTTGTCATGGATTCGTGCGATCGGCGCCTCCGTTCCGAGAACAGCGCATTGACCGATGACCTCATCATTCCGTTCTTCACAGGCAAGCTGCTGCTCCCAGCGTGCTTTGATCGACGGATCAAGATGCAGCGGACAGTCCGGCCGCCCGGAGAGACAGAAAGCAAAGCCCGCCGTCGGCAGCATCTTTCCCAACGCAAGCAGGAAGGGATTTTCCGTCTCCCGCTCCGGCTTCCACCGCTCGATAAAGCAGCGGAATGCATTCACAACGGGCGTATCCAGCCCAGCCAAAAAGGTCAGATTTTTCTGCACAAATGCTTCGTGGGATTTCCGCGCTTTCTGCGTTCTGTCCTCCGGTGTCAGCGTACCTTGTTCATAGTTCAAGCCGAACAAATACAGCGGACGGTGCTCCACCACATTGCCGTCAATGCCCGGTTTTTCGCTCCGCTTGGGCATGACCTCAATGCGCGGCGTAACAACCTCCTTCGCTTTTCCCTTTTGCTCGACCGTTGTTCTTTTCTGCCAGTCAATGACGGCGTCGATCTCACCCTGCAGTGTCAGGCTGACCAAATAATGAATTTTCACATTGGAATAGCCCTGCGGCAGCACCTCACCCCGTTCGGCGAGGCGATCATAGTAATTACATAAAGCATGGATCAGCATCGCAATTCCTCCGCATACTTCGCCACGTCAATCACGCCGCCGATCATGTGCGGCCGATAATAGACCGCTTCAGCGCGGTCGGAGAATTTCGGATTCTCCCAGTCGCCGTTGATCGGCTCGCCGCCATCGGCAAAGCGCATCCGATAGAGCATGAAACCCAAGTCCACATCGCCCATTGCCAAAATCTCGGGGCTGATTTGGCTCAAGTCGAAGCTCTCAACAAGCTCTATGTGCCGCACGGGAAATTCGCTGCACCCGAAGCAGGGTGTACGGAAGGATTGACCGTTTTCCAAGCGGCGCTTCAGGATATTGTAGTGCTTTTTCTCCGCGTCCGTTTCCTGCTCGTTTCTGTGCCCGGTCAGCTCAAAGTGAAATTCGATGCCGTAGCGGACATTTTTCAGCAGCATCGTGGCGCGTTGGTTACGGCATTCCGAAGTGTAGACCGATAGATCCTTTCCCGCGCCGCGCAGATTGCTTTTCACGGCGGAAAGGGGTATCTTATCCTTGACTTCATTTCTTCGGATGTTAAGAAAGTCAATCGGCTGAAATACAATGATCTTGTCCACCTTATACCGGATAGCAGGCTTCCAGTACACGCTTTTCAGCATGCCTTCTATCGCGCCCGGTGTCGGAACATCATAGCTGACGCGCTCCACCTTCATTTCAGGCCTTGTGAAGCAGGCATAATCCCCGTCTACGATAATACGAAATCCATACATGGCATTGCTCCTTTCAAAAAATAATATCTTTTCCCTCAAACACGATGCCGACCTCCGCGTCGTAGTAATCGGGATTGGTCAAACAGTAAATACCCGTGCCGTAGTCCTCGACGGCATGTTGCTTCAGCAGCGTCTCAAACTCATACGGATAGACCGAACAACAGTATTTTTGCAGCTTGCGCGGGCTGCCAAAGCCGCTTTCCCGCATTTGTGCAATGACCGCTTCGCTTGCCGCGTCACGGCTGACCGCGATCGAGACCGTCTTCGTCCCGATCAGCTTCATCTCTTCACTGTAGCTTCGGAACGGGATCGTATCCGGCGACTTGCAGCGGCGGCTGACGGAATGCGCGGTAAGCTCGTCCTCCGTAGTAAAAAACAGGCGGTCATAAAACGCCTCGATCGCCTCCGGCGTGTCGATATTCGGGTAATCGCGTAAAATTCCCGCCGCAATATTTTGGCGAACCTCCTGCGTGGCGCATCCGCCCTGCCTTGTGAAAATGGATACCACACCGTTTTTCCGAAGTCCCTCACGGTTGCAGCGTCCGCCTGCCTGTAGAATACTGTCTAAGCCCGCAAGCTCACGGTAGACCGCAACAAAATCCAAGTCTACCCCTGCCTCGATGAGAGAGGTAGAGATCACCGTGATACGGCGCTCCGGCGGAACATTTTCGCCCATAGGATATTCCTTATACAGTGCTTCCAGCTCCTGCCGTATTTGCCGTATCTGTGCAGAGCGGTCATAGCCCGTCATATAGGTCGAGAGATGATATTTTTTCCCGCTGCACAGCCGAAAGAGCGCACGCGCCGCCCGACGGCTGTTTACAATGATCAGCGACGCGGGCGACTGCGCCGCCAAATGCAGCAGCGCCTCATCCGACCGCTCACCGATGAAGCGGTACTCGCATTTTGCAAATTTGTGGAACGCCGAACGATCCGGCACCAAATCTACGATCTTCGCATCAGGCAGGGTATACTGCTCCATCAGTTTTCGAAAATTCGGCATTGTCGCTGTCAGGAAGATCGCCTCGCTGTGCAGGCACCGTGTCAAAAGGGCAACCGCCATCAGGCAAGGCTGCAAAAACTCGCGGGGCATCAGATGCGCTTCGTCAAAAACAAGCACGCTGTGTGCCATATTGTGCAGCTTCCGCAGCTTTCCCCGTCGATTTGCATAGATGGATTCAAAGAATTGCACCGCCGTTGTGATGATGATTTGCGCGTCCCAGTTTTCACAGGCAAATTTCGCGGTTTCCCGCTCGTCCTCCGTCAGATTCTCCGCGTCTTCATAGGAGAAGGTAGACTGATGGCGCAGAATTTGTGCTTTCGAACCGAACAGCCGCTCAAATTCCTCCGCCGTCTGCTCAATGATGCTGTTATAAGGAATAATGTAAATAATGCGTTTTTTCTTGGAGAACCTCGCCCGCTCCAACGCGCAGCGCATACTTGCCAGCGTTTTTCCACTGCCTGTCGGCATATTCATCAGGTACAGCTCCGCAGGTGTGCCGATATTGGAAAACGCCTGCGCCTGTAGGCAGGCACGTGTTTTTTGCAGCTCCGTCACCGCTCGGAAAGACCGGAGTTTTTGCGCAAGCAGCGCCTCGCAGGCTGCGAAATCCGCCGTCAGGGTTCGTTCGGTCTTGCCGTGTGTCACCTGCGCCGTGTCGAGAGAGTCCGCATCGACCAAGCAGGAAAAACAGTACCGCGTTAAAAATGCGAACAGCTCAATCAGGGACGCTTTTGTTGTTCCAATCCGCATCAGGTAGTCATTGAATGCGTTTGCTGAAGGCTTTGGTATCGTCATTTCGCGCAAATAGTCGGAGTAATCCTCCGTCTCGCGCTTCATCCTGCCAAACAACGTGCTTTGATCCGCAAGGTCGGCGCGCGTGCCGCAGTCCGGAATGCCGGAATGGTGACCGGCAATGCAAAGCTCCGCCAGCAGCGCCATCGGCGTATTCCCGAACTGCTTACCGACCTCTTTTGCTCCGCAGATGGAATGCTCCACCGTAATATTTGCGCCGTTGATGCGTTTTTGAAAGGATTCCTGGTATTTCCCGACATCGTGCAGCAAGCCAATCAGTTCACATAGCTCCTGCAACTCCGCCACCGCGCCCTCGCGGCTCAACTTCGCGACCGCTTCACAGTGTTCTCGCAGAGCCTGTTCTTCTCCGTTACCGCCTTTATGTGCTATGTAAGTCACGCTACCACCATCCATTTCCATATATTCATATTATATGATATTATTTAGCAATTTTCAACAATTTTTCCTATTTAATTGCTTTTTCTTTATAGATTTTTTGTCATTCATCTCCATCGTACAAGCGATACTTTTTTCTTTTACACACCTTATTTATAGCACATTCTCTGTCCCATAAATCGTACTTTGTCGATATCTTTTGAAAATAGTAAAAAATTTGTATCCAATCGTGTGCATTGGGGTGCTGCGGGTTGACTTCCTTGGTGGAATGGAGTATGATATTCTTGGTTTTTGGCGGTTTTGCCGTATGCTATGACAGGCGGCGCGCGTGGGAGGGTTTATGCAGCTCGACGGGTTTTTGTTCTTTCTTTTGGTGATCTGTCTCGGCTATTTTGCCGCACGGCTTCATCTGGTAAAGGAGAGTGCTGCGGAGGTGCTGCCGTCGCTGCTGCTGAATGTCTGTTTCCCCGCGCTGCTGCTGACGACCTTCGCCTCGGTAGACAGGCAGACGCTGCTTGCTGCCGGGCTGCCTGCGCTGATTGCAACACCGGTGTTTGCATTGCTGCCGTTTTTGGTGTCACTGTTTCTGTTTCGCAGGGATGAGCCGGAACGGCGCGCGCTGCTGCGGTATATCAGCGGCATCGGCAACACCTCATTTGTCTGCATCCCGCTGCTGCGGCTGTTTTTGCCGGACGAGCAGATGCTGATCGTTTTCGTACACGGCGCGGTGATGGATCTGCTGATTTGGGGATTGCACCACCCGCTGTTTTTGGGCAGCGGACTGCGAAAGAACCGTCAGCCACTCCACAAGCTGCTGCTCTCCCCCTGTCTGCTCGCCGTGGTTGTCGGCACGATTCTCTCCGTGACCGGCATGCCGCTGCCGTCCTTCCTGCAATTCACGGCGGACGCTTTGGCTACCGTTGTCTCCCCGCTTTCGTTGCTGCTGATCGGCATTCTGATACAGCAATATGGTCTTTTGGCGTGGCGCAAAGACCGCACCGCAATTCTTTATTCGCTTTGGAAGGTTATAGTCTACCCTTGTCTTGTGTTTGCAGCGCTGTATTTTTTCCTTCCCCTGCAAAGCGCACTGATCCTTGCCATTTTGTTTGGCAGTCCCGCGCCAGTCACTGCGGTGGTTTGGTGTAAGGAATACCGCCGCGACACCAAGCTTGCAGTGGATTGTCTGATTCCCTCGACGATCCTCTATTTTCTCGTCATGGGCGGCGCGCTTACCGTTCTGACGCACCTCGGCATTCTCGGCTGAGCGTCACTCTTCTTTCTCGCTGCACAACGATGTATTTTAAGTAAAGGAGCTTTACTATGAATAAAAAGATTACAGATTCCATCCTTTATCTCGGCGTCAACGACCACGAGGTCGATCTGTTCGAGGGGCAGTATGTTGTCCCCAACGGCATGGCGTATAACTCCTATGCCATCGTAGACGAAAAGATCGCTGTCATGGATACAGTTGACGCCCGTTTTACACATGAATGGCTTGACAACATTCAAAACGCCCTCAGTAGCCGCAAGCCCGACTATCTGATCGTGCAGCACATGGAGCCGGACCACTCCGCCAACATCGCGGAGTTTATGAAGGTCTATCCCGAGGCGACGATCGTCTCCTCCGCAAAAGCCTTTACCATGATGCAGAACTTTTTCGGCACGGACTTTGCCGACCGCCGCATCGTCGTCGGCGAAGGCTCGACGCTCAGCCTCGGCAAGCACAATCTGACCTTCGTCACCGCGCCGATGGTGCATTGGCCCGAGGTCATTGTGACCTATGACGCACTGGACAAGGTGCTTTTCTCCGCTGATGGTTTTGGCAAGTTCGGCGCACTCGATGTCGAGGAGGACTGGGCGTGCGAGGCACGGCGCTACTATTTCGGCATTGTCGGCAAGTACGGCGCACAGGTGCAGGCGCTGCTGAAGAAGGCAGCCACGCTCGACATTCAGAAGATCCTCCCGCTGCACGGTCCCATACTCACCGAGAATCTCGGCTATTACCTCAATCTGTATCAGACTTGGTCTTCCTATGAGGCGGAGAGCGAGGGCATTGTCATTGCCTATACCTCTGTCTACGGTCACACCCGTCAGGCGGTCGAGCTGCTTGCCGAAAAGCTGAAGGCAAAGGGCTGCCCGAAGGTCGTCCTGCATGACCTTGCCCGTACCGATATGGCGGAGGCAGTGGAGGACGCGTTCCGCTATAACCGTCTCGTCCTCGCAACGACCACCTACAATGCGGGTATTTTCCCCTTCATGCACACCTTCATTGACCACCTGACCGAGCGCAATTACCGCAACCGCACCGTCGCCTTCATCGAGAACGGAAGCTGGGCGCCGCTCGCAGCAAAGACCATGCGCACGATGCTCGACGACTGCAAGAATCTGACCTTCACGGACACGACCGTACATATTCTCTCCGCGCTGAACGACGAGAGCAAGGGTCAGATCGAGAAGCTCTCCGACGAGCTGTGCCGCGACTACCTCGCCCAGCAGGACAGCACCGCGAACAAGAACGACCTCACCGCCCTGTTCAACATCGGCTACGGTCTGTATGTCGTCACCTCCAACGACGGCAAGCGCGACAACGGTCTGATCGTCAACACCGTCTCGCAGGTGACGAACACGCCCAACCGCGTCGCTGTGACGATCAATAAGCAGAACTATTCCCATCACATCATCCGTCAGACAGGCATTATGAACCTCAACTGCCTGTCCACGGACGCGCCCTTCTCGGTTTTCGAGTGCTACGGCTTCCGCAGCGGACGCAATGTGGACAAATTCGAGGGCGAGACACCGCTGCGTTCCGACAATGGCTTGGTCTTCCTGCCGCGCTATATCAATTCCTTCCTCTCGCTCAAGGTCGAGCAGTATGTCGATCTCGGCACGCACGGCATGTTCATTTGCAGCATCACCGAGGCGCGCGTCCTGTCGAATCTCGAGACGATGACCTACACATACTATCAGAAGAATGTCAAGCCGAAGCCCGCGACCGAGGGTAAGAAGGGCTTTGTCTGCAAGGTTTGCGGCTATGTCTATGAGGGCGACGAGCTTCCCGAGGACTTTGTCTGCCCGCTCTGCAAGCACGGCGCGGCGGACTTTGAACCGATCTCCTGAGGCCGCGGCATGAGCGCGCTCAAACGTGAGGATTATTACGAGCCGTCCTGCCCGTTCTGCACAGATGGGTTAGACGGCAAGCAACCGATACGCCCCATTGATGTCAGCCGCATGATAGACAGGCTCAACGCCCACCTTGACCGCAATGACTACGACGCTGCCGAACGCCATTTGCAGTATTGGCTTGCAGAGGCCAAGAACGGCAGCGACGAGCGCGGCGCATTGACCATCCGCAACGAGCAGATGGGGCTTTACCGCAAAAGGGGTAAGCGTGAGGAGGCGCTGGAATCCGTCCGTCAGGGACTTTCTCTGCTGCATACCCTGCAATTTGAGGGAACGCTGACGGCAGGCACAACCTATGTCAACGCCGCAACCGTCTATAAATCCTTCGGCATGGCAAAGGACGCGCTTCCCCTCTACCGCGCCGCGCAGGAGATCTATGAAAAGGAGCTGTCCGAGGACGATGCCCGCCTCGGCGGACTGTATAACAATATGGCGCTCGCCCTCGCGGACGAAAAACAGTTCCGTGAGGCGGAAGCCTGTTACCGCAAGGCGCTTTCCGTCATGGCGCTGGTCGAACACGGAGAGGCAGAGGCGGCAATCACCTACCTCAACATGGCAGACCTCGCCGCCGAGGAATTGGGACTGTTGGAATCCGAGGAAATCGTCTCGGCATATTTGGACAAGGCAGAAGCCCTTTTGGAGACGGCAAGCCTCCCACACAACGGCAATTACGCCTTTGTCTGTGAAAAGTGCGCCCCGACCTTTGACTATTTCGGTCGTTTCGCCTATGCGCAGGAACTGAAGGAGCGTTCGGAGGAAATTTATGCGCGGAATTGAGCTTTGTCGCGGGTTTTATGAGGAATACGGCGCGCCGATGCTGCACGAGCACTTCCTGCAGTTCGAGGAGATCATCGCGGTCGGGCTGGTCGGCGCAGGCTCGGAATGCTTCGGCTATGACGACGAAGTCTCCCGCGACCACGATTTTGAACCGGCGTTCTGCCTGTTTCTGCCCGACGAGGAGGTCATTGACCGCCGCACGGCATTCCTCTTGGAGCGCGCCTATGCGAAGCTGCCGAAGGAATACGGCGGCGTGCCGCGTCTGCGCGTCAGTCCCGTCGGTGGCAATCGTCACGGCGTTTTACGCATGGAGGACTTCTTTCGGGAGAAGATCGGGCATCCGGGGAAGATCACCGACTTGATGGACTGGTTCTCCATTCCCGAACAGGGACTTGCCGAGGCGACAAACGGCGAGGTGTTCCGCGACGATGTGGGGCTATTCACCTCCATCCGCAATGTGCTGCGGTATTTCCCGCCCGATGTGCGCAAAAAGAAGCTTGCGGGCAGGCTGCTGCTCATGGCGCAGTCGGGACAGTACAATTACGCCCGCTGCCTCGCGCACGGGGAACCCGCCGCCGCGCAGCTTGCTGTCACAGAATTCGTCCGCCATACGCTTGCGGCAATTTTCCTGCTGAATGAACGGTATCTCCCCTATTATAAATGGCAGTTCCGCGCACTCAGGGAGCTACCGTGTTTATCCGAACTCACGCAGCCGTTGGAATTCCTGCTCACCACCGGCAATGAGGAATCCTTTGCCGAACAAAAGGCTGCAATGATTGAGGAGATCGCATTCCGTATCATCTCCGTATTGCAGGAGCAATGCCTTACGGAAGCCGTCTGCGGCGATTTGGAAAAACACGCCTATTCCGTCAACGATCAAATTGACGATTCCAGCCTCCGCAACACACATATTCTATTTGCAGTTGAATAACAACAGTTCAAGATAAATTTTGGGGTCAGGCGCAACATCGCCTGACCCCAAAATTGATTTAAGAACCATTTTTCTTTATAGCAAAAGCAGTGCCGCTTACCCATATATGCCCAGCTCCGCAAGCTTTCTGCTCACGATTTCTTGAATCTCCTTGCGCAGCTCCTCCGTGGTCGGGCCGTCAAGGACATTCGGTTTCTTCTGATAAACCTCTCGGCGGATCCGCAGCAGCTTTTCCCGTTCGCTCTCCGGCAGGACATATTCGCCGCCCAGCAGACGTGCATAGAGGGAGATGGATGCAAAATGCTCCAGCGTTTCCATTTTATAGTAAGCGCCCATCGGCGTGGCATCTACCGTCAAAGCGCCATGGTTTGCAAGCAGCAGCGCGTCACAGTCCATGATTTTTTCCGCGACGCGCAGGGGCAGCTCCGCAGAGGAGGGAGAAGCGTAAGCCGCCAAGCGGATGCTTCCCACGGAAAAGACCACTTCCGGCAGAGAGAGCTTGTTCAGTTCCGTTCGCGACACTGCAAAGGCGGTAGCGACGCGGGGGTGGGCATGGACGCAGGCATTGACATCCCGTCTTCTGCGGTACACCTCCAAGTGCATTTTATACTCCGAGGAGGGGCGGCTGCTTCCCTCCACAACCGCACCGTTCCCGTCGATCACGCACAGCTCCTCTGCCCGCATGAAGCCCTTTGACACCCCCGTGGGGGTGATTAGGTACTTATCATCCGGCAGGCGGATGCTGATATTGCCGTCATTCGAGGCTACCATATCTTTGGCAAACATCCGTTGCCCAATGGTCAGGATCAGTTCCCGTTCTCTGGTGTAAGACAGCATTATGTTTTTTCCTTTCCATATGAATACAGGAAGCGATGACGCTCCGAGCGGACATGCTCCTGAGGTATCTCAATCGTTCGGCCGACAGCCGCTGCCTTGAGAAAAATAGCGCATGCTTTTTCCGCCACTTGCACCGTCAAGAATGCTTCTTCCAGCGTTCTGCCGCAGCATACGGGGCCGTGGTTGCGGAGAATCAGTGCATTTCCGCTCCCAATAACCTCCGCAGCCGCCGCTCCTAAGACAGCATGCTGCTCTGCGGGAACATAATGGCGGCTCAGCGGTATCTCGCCGCCTAAAAGCTGCGACATTTCTTCTACAAGACAAGGCACTGCCGAAATATCTAAAGTGGAAACCGCCATGGCATTTTCCGTATGTGCGTGAATGACCGCTCCTACATCAGGGCGCAGATTCAGGATCCTTCTGTGGACCTCTTTTTCCGAGGTAGGATTTCTGTTTCCCTCCAGCACATTGCCGTCCTTGTCGATCACCACAAGATCCCACGGCTGCATGGTGCTGTATTCCACACGACTGGGGGTCAGCAGGATCCCACGATCCACCCGCATACTGACATTGCCCCATGTGCCGAGAAAATAGCCGCACGCTTCCAGTTTGCGGCAGGTGGCAATCAATTCACGGGCTTCTTTTTCGTAGCGCACTACCGTTGCACCCTTCCCGAGGCGTCGCCGCCCGCCAGCTCCCACACCTCATCTGCGGTAACCAAATTCATGCCGCCGTAGATGGTATGTTTGAGTGCGGAAGCAGCGCCTGCAAATTCCGCCATCTTCTCCAACGGGAGCTGATTGAGGATGCCGTAAATGAAACCCGCTGCAAAGCTGGCACCGCCGCCGCCTCTGTCGACCAATCGAATATCATAGTGCCGCGACTGCGCGAAGTGCGCACCGTCATAGCACAGCACAGACCATCCGTTATCCGAGGCGGAATAGCTCTCTCGCAGGGTACAGCCGATATAACGGAAGCCGTAAAGCTCCTGCATCTCACGGAAAATATCCCGATAGCCGTCAACATCCAGTTTGCTTTGGCGGACATCCGTGTTCTTCGGCTTGAGTCCCAAGCACTTCTCCGCATCCTCCTCGTTGCCGATGCAGACATCCACATAGGACATCAGCGGCTTCATAACCGTCTGTGCTTCCTCCGGTGTCCACAGCTTGCTGCGGTAGTTCAGGTCGCAGCTCACGGTCACGCCGTGGCGCTTGGCCGCCTCCACGGCGCAGCGGGTCAGCAGCGCGGTCTTGGCAGAGATGGCAGGCGTGATCCCCGCAAAGTGGAACCAGTCCGCATCCCGAAAGATTGCATCAAAGTCAAATTCCTCCGGCTCCGCTTCCGCAAATGCAGAACCGGCACGATCATAGATCACGCGCGGCGGCCGCATGGCGGCTCCGGTTTCATAGAAGTTGATACCCAAGCGTCCTTTCCCGCGCGCCACATGGGTGCAATCGACGCCTTGCGCGCGGAGGTGCTGCAAGCAGGTCTCTCCCAACGCATTGTCCGGCAGGCGTGTAATGTACTGCACATTCATGCCGAATCTGGCAAGCGAGGCGCCTACAATCGCCTCATCGCCGTCATAGATGGCATCAAAAGAATCCGTCTGCTCGATCCGGCGGAAGTTGGGTGTCATCAGCCGGAGCATGATCTCCCCCATCGTTACAACTTTCATCGACTCATCTCCCAACACGAATTTTTGCGATCAGTTTTTCCACCTTGCATTTTTCCCCGCGACGTACACAGGGCATATGTCCGTCCTCCGGGAAGAAGATCATAAACTGACCGGGCTGCAAAGGCAGCAGTTCGCCCTCTCCTTCCAGCAGATACTGATCCTTATGTTCCAAATACTCCCGTTCCGTCAAAGTCTGCTTCGGCGCCCAGCCGATGTATTCATGCCCGTGAACGAGGAACTGCACATCAATATAGTCGCGGTGCGCTTCAAAGTGGCAGTCCGCCTCGTCCTTCGTTTCATAGCACTTATGCATCACATAGACATCTTCACTGAGCTCCACGCGCTCTGCCGGAAGCTCACCGTCGCGGTGCGCCGACAGCCATGCCATAGCAGTGGCAAACGCCAGACTGAGCTTCTGATATACTGCAATGTTCTCCACGCTGTCCAAAATCATGTCAAATCACCTCAGAATTCGTATGGATACAAAGTAGAAACCATAGAGATGTTGCGGAAGGGATACTGAAGGGCGACATTCTCGTCAAAATCAATGCCGAGACCCGGACGATCCTCAATCTGAATATAACCGTTGATCGGCTTGTATTGATGGTCAAAGAGGCGGTCCTTCCACTCGATCTCCTCCACGCTGTACTCCAAGATCAAGGCGTTGGGAATGGCGGCAGCAAGCTGCAAAGAGGCGGCTGTGCCCACCTGACCGTGAATATTGTGCGGTGCCACGGGGATTTGGTTCGCCTCGCACAACGCTGCAATCTTCTTACCCTCCGTAATGCCGCCGCAGACACGCAGATCCGGCTGGGCGATATCAATCGCACTGGCTTCGATGGCAGCGCGGAAATCCGTCTTGGTGCACCAGCGTTCGCCCGAGGCAACAGGGATCGGGCTTCCGGCGCGGACGCGCGCACAGGTATCCAAATTTTCAGGCAGTGTCGGTTCTTCAAAGAAATAGGGCTTGTACGGTGCCAATTCATTTGCGATCCGCAGTGCGGTGTAGGGGTTAAAGCGGCCATGACCCTCGATAAGCAGATCCACATCCCAGCCCACGGCGTCACGCAGTGCCTTCACCTGCGCCACCACGCCTCTCAGATCGGCGGGAGTGATAGTGCCCTCGGCAAGATAGAACGGATCCCATTTCATCGCGGTATAGCCTTTCTGTACCACCTTTTCCGCCAGACGCGCCAGCTTATCGGGCGTATCACCGCCAAAGAACCAGCGATTGGCATAGCAGCGGAGCTTGTCACGGAACTTACCGCCCAAAAGTTGATAGACCGGAACGCCCAGCGCCTTGCCCTTGATATCCCACAGTGCCATATCCACCGCGCTCAAAGCGCTCGTCAGCACCGCGCCCGCACCCCAATACTCGTCACGGAAGCACAGATAGAATAGTTTCTCCGTATCAAAGGGATCCTTGCCGACGAGATAGCGGTTCAGCTCCCGAACTGCGGCAGCAACAGTCTGCTCTCTGGTTTCCAGCGAGCATTCACCCACGCCGGTGATCCCCTCGTCCGTATAGACCTTCACATATACCCAGTTATCATTGTGCGCTGAGACGATAAAGGGCTTCACATCGGTAATTTTCAAAATGTAACCTCCTTATTTCAGTCAGTCAGGGGCAGTTCAATCCGCCGGTGCTCTCGGATGGAGCGATGCGTCGCCACCACCAGCTCATAGGCTTTCATACCGTCCCAACCGGTAACCAACGGCGTGGCATTGCCCCGGATGCACTCGCAGAAATTCTCGATCAGCCCCATAAAGCCGCCGAATTCTTCATCAAAGACCAATGTATTCGGGAAAACCGGCTCATAGAGCTTGGTGGGACCGGTCTCGTCGTCATAAAGCAGCAGTGTCCGCTGATCCTCCACAGCCAGCCAACGGTTCTTGCCGTAAATCTCAACGCGTTCCCACGGCTTCAAGCTCAGGGCAGCAGATGAGGTATATACGGCGCCCACCGCTCCGCTGACAAATTCCAGTTGGATGCAGGCGTTGTCAAATTCATAGCCGGTACGGTTAAAATCATAGTGCCGCGTGCCGATGGCTGTCAGTGCCTTCACATCGCCCATGAAGTAACGCACCAAATCAAAAAGATGAATGGTACCGCCCTCCAAGATGTCCACATAGTCATAACCGAGATTGAATTTTCCGACAAACATGGCAGGATCTTCGATGCCATGCTGCTTCGCCCGATAGTAAGGGGGAGAATAGCGTTTGTTGGACACCGTCATCAGGATCAGCCCTTGCCGCTGCGCATACTCGCACAGCTCTCGTGCCTTGTCAAGATCACGGGTGATGGGTTTCTCGACCATCACATGGATGCCGCGGGAGAGACATGCCATGGCGTGCTCATAGTGCAGGCTGTCCGGAGAGAGAACCAAAACGCCGTCCGGCTTCTCCGTATCCAGCATTTCAATGTAATCGCTGTACCAATGGGTGCGGTATGTCTCAGCCACCTTGCGTCCCTGCTGCTCATTGCGCATGCAGACCGCAGCGAGTACCACAGGCTCCCAAATCGTGCGCAAACGCATAATCGCGGGAATGTGCTTGCTCTGCGCCACGCCGCCGCAGCCAATGATGGCAAGGCGAATCGGGCGTTTTTCTGCACGCTGCGGATCATAGCCGACCCCGTAGACATCCGCTTGACGGAACATTTTATCAAGTGGGGTATGGGCATAGGTATCTTCCAGCATTGCTGTAGCCTCCTCAGTCAAATTCGTTTCTGCGGCGCAGGTAGTTCAGGCGGAAGCGGTTGGAGAGCATTTGGATCACCAATGCCGCAAGGATAATCCCGCCCTTAATCAGATAAATCTTGTCATCCGTAACACCCATGGTGGAGAGTCCGTTGGAAAGGATGCACATGAAAAGCAGGCCGGCGATCGTCTTGCCGAAAGAGCCTTTTCCGCCGGAGAGTCGGTTGCCGCCAATGACAACAGCTACGATAGCGTTCAGTTCCATACCGTCGCCGATGGTGACAACCGCGCTGCCCAATCGTGCAAGATCCACAATGCTGGCAATGCCGGTAAGGAAGGCCGCGAGTGTGAACAGTCCCCATTTGACAAGCTTTGTGTTCACGCCTGCCAAAGCGGTCGCTTTCTCATTCTCGCCCAATGCCTTCACATAGCGGCCGAATTTGGTCTTGGTCAGAAGGAACCAGCCGAAAAGCAGGCATAGCACCACAATGATCATGGAGATGTTGATGAAGCCGAACGCGAACGGTGTATAGATCGTTTGCAGCACAGGGCTGGAAACGACGATAGATTTTGCATCGGTAATACCCAGCGCCAAGCCTCTTGCCCAAACCATGCAGGACAGGGTAACGATCACTGCGTTAATATTCAGGAAAGAGATCAAAAAACCGTTCAAGGCACCGATGAGGACAGCCGTCAGCAAGCAGGCTGCCAGCGCCAGCCAAATATTTCCGGTGGAGCGGAAGATCACGCCGGTAATGGACGCCGTCAGCACAATGACAGAACCGCCGGATAGATCCATATTGCCGGACATGACGACGAAAGTCATGCCAACCGCAACAATGATCAGCGCCGCATTGAGCTGAATCAAATTATAAATATTGTTGATGGAGAGAAACAAGGGATTCGTATTCAGGAACAGGACCACCAGCACCGCTGCAAGGGCAAGTACCGTGATCACATCCAGTCTGTAAACCAGACCATCCACAAACTTTGAGCGTGTTTTCATGGGTACCTCCTTAGTCATTCTTTTTCAGCGTAAGCTGATTGAATACGGCAGCAAGAAGAATGAATCCGCCAAGGACGGCGTCCTGATAATGCTCATTCACGCCCACCAAGGTCATGAAATTGGATATCATACCCACAATCAGCGCACCAACAAAGGTTTTCAGCACATTGCCCTCGCCGCCCTTGACGGCGCAGCCTCCCAAGACGACCGCCGTCACCGCGTCGAATTCCATGCCTGCGCCGACATTTGTGTTCACCATACCCAAACGGCTGGCGATGACTACGCCGGCAATGCCCGCAGTGGTACCGGAAATCAGGTAGCACAGCAGCTTGGTCACGGCAACATTCACGCCGCACAGATGGGCAGCGCGGGGATTGCCGCCCACGGCATAGACCCGCCTGCCAAAAGCGCTGCGATTCAGGATCAACCACGCAATGAGATACAGGATCACCGTGAGGATCAGCAGCACCGGCAGACCGAATACGGTTCCGGTATTCAGCCAAAGTACGCCGGGGTCCTTCACATAGATCCACTGACGGTAATGCGAAATAATGGTCAGCGCGATACCGCGAATAAGCAGTTGCGAACCAAGCGTGACGATGACGCAGTTGATCTGAAGCTTCTCAATGATGAAGCCGTTCAGCGCGCCCATCAGAGTACACGCTGCAATGGCTGCCAAAACCGCGATCCACGCAGGGACACCCTCTGTAAGCATCGCAGCCACGCTGACCGCACCGAGGAAGATGTTCGAGCCTGCGGAGAGATCCATGCCGCCAAAGAGGAAAACGAACGTCATACCGATGGAGAGGATAGCGATATGGGATACCTGCTTGAAAACATTGGAGATGTTTGTCAGCGTGCAAAACTTACCGGCAATCAGGGAGAATGCCGCAAACAGCACCACAAGCACCAGTAGAATACCGCTTTTCTCTAACAATTCTCTGATTTTTTCCGAGGTTTTATGTGTCTGAGTCATACCGTCGCCTCCTTTCCCTGAATCAGCCGAGCTAAGGTTTCCTCGTCGGTTTTTCCTTCAATGATGTTGCTTACCTTTCCCTGACACATCACGAAAATGCGGTCAGAAAGCTGAAGGATTTCTGTGGTATCCGTAGAGATGACTACGATGGCTTTTCCTTCACCCGCCAGTTCCTCAAGGATCTTATAGATTTCGGCCTTTGCGCCCACATCCACGCCGCGGGTCGGCTCAATGAATACCAGCACATCCAAGTTACGCAGCAGCCAGCGGGATACGATTGCCTTTTGCTGATTGCCGCCGGAAAGGAACTGGACCTTTGTATTGATACCGCTCATTTTCACTGCCAGCTTGTCGGAATATGCAGTGCTCTTTTCCCGTATCCTTCTGTAATTCAGGAAGGGGAAGAAGGGAGAGAACTTAAAGAATCGCAGAGACGGAAGCGCAATATTGTCCAGCACGGACATTTCCGCAAACAGTCCCTCCTCTTTTCTGTTCTCGGTGAGAAGTCCGATACCGCAACGGACTGCCTGCGCGGGATTCTTGATCTTTTCCGACTTCCCGTTCACCAAGATCTCTCCGGAATCGGCGCGCACCGCGCCATAGGCAACACGCCAAAGCAGATCCTGTCCCGCACCGAGCAGCCCCACAAAGCCGGTGATCTGCCCCTTATAGATCTTGCAGCTCGCTCCGTCCAAACGATCTTTCAAGCGGATATCCCGCAGCTCCAAAACAGGCTGCGCGTTACGATCCGTCTCCATGATCTCCTTCTCATAGGCATTGAAGCTGTCTCCCAGCATATACTCAATGATCTTCAGCTCGTCAACATCCTCCATGCGCACATTGGCTGTGACGCGGCCGTTCATCATAATGGTACCGGAATCACAGTACCTTTTAATCTCTCCCAAACGGTGGGAGATAAAAACAACGCAAATTCCCTGTTCTTTCAAGCGGAAAAGAATGCGGAACAGGCGTTCGGTATCTTCGTTCGTCAGCGCCGCTGTCGGCTCGTCGAGGATCAGAATGTCAGGCTTGTGAGACAGCACCTTGACAATTTCGATCAACTGCTGCTTTGCCAGCGGATAAATTTCTACATTTTTGTTTGCTTCAATGTTCTCTATGCCGAATTCGCGGAGGTACTGCTCCGCAAGTGCGTTCATTTTTTTATTGTCAAGGCGAATTCCGTTGACAATTTCGCGTCCAAGGAAGATGTTCTCCGCCACCGTCAGGTTGTTGAGCAGAGACAGCTCCTGATAAACGATGCCGATACCCAGACGGGCGGCATCCGCCGTGTTGTTGATCTCCACTTCCTTCCCGTGAATGAGAATAGTCCCCTCATCTTTCTGATAGTTACCGCTGAGGATCTTCATCAAAGTGGATTTTCCTGCGCCGTTTTGACCGATAATGGAGGTAATCTCGCCGCTATACAGCTTAAAGTCAACATGATCCAGCGCCTGCACGCCGGGGAAACGCTTGGATATGCCTCGCATTTCAAGGACCGGATCCATGGTTTGTTCCTGCCTTTCCTTTTTAATGTGGGCGGGGTGTCAGAAACTGACACCCCGTTGGGGAACCTCTGAATAAATCTGCAAGAGCGGTCAGTGAGAGATTTGCATCAAATTAAGGTTTGAAAAACGCAGGAATACTTTGTGTATTTCAAGGATTTCAAGCCGAAAAGTCGGGGCAAAAGATTCACTGAGCGCCGCAGCCGATTTGTTCAGAGGTTCCTAAGGTTCTGCTGTGGATTACTTTGCCAAGTACTCGTTTACCAGCTCTTCCAGAGACTTGTCATAGTCGATGGAGGCGGGATCGTTCTCCATATCCTGCGCAAGCTGCAGCATTTCCTTTGCATTCTCAGGGGTAACGATGAAGCCGGGAAGGATGAAGTCGCCCTGCGTCTCAAAGTCATATTCACCGATGAGGGCGAGATACGGGATCAGGACTTTATAATAGCCGGTATACTGCGAGGCGAGCAGATAGGTGCTGTCCATATCGCCGTCAATGACAGCCTGAATGGCATCGGCGGAGCCGTCGATGGAGCAGATGGAGATCTCGTCGCGGCGGCCGGCATTCTTAATGACCAGCGCAGCAGGATAAGTCACGCCGTCGGACAGGCCGTAGAGCATATCAATGTGATCATATGCGGTGAGGTAGTTTTCCATTTTCGTAACAGCAACGGTGCCGTCCCAGTTGGTCGGCTCGGCTGCGAGGATGTTTACGCCGTTTTCTTCCATGACTTCAACAAAGCCGCCGATACGGTTTTCGTTCAAGCCCTGTCCGTCGTTGCCGGTGAGCAGAACGACCTGCTTGTCGCTGAGCTCGCCGCCCTTAGACTTCAGGACTTCGATGGCATAACGGCCGATTTCGCCGGACATTGCCCATTCATCAAAGCCGATGGTACCCAGCGTCTGATCAGACCAGCTATGCTGCACGACGACCTTGACGCCCATCTCCTCCGCTTTCTTGAAGGAATTCTCAAAGGCAGTGACATCCAGCGTGTTAATGGAAATGATGTCGCACTGACTCAGGAGGTTATCAAACGCCTCGACCTGCTTGGTGACATCGCCGTCGCCGGAGCTGACGATCAGTTCAAAGCCATACTTTTCAGCGCAGACCTTTGCGCCTTCAACTTCGCCAAGATGGAAGGGGTGCGTCAGATCCTGCTGGATCAGACCAACAACCAGCTTGTCGTCGTCATTGGTGGTGTTATTGGTGGTTGCTTCATTGTTGCCCGCAGGCGCATTGGTTGCGTTGGTTGTGCCATTGTCAGCGGTTTCGGAACCTGCACAGGCAACAAGGCCGAGTACAAGTACCAGTGTGAGAACGATTGCCAAAATCTTTTTCATTTTAATATTCCTTTCTTTTTTAATTTGGTATATTGTTCTCTTTGCCGCAGCAAAGAAAATCACATTACTCGCACTGCGCCCAAATCACGCAGGGACCGCAGTTCATGTCCTCATGCAGCCAAGGAGAGACCAGCATGGTCTGCACTTTGCTCAGATCAGCATCCAGCTTCATTTCCTCAATGATGATGAAATGCGGGGTAGATGCCTTTTCAAAGAATGCGTTGTGTGCCTTCATCGTCTCATCAAGGGAATGAATGCATGCAATAGACGGCACATCGGTGCCAATCATCCGCAGTTGCGGCATTTTTTGATGGATGTATTCCGCCGCAGGGATGGAAAAGCCCGGGCAGTGGTTGGAAAAACGCGCATGGTCGTTTTTGCGCCTGTCTTCCACACCAAACCGCACCAAAAGCGCATCTGCATCACTGGGTTCCGTGAACCACGGCTCCAACAGCTCCGCTGTGACAACAGTGTCATCGGCAGTCCCCGTCAGATCAATGATCTTGATCTTTCGGTAGATCAGCTCCTCCGGCGTAAACTCCACAATGCTTGCACCATTGGGAAGCACGTGCGCGGCAGTGTCTAAATGGGTGCCGGTATGGTTATAGCACTGCAAAAATTGGACATTGGCGCCGTCTTTTTCAATGGACTGGAACTCCGATACACTGGGCGCAGGGATCGCAGGGGGACGGGGTGCGGTCGTGCTCATGGGATAGGAAAGCCAAATCAGTTTCATCACAGCTCCTCCTTACTTCAATGAATTTAGTGGACTTTAAGGGATATCAGGCAGGTCTTTCTTTGCTTCCTGTACGATTTCGATAAAACGCGCCACCTGTTTCGTGACCCAGCCCATCCCTTCTTCTTTGATCCGTTCAAAGTTCATAAAGGTACGGGCGCCGGAGACAGCACAGGCGCCGCAGCGGATAAATTCCGCCGCGTTCTCCTCCGTGATTCCGCCGGAGGGGATCAAATTTACTTCCGGAAAAACCATTTTCAAATTGGTCATGTACTTTGCTCCACCTAAGGCGCCGGGGAAAATCTTCACCGCAGTTGCGCCGCATCGCATGGCGCGGAAGCATTCCGTTGCGGTAAAGGCGCCGGAGAAGCAAGCGACTTGATAGCGGTTGGTCAGATCAATGACATCTTCGATCACACAGGGATTGACAATGATCTCACCGCCGTGGAGAATGACCTCTCGCGCAGTAGCAGCGTCCAATACGGTGCCGGCAGCAACATGCATTTTTCCGCCAAAGTGAGAGGAAATCGCCTCAATCGCTTCCAGCGCACCGGGTGTGGTCATGGTGACTTCAACCGCGCGCGCACCGCCTTTATACATTGCCTCGGCATAGGCAATCCAGTCTTCTTTCTGATGCAGCTTAATGCAAGGCAGCACGCCGGTCGCCTTGATATCCGCCATCACTCGTTCCTTTGTTGTAATGTCGTTTCTCATATGCCCTCCTATATGAATACGATTTCTGTTCACCTGTAGTACAGATTTCAGCTTTTATAAACAGCCGCTTGGCTGTATGGACAACGTGTTGCTCCTATTCTTACTCGCGGAGATGCGGTACAGCTGTACGACAGAATTGCTTTTTTATTTCGACAGCCAAGGCTGCCAAAATAAAAAAGACAATATTCTTAAGGAAGATTCTGCGTAAGGTCTGCCAAGAACACTTGTAAGTGTTCAGACATAAAGCGCTCCGCTGCCTCGCGGTCGCGCGCCTTCACCGCCTCCACAATGTGTTTATGCTGCTCAATACCTCTCATGCGTGCCTCCACGCTTCTCGGGTTCTTGTCTGACCAGTCATAAACGGTTTTGTTCAGTGGGCGTAAAAATTCAGGGAACAGGCAATTATGAGTTGCAACAGCGAGTGCTCTGTGAAAGTGATAATCGTGTTTCGACCATAATTGATCGTCACGATAGTCCTGCTCCATCAGGCGAATCAACTCATCTAATGACTGAAGATCCTCATCCGTTGCATTCACTGCTGCCAGCCCGCTGGACTGCACCTCCAAAGCGACACGCAGCTCATACACTTCCTGTATGCTTGCGCTTCCGACTGCCACCAACCGATTGACCACATTGCCCAAGATCCGCGCATCCGGCTGTGCAACATAGACACCGCTGCCGTTGCGCACTGTTACCAAACCGCGCTCCTTCAGCGAAGTCAGTGCCTCTCTTAGAATATTTCGACTGGTTCCGAATTGCTCCGCAAGTTCAATTTCCCCGGGTAAACGTTCCCCAGCCTTTAATTCCTGAGACAAGATCAACTCCTCCAGTTGGTTCGCAATCTGGGAAGAGAGATTTGCCTTCGTCACTGATGTGCCAATCGCCATGTTCTCTCCTGCTCTCCATCGTTTTTTTCTTTCTGTACAGCTGTACTACAGCTTGTCTTTATTGTATTCCTCCCAAGCCAAACTGTCAATACCGTTTTGTGATTTTTTCCCTTTTATAAAAACTTTTGTCGTCTTTACCAATTTATTACCTCTAAAAATAGCAAAAATGCCGATAATCTGTAATGCAACGCCGCTCTTGTTCCGGGCTGATACCATGCGTCCGTGTGCAGAATGAAACAAAACAGCCAATGTAGAGTTGGGACATTTCCACGCCCTACATTGGCGCTGCATAAACCGGCAAACGCAGGAGATACGCTCATTTCTTCCCCGTGATTTCCCTTTGGAGCTTCTTTGTCAGCTTCTCAAGCACCAGCTGATAAGAGCTGTCGCAAAGATCCTTTAGCACATCCTCCGGCACTTCGCCATCGAGGAAAACAGAGATCCAGTGCCGCTTATCGCAGTAAAACCCGGGAATAATATCGGGAAACTCCGCCCGCAAAAGCTCCGCGCGGAGCGGGTCGCATTTGAGCGTCAACAGTTCGCGGCAATCATAGCCCTTATGCTCCGGTCCCGGCTGGCAGGTCGCCGCGAACAACTTTCCACCGACCTGATACCGCCACCATTCCCACTCCAGCTTATAATCCTTCACCGCGCCTGCCTTATCCAGCAGATACGCGTCTAACCATTCATATTTGTTCATTTTCTACCTCCAAAAAACAGCGGATGCCTCGCGGCACCCGCTGCAAAATGTGAATTATTCTTCCTCGTTCTTCTTGGCGTCCTCTATGATCTTGGCCTGATTCATCTGCGGGACTTCCTCGTAACGGACGAACTTGAGGGAATAGGAGCCTCTGCCCTGGGTCATGGAGCGCAAATCAATGGCGTAGCTGCTCATCTCGCCGATGGGGACTTCGGCATCGACAATCTGCCAACCGCGATTTTCGGTGTCTGGGTTCATGCCCATAACACGGCCGCGGCGCTTGTTGAGGTCGCCGATGATATCGCCCATGTTGGCATCGGGAATGAAGACCTTCAGCTCGCCGATCGGCTCGAGGAGCGTCGGCGCGGCGGTGGGCAGACCTTCCTTATAGGCAATGCCCGCAGCGGTCTGGAACGCCATA
>SFIL01000049.1 GCA_004556205.1 Clostridiales bacterium | reverse complement strand
TCGCGGGCCTGGGGATTGACAAGATGATTGCTCTTGTTGGTAGACATCTGATTGCAACTCCTTTCTCTCGAATCGAACACGCTTTTGCTGTGTCCGAGCCTATTTTGGCCTTGACAGCCGCGGTTATACGAAAGAAAGAAATGTAATATTTGACAGTCTCAAAGCTCACCGGCGGATAATATGCCGCGGAGAATAGCATCAATGTTGCTCCGATATTCGAGAAGCGTTTTCTCCCATGCGGAAAGACAGTGCCGCCCCTCGTCCGTAATGGAGTAAACGCGTCTCGGCTTGCTGGCAGATTCGGTGTCCCAGTAGGATGTGACAAGTCCGGCCGTCTCCATCCGTTTGAGCGTGCGGTACAGTCCGGCCGGGTCAAGTCCGTTGCCGGAGACCATACCGCTTTTTTCCAGATCGCTGATCATTTGAAACCCGTGGCTGCTGCCGCGCTGCAGAACGACCAGTATGGCAGGCTGAAGAAATTTATCGAGATAGGAGCCCCGACAGGCACACTTTTCCAAACACGCATCCATAAAATGACGCCCCTTTTCCGCATGTATTTGTTCCGTTAAAATCATAGCGCAAACAACGCAGGAAAGTCAATATGCCTCGCTCGTGTGCTGCACTGCGGGTTGGCCCGGCTAGAGAATCTTTGCGGATTTTTCCTAATATTGTCCAAAATCTTTCTATTTTATCAATTACTGCATATGTTATACTTTGTCCGAAAATGAAACAGAAACATCAATGTATATTAACGCTTCGGCAGCATTTATTTGTCTGCGTTAACTAACTCAGACGATCCGGCGTTAAAAGACGGAGATACACACGGTTTTATTTTTAATTCATGCAAAGGAGAACAGATCATGACTCCCAAAGAATTACTGCTGGCAACGCTCAAGTGTAAGCCGACGCCGCGCCCCGCATGGATCCCGTTTGCCGGCGCTTATGCCTCCCGTCTGAAAGGCTATACCGCGACGGAGATGTTCCAGAGCGCCGATAAGCTGACGGAATGCCTTCTCGAGGTCAACCGCATGTTCAAGCCGGACGGCGAGTGCTGCATTTTCGATCTTCAGATCGAAGCGGAAGTCCTTGGCTGCGACCTGATGTGGGCGGATGACGGCCCTCCCAGCGTTGCATCCCATCCTCTGGCTACCGAAATGGGAGATACTCCCGTTGTCCCCTGCGAATGCACGCTCCCCGGCCCGAACGACGGACGCATCCCGCTCGTGTGCGAAGCCATGCGCCGTGTCAAGAAAGAAATCGGCGATACCACCGCTCTGTACGGCCTGATCACCGGTCCGTTCACGCTGGCATCGCATCTGCGCGGCACCGACATTTTCCTCGACATGCTTCTGGACGACCAGTTTGTCCATGACCTGCTCGACTACTGCTACAAGGCCGCGTGCAAGATGGCGGAATACTTCATCGACGCCGGTATGGACGTTATCGCTGTTGTTGACCCGCTGATTTCTCAGATCTCCACCGAGCACTTTGAAGAGTTCTGCTCCGAGCCGTTCACGAAGCTCTTCGACCACATTCGTGAAAAGGGCGCTTACTCCTCGTTCTTCGTGTGCGGCGATGCCACGAGAAACATCGAAGTCATGTGCAAGACCGGCTGCGACTCCATTTCGGTCGACGAAAACGTCAACTTCAAGCCCGCAAAAGAGATCTGCGACAAGTACAGCGTAGCTTTCGGCGGCAACATCCCGCTTACGACCGTCATGCTTCATGGCACGCAGATGGACAACATGAAGTACTGCGTTGACCTGATCGACAGCATTGAGAACAAGAACGGTCTCATCGTTGCCACCGGCTGCGATATGCCGTACGGCGTACCGTTTGAAAACACGATCGGCTGCATGCAGGCAGTGCTGCAAACGGACGAGGTCCGCGAAATGGTCAAGGACTATGTTGCGGAAGACGATAACGACATCGAAGTTGAGCTGCCCGACTATGAGCATCTCACCAAGCCCCTGGTGGAAGCCTTTACGCTTGACCCCGCCACCTGTGCCGCCTGCACCTACATGGTCGCGGCCACGGATGAGGCGAAGCGGACTTTCGGCGATGCCATCGACTATAACGTTTATAAGTATACCGTCAAGGAAGACATTGCCCGTATGAAAAGGATGGGCGTTCCCAATCTGCCGTCCGTTTACATCAACGGCAAGATGAAGTTCCGTTCCATTATCCCCTCCAAGGACGAACTGGAGGCTGCGATCCGCGAAGTCATGTAAACAAGCGCGGCCGTCCGGAGCGTTTTCGCTCCGGACGGCCACCCCGCGGTCTGTGCTTGTTTTTTTTACATATTTAGTAGACCACGTCCAATATAAGACGAGACCAATATGAACGAATTTCGAGGTGATAAACATGCCGATGCTTCCTGATCCGGCGCATATGGACATCATCGATAAGGCGTGCATTTCTGCCTTTAAAGCGGAAGAGCCGGTCAGCGTATTTTCGCTTTGCGAAAATATTATGGACGATCCGAAGCTCCCCATGCATTGCCCGTATCACCATTATCTGATCCCTGCCGTATTGCTCACGGCCGCCAGCAAAATAAGCGGCGAAACGGAGGAAATGCTGCAAAAACGGCTCAAAACGGCGCGGGAGCGCGCCGGAACGGTGCCGGGAGGCTGCTGCGGACAGTTCGGCTGCTGCGGTGCCGCTGTGGGCGCGGGAATTTTTGCCTGCGTTTGGCAGGGATCAACGCCGCTCTCCAAAACCGGCTGGGCGGCAGGGAATGAGATGACCGCCCGCTGCCTCTCTGCGATCGCTTCGGTGGAAGGCCCCCGCTGCTGTAAGAGAGTGACGTATCTTACACTCTCGGCGGCGCTTCCCGCAGCAAGGGAGTTTCTCGGTCTCGATCTCGGCGAGATACCGGAGCACACCTGCCATCATTTCAGCCAAAGCCGGGAATGCCGGGGAACCGCCTGCCCGTTCTTCCCCAAAAAGAAAAAAGCGGAATAATTAACGGAGGATAAAACCATGAAAAAAACCATTGCACTGGTGCTCGCTGCCATTTTGCTCCTGTCTCTCGCTGCCTGCGGACAGACTGCGCAGCCCGCTGAACCCGCGGCAACCGAAGTTCCTGCGGAAGCTCCTGCTGAGGTGGAATCGTCTGCGGAACCGGATAATTCCAATGTTGATTATTCTCTGCGCGTTGCGCAGATGGGCACCAGCATTAAGGCGGCCATGGTCGTTCTTGCCAACGAAATGGGCTACTATGCCGAGGAAGGTCTTGATGTCACGTTCGAGCCGATCAACAACCTGAACGACGGCATCACCGCCATTCTGGGCGGCAGTCTCGACATTCTTCCGTTCGGCGTGATCCCCACCTGCACCTTCGTTGCGCAGAGCGCCGATCTCACCGTCATCGGCGGCACGATCGCCGAGGGCAGCGAGTGCGTTATGACGCCGGAAAATGCCGCGACCTACACCGACGGCGATTTGACCTGGTTTGCCGGCAAGACCGTCGCCTGCGTCCGTCCGGAAACCGGCCATATGATCATGATGCAGAAGATCGCGCAGGCCGGTGTTGATATGACGACTGTGAAGTTTGTGGAGCTTGACGGCTTCCAGTCTGTTGTTGAAGCTGTGCTCAAGGGCGAGGCGGACGTTGGCTTCGTGAACAGCGGCTTCGGCCAGAACGCCAAGACGCAGGGCCTTGAAGTGTCGTTCCTCGTCGGTGAATATGCGCCGAACGCTGTCTGCTGCCGCCAGACTGCGCTCAAGAGCAATGTGGAAACGAATCGTGACGCCTACGTCCGCTTTGAGATCGCCAATCTGCGCGCCATGATGCTCATGCTGACCGACAAGGAGACGACCATTGCCAAACTGGTCGAGTTCTCCGGTCTTGATGAGCAGTATGTTTACAACTGCATTTACGACGGCGTTATGAAGATCTCCATGGACCCCTCCGCCAACCGCGTGCAGGAGTTCTATGAGATCATGCAGGCAAACGGCGATATTGCCGCCGATTCCGAGTACGACATGACCGACCATGTAGATTCCGGCATTTATTACGATGCTTTGACTACCGTTATGGAACGTTATCCCGATTTCGACGGGTGGACGGCCATGATGGAGGCCTACGAGGAAAATAACCTCTGATATGGGCGGCATTGAAGTCAAAGATCTGGTTTTCACTTACCCCGGGACGTCTTCCGAGACGCTCCGGGGCGTGGATCTCTCTGTCGGCGAGGGAGAATTCCTTTCGCTCATCGGGCCCTCGGGCTGCGGAAAGTCCACGCTCCTTCGGCTGCTCGCCGGATTGGAACGGCCGGAGAGCGGCAGCCTTTTCTGCGGCGGCGTTCCGATAACCGGCCCCGGTAGCGACCGCGGCGTCGTCTTCCAGAGCCCCGCCCTGTTTCCGTGGATGACGGCGCGGGATAATGTATCCTTTGCCATCCGAAAAAGCGACCATTCGCTCTCCGGGGCCGAAGCGCGCTCCCGCGCCGAGGAGGCGCTGTGCCGTGTTGGGCTTGCCGATTCCATGAGCATGCTGCCAAACCAGCTTTCCGGCGGCATGCAGCAGCGCGTTGCTATTGCAAGAGTGCTCGGTATGGGCTGTCCTACGCTGCTGTTGGACGAGCCGTTTTCTGCGCTGGACCCCAAAAACCGCTTCGCTCTCCAGGAGCTTTTGCTCAAGCTCTGGGAAGAGGACAGAAAAACGGTCCTGTTCGTGACACATGATATGGACGAGGCGATCCTGCTTGGCGACCGCGTAGCATTTATGGAGCCGGGACGAATCGTCTTCCGGCACAAGATCCCGTTTTCACGCCCGCGCCAGCGGGAAACGCTGCTTATTTCCAGCGAGTGCTGCGCGCTGCGGCGGGATATGATCTCGCTCTTCTATAAGTGGGGCGAGGCGGCGGAGGTGAACCCATGACGAAGCGCGAAACAAAAAGCCGCCCGATTCTCGCCGTTCACATTCTGTTCGCCGCGCTGATGCTCTCCATGTATCTGCCGGGAAACGCCAAGGTCAAGGCAAGCCCCGTGTGTATGACCGTGGCGTGCGTTCTCATCGAGCTTGCTGTGATTTATCAGCTGATTCGTCGGAAAAAAGCTCGTACCGCCGGAGATATCGGCGCGATCGTCTTTTTTGTTCTGCTGTTCTGGCAGGTGTATACAACGCGCCTTGGCCGCGGACATATCATCCTCGTGCCGACGCCGGAAGCCGTTTTCTCGGTCTTCTATACCATGCGCAAGCGAATGATCCTTGGCGTATTCTCCTCGCTCTCGCTGCTTCTTATCGGCTTCGGCGTGTCGCTGCCGCTCGGCGTGGCTCTCGGGCTGATCGCCGGTTGGAACTCTCGTCTGTGCGAAACCGTCGTGCCGATCGCACGCGTGCTGTCGCCAATACCGGCCATCATCTATGCGCCGTATCTTATCGCGATCATGCCGTCGTTCCGCTCGGCTTCCGCCATGGTTTTGATCATCGGCATTTTCTGGCCGACGTTTCTGCAGATGGTAGCGCGCGTCGGCGCGCTGGATCAGCGCATTCTCGACAGCGCCAGAGTATTGGGGCTGAAACAGCGAGAGCTGTTATGGGAGGTGCTCTTGCCGTGGGTCATGCCCAGTATACTCACCGGCCTGCGCGGTTCGCTTTCCTCGGCCTTTATGCTGCTGACGCTCGCTGAAATGATGGGTGCGCACAGCGGTCTCGGCTATTTCATCCGTAACTTTGCCGATTACGCAAACTATACCAACGTTCTTGCGGGCATCCTGCTCGTGGCGCTGGTCATCACGCTGCTCAACCGCGCGGTAACGGCGCTTGAAACACGTCTTGTGCGGTGGCACTGAAAAGGGGACTGTTATCATGACAAAGCTGTATCTTATCACCGGATTTCTCGGGGCGGGGAAGACGACGTTCCTGCACCAGTTTGTACGTCTGTTTCCGGACCGGCGCACAGCCATCGTCGTCAACGAGTTCGGCAAGCAGGGCGTAGACGGAACGCTGCTGGAGGATCTCGATATCAAGATGGAAGAGATCAACAACGGCTCCATTTTCTGCGCCTGTAAGATCGAACAGTTTGAGGACGCGCTTCTCCGTCTGCAGCAGGAGAATTTTGACGTGATCTTTGTGGAAGCCTCCGGTCTGTCCGACCCGACCGCCGTCGGTACGATCCTCCGGCAGCGGGATAAATTCCCCGATTTGGAATACGCGGGAGCGATCTGCCTTGTGGACGGCGCACGGTTTATGACCGTTTATAAGACCGCCCGCGTCTGCCGTATGCAGCTTGCCATCAGCGATATGATCATCATCAACAAGTGCGACATTGCCTCCCGCGAGCAGCTGGATGAGATCAATACCATCGTCCGCGCGCAGAAGCCGAATCGCCCGACCTTTGAGACAACGTTTGGCCGGATCCGACCGGAATGGCTGACGGCGATGGAAGAGCAGCCCGCCGAGGATCCTGCAGACGGACAGGTCCACACGAGAGATATCACGCTCCGCAAGCTCCTGCTGCACGTTTCAGGCTTCAGCAAAAAGGATCTGACGGCCTTTCTTCGGATGTTTGCCGAGGAAACGTATCGGATCAAGGGCTTTGTAAGCATGCCGGAGGGACGATTTCTGGTTGACTGCGTCGGCCCCATGGTCGAGCTCAGGGAATTTGAAAATGCTCCGGCCGGGGAGGAGAATACGCTTGTCGTCCTCTTCGGCAACGGGCTTCCGGCACAGCGCGCAATCAAGGAAGCCATCAGCTGGTTCCCAAACGCGGAAGTGACCATAGAATAAAAAAGCGGACTCCGATAAAAACACACCCCGCCTGCCGAACGGTAGATACCGTCGGACAGGCGGGGTGTTGAATTATTTTATGAAAACAGGAGGCTTCGCAGCGCTGCAACGCTGTCTGCGATGGCGTCGGTTCCTTCGGCTTCCAGCTCTTCGCGGCTGCCGTAACCGTATAGCACACCGATAAAATCGATCTGCGCCATTTTCGCGCCGATGGCGTCGTGCGACCGGTCGCCGACCATG
>SFIL01000048.1 GCA_004556205.1 Clostridiales bacterium | reverse complement strand
TGGGATGAAGGCGAAGTTACCACTGAGGCGACCTGCACCACTGCGGGCGTGAAGACCTTCACCTGCGCGAAGTGCGGAGCAACGAAGACGGAAGAGATTACAGCTCTGGGTCACATTGACGATAACAACGACGATGTGTGCGACCGCTGCGAGGCGAATCTTGCTGCTACCGATTGCAGCGTTGCAACCGCTGTAGCTGCCGGCGACAAGATCGTCATTGTGGTCGAGCATGACGGCAAGTATTATGCTGCCGCAAACGACAATACAACTGTCTCCAATGCGATCAATGCCATTGAAGTTACCGTATCCGACAAGGGCTTGGTGCTTCCCGATGGTGCTGACCTCGTTTGGGAAGTCGCTGCGGGTTCCGCGGACGGTGTTTACACGCTGAAGACCTCTGACGGAAAATTCTTGGCATACGGCACCTCCGGTACGCAGTTAAAGCTTGCTGCTGCGGGAAGTGACTTTGCAATTACTTGCGGAAACGGCACCTCCACCCTTTTGGGCACCACGGATGGTATGACCGACAGAGGCGTTTCCTTCCGCAACAACGCCGGTGTCCCCCAGTTCCGTTTGTATAAGTCCTCCAATAACACCGGCGAATATAGCTGGAATATTACTATCTACAAGCTGGGCTGATTTGCGAATTATTCCCAAAATAAGCGTATAGTATCCAGAGAGCCGTCCTTCGGGGCGGCTCTCTTTTTTGGTTGCCACTTGCAATTTTCACGGAATCTGCTACAATAATCGTATTCCGAACAAACGAGGAGGAGACTGCCATGCAGGTATGGAATCGCAAGGAACTGATCGAAACGCCGGAGGTCGGCGCGGGAGCGATGCGGTTTGCCTATGAGAATCCCGTCGGCAGGGTGCTGACAAAGGCGATCCTTTGCAGAAGCTTTGTCTCAAACCTCTATGCCGCGTGGCAGAAGTCCCGCCTTTCGCAAAGCAAGGTCAAAAAATTCATTGCGCAATATAACATTTCGCTTGATGACTGCACCGCGCAGGTATTTCCAAACTTTAATGCCTTCTTCACGCGGCAGAGAAAAAATTATGTCAATCAAACGGCGGAAAACGAACTGCCTGCCATCGCGGATTCCAAATTGACTGCGCTTCCCATTGACGAAAACCGCGTCTTTTCGGTCAAGGGCGTGCCGTATACCGCTGCGGAGCTGTTGGAAAATGAGGCACTTGCTGCGGAGTATGCGGGCGGTATCTGTCTGATCTTCCGTCTCTCTCCGGACGATTATCACCGCTATGTCTATCCGGACGCAGGGACGCAGGAAAAAACGATCCACATCAAGGGCGTTTTGCACAGCGTCAACCCGATCGCAGGCTCCCTCGGCGTTTACCGAAGAAACGCCCGCCGCTATACTGTCCTGCATACGGAGCATTTCGGTGATGTCGTGCAAATGGAGGTCGGTGCGCTGCTGGTCGGAAAAATCTGCAACCACAGCGAAGCGGCGGGAAGCGTTGCAAAATTGCAGGAAAAGGGTTATTTTGAATACGGCGGCTCCACGGTAATCCTCCTGCTGAAAAAGGACGCCGTCACCGTCGATGCCGATATATTGCATTATTCCGCACAAGGTATCGAGACAAAGGTAAAAATCGGCGAACGCATTGCGATATGCAAAAAGTAGGGCTTAGGATATGGCCCCGCCGAACCGCGAAGCGGCAGATGGTACAGACGAACAAGCTTGTAGACAGTGGGTGGTTCTATGAGATTGCCACGCCTCGTTCCTCGGCTCGCAATGACAGATGGGGGCAGTTTTCCGTGTCATTGCGAGGGCGCTGCGCGCCCGTGGTAGCGCAGCCCTTCGCGAGGAACGAGCGTTACGGATGCGGCATACCCCTTGCGGGTGCAATCTATTTTACACACAGCAACGACCGACCCCGTCCTACAAAAAACCGCATTACGATGACCGGAAAGGACATTTTATGAGCTACAAGTTCTTTCAAAACCGTGACTGTGAATATTTTCCCTGCCATGCCGGTATGGACAGCGCGGATTTCAACTGCCTTTTCTGCTATTGCCCGCTCTATGCCCTCGGGGAGCGCTGCGGCGGCAATTTTACCTATAGCCCGCAGGGCGTCAAGGACTGCTCGAATTGCCTTGTCCCGCACCGCGTTGAAAATTACGACAAGATCTGCGCGCGGTTTGCCGAAATTGCGGCGCTGTGCCGGAAAAATGACGGGTAAAAGAGATTTTTACAAAAAAACACAGAAAATCAAAAATAGGGCTTGCTTTTTTCAAAAATATCGCTACAATAATATCGACAATACGATGCTGTTGGGAGTAGGAGCAGTGCGTTAAGTACCGGTTGGATGGGAGGTTGCCGCCGGGCGAAGGAAAGTCCTCGCTTTCCGCGATACTGCTACCGCAACCGCCTGCGCATGATGCCCGCCAAGGGGCATAGCATCGTACATATTTTCAACCTCCTCCCAAATTTAAGGAGGAATTTTTTATGTCCAAAAACAGCACACTTCTCGGCACATTCTCTGTCAAACGCATTGCAATCGACGCGGTTTTGATCGCCATGTATTTCGGACTGTCCCTGTTGTCCGTTCAGCTCGGCGGCATCAAGCTCACCTTCGCGTCCCTGCCCACCATCATCTGCGCGATGCTCTTCGGCCCGATCGACGGCTTCCTTGTCGGCTTCCTCGGCGCATTTTTGGAGCAGATGATCAAGTTCGGCTTTACAGCCACCACGATGCTGTGGATTCTGCCGCCGGCGATCCGCGGTCTGTTCATCGGCATTTGCGCCCTTCTCCTGAAGAAGCATATGTCCGTGGACGCTATCCTGCAAACCAAGCGCCCGTATGTCTATTTCATTGCGTGCATCGTCTCGGGCATTATCGTCTCCACGCTGAACACGCTGGTGTTCTATGTCGACGCGAAGATGTTCCACTACTACGAGTATCACATGATCTTCGGCGTGTTCTGGATCCGTATTGCGTCCGGCGTGGCATCGTCCCTGCTGATGTCGATTGTCGCGTTGCCTGTAGTTGCCGCACTGAAGCGGGCAAATTTTATTCCGAGTAAGAAGGCGAAAGCATGACCGTCAACGAAGCGTTGACCTATATCCACAGCGTAAGCTGGAAAGGGTCGATTCCCGGGCTTTCACGGACGCGGGAGCTTTTGGAGCGGATGGGCAATCCGCAGGAGAAACTGAAATTTGTCCATATCGCGGGCACGAACGGCAAAGGCTCGACGGCAGCAATGCTTGCCTCGATCCTCCGCGCCGCGGGTTACTGCACGGGGCTTTACACCTCGCCCTATATCACCTGCTTCAATGAACGGATGCAGGTAAACGGCGAGATGATCTCTGACGAAGAGCTGGCGGAGATTACGGAATTTATCCGCCCGCATGCGGAGGCAATGTCGGATCATCCGACGGAATTCGAGCTGGTCACGGCGATTGCAATGGAGTATTTTGCGCGCCATGACTGCGACATCGTATCGCTGGAGGTCGGGCTTGGCGGGGAACTGGACTCGACGAACGTCATTTCCACGCCGGAGGCGGCGGTGATCTGCAATATCGGGCTTGACCATACGGAGGTCTTGGGCGATACGCTTGAAAAGATTGCGGCGGCAAAGGCGGGAATCATCAAGGGCGGCGACGCCGTGATCTATCGCGGCAGCGAGAGCGTTGAGCGTGTGTTCGAGCAGCGATGTGCGGAGACGCATACCCGCCTGCACCGTGCGGACTTTGACGGCATTCGCCTGATTTCGCAAGGCTTTGCGGGTCAGGTCTTCGATTGCGGAGCGCGAAAGGCGATCGAGCTTCCGCTGCTCGGCGAGCATCAGCTCAAGAACGCGGCGGTCGTGCTGGCGACGGTTGACGCGCTGACGGCGAAGGGCTGGCATATCTCCGAGGAGCAGCTCCGTGAAGGTCTGCGGACGGTCACATGGCCCGGGCGCTTCGAACTGCTGTCAAAACAGCCTGTGTTTATCGTAGACGGCGGGCACAATCCGCAGTGCATGGCGGCACTGGCGCAGAATATTCGGGATTATCTTCCGAACCGACCGCTGACGGCGCTGACGGGCGTGATGGCGGACAAGGATTATTTGGATATGTACCGCTTGGTTGCGCCCTATATCGCGCGCTTTGTGACGGTCACGCCGGATAATCCGCGCGCTCTGCCTGCGCAGGAGCTTGCCGAGATGCTGAAGATGTTCGGAAAGCCGGTGACTGCCTGCGAAACGGTGGAAGCGGGCGTGCAGACGGCGATCGCGCAGACAGCAGAGGACGAAGCGGTGCTTGCCTTCGGCAGCCTGTATATGGTCGGTACGATCCGCGCCACGGTCGCGGCGCATCAGGGAAAGAAATAAGGTTATATTGCAAAAGACGCTGCTTCGGCAGCGTCTTTTTTGTACGCACTCGGTAGTTCCTGCACGAGATTGCCACGCCTCGTTCCTCGGCTCGCAATGACAAACGGGGCATCTGTTCCATGTCATTGCGAGGGTGCTTGCGCCCGTGGTAGCGCAGCCGTCCGCGAGGAACAAGCGTTACGGATGCGGCATACCCCTTGCGGATGCAATCTCTGGCTGCTGGCTTTTATGCAGTCGGTAGTTCCTGCACCGGGTGGATAATATCCGCCCCTACGGCGTGAGGTGCGATATTTCTCGTAGGGGCGGCTATCAGCCGCAACCGCTGTTTGCACGCAAAAAACGGTGCGTCCGATTGGGGACGCACCGTTTTTTGTTCGCTCAATTTATCAATACATGCCGCCTGCGTTGGCTGCTGCGGCTGCCGCTGCAGCGTCCGCTGCGGGATCGGGCTTGTCAACCACGAGGGATTCCGTCGTCAGGACGCACGCGCCGATGGACGCGGCGTTCTCCAAAGCCGTTCTCGTGACCTTCGTCGGATCGACGATGCCGCTCGGGATCATGTCGCAGTAAACATCGGTGTAGGCATTGTAGCCGTAGCCGACCTTGTCGCTGTTCTTGATGCGCTCGAAGACGACGGAGCCGTCCACGCCCGCGTTCTCCGCGATCTGACGGATCGGCGCCTGCAGCGCCTTTGCGATGATGGAAGCGCCGGTCTTCTCGTCGCCGCTCAGCTCGGAGACGAGCTTCTCAACTGCGGGAATCGCGTTGACAAATGCCGTGCCGCCGCCTGCGACGATGCCTTCCTCGACTGCCGCGCGGGTCGCGTTCAAAGCGTCCTCGACGCGGAGCTTCTGCTCCTTCATGGCAACCTCGGTCTGCGCGCCGACGCGGATGACCGCGACGCCGCCGGACAGCTTCGCCAGACGCTCCTGCAGCTTCTCACGGTCATAATCGGAGGTCGTGACCTTGATGGCTGCCTTGATCTCATGGATACGGCTCTGAATCTCATCGGGGTTGCCGCAGCCGTCCACGATCACGGTGTTGTCCTTGTTGACCTTGATCTGACGCGCTCTGCCGAGGTCGCTGATCTGCACATCCTGCAGGTTCATGTTCAGCTCAGAGGCAACATAGGTGCCGCCGGTGAGGATGGCGATGTCGCGGAGCATTTCCTTGCGGCGGTCGCCGAAGCCGGGTGCCTTGACGCAGACGCAGTTGAAGCTGCCGCGCAGACGGTTGACAAGCAGGGTGGAAAGGGCGTCGCCCTCGACATCCTCTGCAATGATGAAGAGCTTCTGACCGCCCTTGACGATCTGCTCCAAAATGGGCAGAATCTCCTGAATGGAAGAGATCTTCTTGTCGGTGATCAGGATATAGGGATCGTCCACGACGGCTTCCATCTTGTCGGTGTCGGTGACCATGTAGGGGGAGATATAGCCGCGGTCGAACTGCATGCCTTCGACGACCTCCAGACCGGTTTCGGCGGTCTTGGACTCTTCAATGGTGATGACGCCCGAGGCGCTGACCTTCTCCATTGCCTCGGCGATCAGCTTGCCGATCTCCTCGTCGCCGGAGGAAACCGTGCCGACTCTTGCGATATCGTCACTGCCGTTGACTGCCTGCGAATTCGCCTTGATGGCCTCGATCGCGGTGTCAACAGCCTTCTGCATGCCCTTGCGCATGACCATGGGGTTCGCGCCTGCGCTGACGTTCTTCAGACCTTCGCGGACAATCGCCTGTGCGAGCAGGGTCGCGGTGGTTGTGCCGTCGCCGGCGACATCGTTGGTCTTGGTGGCAACCTCGCGGACGAGCTGCGCGCCCATGTTCTCAAAGGCATCCTCCAGCTCCACTTCCTTGGCGATGGTCACGCCGTCGTTCGTGATGAGCGGTGCGCCGTACTTCTTGCCGAGAACAACGTTTCTGCCCTTCGGGCCGAGGGTAACTTTAACGGTATCGGCGAGCTGGTCAATACCGGATTGCAGCTTCTTGCGGGCGTCTTCCCCGAAAACGATCATTTTAGCCATAATTACTACCTCCTGAAATTACTCTACGATCGCAAGGATATCGGACTGGCGGACGATGGAGTAGTCCACATCGTCGAGCTTGACTTCCGTACCTGCGTACTTGGCGACGACGACCTTGTCGCCGACCTTGACGACCATCTTAACCTCGTTGCCGTCAACGAAACCGCCGGGACCGACGGCGACGACTTCGGAGATCACCGGCTTTTCCTTGTTCGCGGTGGAGAGGATGATTCCCGAGACGGTCGTTTCCATCGCCTCAACGGGCTTGAGCAGCACACGGTCTGCAAGGGGTGTCAGTTTCATAGTTCATTACCTCCAAAAAAATATGTAGGACGGTTTCCCGTCTATTTACGATTTTTGGTTAGCACTCTGCGTTCTTGAGTGCTAAGTATATAATAACCATTTTGCGGCGAAAGTCAAGAACAAATTGTGAATTTTCTGCGACATTTTTTGCAAGCTGCCATCATATGTGCCGCAGCGCACGAATTCAGCAATTTATAAAGTATAGTCTAAATTATTACAGATGAAAAATATTGTAAGAGAAATGGTGCCTGATGGAGGGCGGCGGCACAGAATTTCGCAATGACTGAAACATTTATTTCATACACTGTAAAAAATGAAGGTTCAATGAAAAAAGTTGTGTGGTAGATCAAAAGAAGTAGTGACAAAAAGTGGAATCACGCGCATAATTGTGTTACATCTTGGCGGATGAATAACGC
>SFIL01000007.1 GCA_004556205.1 Clostridiales bacterium | reverse complement strand
GCCCGATATGATGGGTATCGTCGGTCGTCTCGGTAAGGTTCTCGGCCCGAAGGGCTTGATGCCGTCCCCGAAGGCAGGCACCGTCACCCCGAACGTCGCAGCCGCTGTCAAGGAGATCAAAGCTGGTAAGATCGAGTACCGTCTCGACAAGACCAACATCATCCACTGCCCGATCGGCAAGGTTTCCTTCGGTGCTGAAAAGCTCACGGAGAACATGAACACCCTGCTTAACGCCGTTATCAAGGCGAAGCCCGCTGCGGCAAAGGGTCAGTATATCCGTTCCTGCGTCGTCGCCTCCACGATGGGCCCCGGCGTCAAGGTCAACACCGCAAAGCTCTAATTTCAGATCAAAAAACGGGAAGCACGCAGCCGCTGCTTCCCGTTTTTCGTCTAAGAGACAGCCCATGAAAAAGATTAAAAAGCAAAAAAATGCTTGACAATTTGCAGAAATTCTGCTATCATAGTTGCGTTGCCAAAGACAGCAGGAGGCTTTCGAGCCGTAACGGGACAAATCCTGCCGAGGTTGCACGAAAAGATACGATTTTTGTGTCCTCATGTCTTTTGGCATGAGGTTATTTTTTTCGGAGGTGACACACATTGCCCAATTCCAAGGTACTCGAAAGCAAGAAGGCAATCGTTGATGCACTCGCCGACAAGCTGCAGGGCTCTACCGCCGCTGTGTTTGTTGACTACAAGGGCATCACTGTCGCACAGGATACCGAGCTGCGCAATAAGTTCCGTGAGGCAGGCGTAGAATATACCGTCGTTAAGAACACGCTTACTCGTTTTGCCGCCAACAAGGCAGGCTATAACCAGTTTGACGAACTGCTCAACGGTACGACTTCTCTCGCCACCACCACCGGCGACCCCATTGCTCCGGCTCGCATCGTCTGCGAATTTGCCAAGAAGAACAAGAATGTTCTGAAGATTAAGGGCGGCTTCGTTGAAGGTTCCGTCCTGTCCGTCGAACAGCTGCAGGGCTTCGGCGAGCTTCCCAGCAAGGATGCTCTCGTCGCTCAGGTGCTCGGCACGTTCCTCGCACCCATCTCCTCTCTGGCGTTTGTGCTTGATCAGATTCGCCTGGAGGATTTTACAATGTCTGAAAAAATCGCTGCTCTGATTGAAGAAGTTAAGGGCCTTTCCGTTATGGAACTGGCTGAGCTTGTCCATGCCCTCGAGGATACCTTCGGTGTTTCTGCCGCTGCTGCCGCTGTTGCTGCTCCCGCTGCCGGCGCTGCTGCCGAAGTCGAAGAGAAGACCGAGTTCGACGTCATCCTGAAGGACTGCGGCGCTTCCAAGCTGAACGTCATCAAGGTTATCCGCGCTGCCACCGGCCTCGGCCTGAAGGAAGCGAAGGAAATCGCCGACAACTGCCCGAAGACCCTGAAGGAAGGCATCTCCAAGGAAGACGCGGAGAAGCTCGCCAACGATCTCAAGGAAGCCGGCGCTACCGCAGAGGTCAAGTAATTTATCTCTATATCAACAGAACCGAAGCTGTGCTGCTGCATAGCTTCGGTTCTGTTGTTTAGGCTCTACCTCAACTATTGACATAGAGCCCCATAAAAACGACTCTTGCGGAGTGATTCCGCAAGAGTCGTTTTTAATCAGATCAGTGAAAAATGCTCCAATGCGTGAAGGAGCCCGTCGTCGTCGCAGTCGCTTGTGACATAATCGGCGGCGTCCATTGCCTCTTTGGTGGCATTGCCCATAGCAACGCCGATACCTGCGGCGCGCAGCATAGCAATGTCGTTTTCCGAATCGCCGAACGCCATGCTTTCGCTCTGCGGGATGCCGTAGCGTGCAAGAATGTCTGCCATAGCATTCTCCTTGCCGCCGTCAATGGAGATGACGTCGCGCCCGAGGTCAAACCACTGCGTCGTGCGGCAATGCGGCGCAAGAGACATCGGTTCCTTCATTTCTTCGTGCGTCACAAAAAGGACGATCTTATAGATCGGCGTTTGCAGCATCTCATGCAGATCAGCAAGCGCAGGAGGGCGGGTATGGATGGACTCCATTGCCGCAAGGACACGTTCGTTGCAGCGGTTGAGGCAGCTCTTTTCAGAACTGACCATCCAGCAGGCGTGCCCGTTTTTTTCTGCCCATTCTAAGATGGCGGCGGCTTCCTTGGGTACGATGGGCTTGCCGTAAAGCAGGTTGCCCTCCGCGTCATAGGCGTCCTGTCCGTTGTTTGTCAGATAGCCGTCAAATTCCAGCCCGTCGAGCAGATGCTCGCTTTTGATCTCAAAGCGCGAACGCCCCGTTGCGACGAACAGCAGAACGCCGTTTTCGCGCAGACGTTTTAAGGCGACGGCGGTCGAGGGTGGATAGACCTTCGATTTCAGCGAGACGAGAGTGCCGTCAATGTCAAAAAATGCTGCCTTAATCATGTTTTTTAGTATCCGCGAGCTTGGTGCGGAAGAAACCGACTGCGCCGATCACCGCAAAGGCCAAAGATATAAGAAGATCCTTAATAAAAGCGCCGCTGTCCAACGTAAAGGTCCAAATGTTAAAACCGGAGACGACCTGAACTGCATTCCCTTGAAGCAGATCAAAGGTCTTGCTCAGTGCGAAGCCGAAGCCCTGCGTGCAATGGGAGTCCTTCAGCTCCTGCAAGAAATCATAGGCAAAGGAGACGTAATTTGCAACCAGCATGGAAAGAATTGCTGCGACGGCGGCGATGATCACACCCTTGCGGCTGGCCTTGTTGCCCGAGAATAGCCCGTAGCCGAAGAAAGCGGCTGCGATAGCGACAAAGCCGCTGAGTCCTGCAATGAAGTTCGCAAGATGCAGAAGGAAGAAAACGACGGCGCCTGCAAGGGAGAAGAGAAGTGCGCCGACCGTGCCGAGCAGGACGTTTTCCTTTGGAGGAAGCTCGGCGGGATTCTGATAGGTGGGGGTTGCTTGTGTCTGTTGCTCCATGTTGTTTACTCTCTCTTTCTTTATTTTTCCGCTATAGCGACAGAATACTGACCTGCTCTCCGTCAGCCGTCAGCTTGATCTGCGAGATGGGATGCTCGTAGCTGTCGATAATCTTCTCCGCAATCGCATCCTCCAGCTCGCGCTGGATGGTGCGGCGCAGATTTCGCGCGCCGTAGGTGAGGGAATAGGACTTTTTGACAAGATAGTCGAGGATGCTGTCATCCCATGTCAGATTGATGCCGTGCTCCTCTAAATTATCGCGCAGCTCACCGAGCATGATTGCCGCGATACCGCGGAAATTCTCCTCCGTCAGCTTGTTAAAGCAGACAATTTCGTCTACACGGTTGAGGAATTCGGGCCGCAGGAATTCGCGCAGTGCCTTCATCGCCTTGTCCTTGCTCTGCTCAGAGGCACTGCGTCCGAAGCCCACCGAGCCGTCCTTGCGATCCGAGCCGGCATTCGAGGTCATGACGATCACGGTGTTTTCAAAATTGACCACACGGCCCTGTGCGTCGGTGATGCGTCCATCGTCGAGAATTTGCAGCAGGACGTTGAGCACATCGGGATGCGCCTTTTCCAGTTCGTCGAACAAAATGACGCTGTAGGGCTTGCGGCGAATCTTTTCCGTAAGCTGTCCTGCCTCGTCGTAGCCGACATAGCCCGGGGGAGAGCCGATCAGTTTTGAGACGGAATGACGTTCCATATATTCCGACATATCCAACCGCACCAACGAATCGACGGAGTCGAACAGCTCATCCGCAAGCGTTTTGACCAGCTCGGTCTTGCCGACGCCCGTCGAGCCGACAAAAATGAAGGAGACAGGGTGCTTCTTTGTGGCGATGCCCACACGGTTGCGGCGGATTGCGGAGGAGACGGCGCGAATCGCTTCATCCTGCCCGACAATGCGCTTTTTCAGACGCTCCTCTAAGGTGCGGAGCTGCTCATATTCCTGCGCGCGGATCTTGCTTGCAGGGATTTTCGTCCACATTTCGATTACGCGGGCGAGGTTCTCCATTGTCAGAACGGGCGCGGGCTTTGCCTCCAAGTCGGTGATCTCCTTATCCAGCCGCAGGACATTGCTGCGGAGGAGAGCAAGGCGTTCAAAATTCTCATGCTCGGTGTCCTCGGTGAGCATTTTGATCTCGAGATTGTAATCGTCGCGCTCCTTGCGCTTTTCGGCGAGGTCGGAGATCTCCTTGGTATGCAGATTGAGGTCGGAGCACGCCTCGTCGAGCAGGTCGATTGCCTTGTCAGGGAGAAAACGGTCGGTAATATAGCGCTCGGAGAGAATGACCGCCTGCCGTGCGATCTCGGGTGTAATTTTCACGCCGTGGAACAGCTCGTAATAGTGTGCAACGCCGCGGATGATAGCAACAGCCTCCTCAATCGTCGGCTCAGCCACGGTCACGGGCTGGAAGCGGCGCTCCAAGGCGGCGTCCTTCTCGATATATTTACGGTATTCGGCAAAGGTGGTCGCGCCGATGACCTGAATTTCGCCGCGCGAAAGGGCGGGCTTGAGAATGTTCGCGGCGCTCATGGAGCCTTCCGCGTCGCCTGCGCCGACAAGGTTATGCACCTCGTCAATAACGAGAATGATATTTCCACACGCCTTGACCTCGGCGATAAGGCTTTTCATGCGGCTTTCAAACTGCCCGCGGAACTGCGTGCCTGCGACAAGGGCGGTAAGATCAAGCAGGTAGACCTCCTTGTCACGGAGCTTGAAGGGGACATTTCCTGCGACGATGCGCTGGGCAAGACCTTCCGCAATGGCAGTCTTGCCGACGCCCGGCTCGCCGATCAGGCAGGGATTGTTCTTCTGACGGCGGTTAAGGATCTGCACGACACGCTCTGTCTCGGTTTCGCGCCCAATAATCTTGTCGAGCGCGTTGTTCCGCGCTTTTCCGGTTAGATTTTGGCAATAGGTATCCAAAAATTTGTGTTTCTTGCTCTTTGGCTTGTCCGTCGGCGTCTCCTTGGATTTTTCCTTCGGCTCCTCTTTCGGCATGATCTCGCCCGCATTTCCGAACAGACGGTTCATGTGCGGGAAGGTGGCAGTACGGCTGCCGACCTCGTCCTCGTCATCCTCGTCCTCGGGCTGCATCAGCGACATCATCTCGCCGTTCAGACTCTCCAGATCCTCGTCGGTAATGCCCATGCGCTCGACAATCTCATCGACCTGCTTGATGCCAAGCTCTTTCGCGCATTTCAGGCAAAGCCCTTCATTGGTGCTTTTGCCGTTTTCGACCTTGGTTATAAAAATGACAGCGACATTCTTTTTACATCTGCTGCAAAGTGTCGGTTTCATAGAGTTCCTCCTTCGTGGGGTATCAGGGAATATAAAGCTCGGCTTCGCCGGATGAGACGCACATAGCAGTGCCGTCTGCGCGGACATACGCGGCAAGATAGCCGGAATTATCGGTGCTGTTTTGCAGGGAGAGCTTCCGATTATAGATCAGAAGCTTCTGCTCGGTCAGTACGGCGACATAGTCGCCGCAGGCACTCAGATGCGACGCAGAGCCGTCAAACACGGCTGTGGCAATTTCTCCGCCGTGCTTGTCCAAAGTGACCAATCGGCTGCCGCCGCCCGCTTCATACAGATCATACAGCAGAGTCACAAAGCCGTCGCCGTCAAAGCAGTAACCGGCAAGAACGCCGTCGTCAACAGTATATTCACCAATGCAAGTGCCGCCTGTTTCAAAAAAAGCGATGTTTTGTTCACCGACGGCGCATAGAGTGCTGCCGTCCAAAAAACGCAGATCATAAACCATCTGCGCACCGAGGGGAATTTCAGCGGCAATCTCTTCCTGATTTGTCTGATAGAGCTGAATGGTGCTGACAAATTGAATATCTTTCTGCCCGAGCGTTGTTGCGGCGGCAAGATTGCCGTCGGGTGAGACGGCGCAGGTGCTCAGATAGTGTGTTTTGGAGCTGCGCAGATAGGTTGTATTGCCGCTCTCGGTAAGGACGGCGAGGTGCGCCCGACAATCCTCGCCCGCATAGAGGACGCTGATATATCCTTCGGTGGACAGCTCGGCGTCGTAGATGGCATCGGTGACTGTGGTATCCAAGAGGGTTTTGCCCTCGCTGTTCAGCAGCACCAAACGCGTGCCGCCGATATCGTAAACGAGTAGAAGCTCGCCTGTGCTTTTCATTGCGGGATTGACGAAGCTGCCCTGCACGCGGCAGAGCGCACTGCCGTCCTCGGCGTACAGCGTCGCACCGCTCTGCGTGGCAACGGCAAAGCGACCGTCGGTCAAAGCGTGGCTGCAGGTGCCGTAGGTTTCGAATTGCAGACTGCCGTATTGCGCATCATCTTTGCCGAGATAACGGAAAAACCGCTTTACCCCGTCAAGCGTAGTGCTGCTCGCAAGCAAAAACCACGCGAGCAGCAGCAAAATCAGAAGCAAAACGCCGCCGAAAATCAGCCACCGCTTTTTCGAGGAGGTCTTTTTTGCCTCCTTAGTTTGTTCAACAATCTCAATTTCCGGCTTATCGGACATGGAACTGCACCTCCCCGTCATCATACCAAAGCTGCGTCATATACAAGCCGCCTGCGGGCACGGTGGGTCCTGCCGCAGTGCGGTTTCCGTCTGAAAGTATTTTGCCGATGTCGGTTGGGGCAAATTTGCCCTCGGCGGCGTAGACTACCGTGCCGACCATCGCGCGGGCCATGTTATAGAGAAAGCCGTTGGCACAAACGCGGAAAAGAAGCAGTTCGTCTCTGCGCTCGACCGTAAAGTGATGTACGGTGCGCACCGTAGAGCGCACCTCTGTCCCAACGGAGCGCACTGCGGCAAAATCGTGCGTGCCGACAAACTGCGCCGCCGCCTCCTGCATCACACGCTCGTCCAAATGTTTGGGATAAAACCATGCACGGTTTACATAAAAAGGGTCGCGGATGTGTGAATTATAGATTTGGTAGGTGTATTCCTTGCGGACGCACGAACCGATGGCGTTGAAGGCATCGGGCACCTCATGCGCGTCATAGACGACGATATCGTCGGGCAGGTGCGTGTTCAGCGCATAGGGGAGGCGATCTACAGGGATTCTTGCGTCCGTGCGGAAATTTGCCACATAGACACGCGCGTGGACGCCTGCGTCGGTGCGTCCGCAGCCGGTCAGGTGCACCCTGTGTCCGACCACTGCAGCGGCAGCCTCCTCGAGTGTCTGCGCGACGGAGCGTGCGTTCTTTTGCACCTGCCAGCCGTGGTAGGCTGTGCCGTCGTATTTCAAAAAAAGGGCAATATTCCGCACGGCGGTTCCTCCTATCGTATGGTTACAGACCGAAACGGCGCAGCACGATGATGCCTGCCAGCACGGCTACGCCGAGCAGGAGGGAGAACACGTCGCGTCTGCGGTAGCGGAGCTGCTTGAGCTTGGTGCGCCCCTTGCCGCCGTGGTAGCAGCGGCATTCCATTGCCGTTGCCAGTTCGTCGGCGCGGCGAAAAGCGCTGACAAACAGCGGCACAAGGATCGGGATCAGCGCCTTGGCGCGGCGGAAAATATTGCCCGTTTCGAAATCCGCACCGCGCGCCTTCTGCGCGGAGATGATCTTGTCCGTCTCTTCAATCAGCGTCGGAATAAAGCGCAGCGCGATGCTCATCATCATCGCAAGCTCGTGCACGGGAAAGTGCAGCTTTTTGAGCGGGGAGAGCAGGGATTCCAAACCGTCTGTCAGCGCGATCGGTGAAGTCGTATAGGTCAGAAGGAAGGTGCCCATGACCAGCAGCATGATGCGCAGGACGAGGAAAAAGGCGTTGTAGATGCCCTCACGGGTGATCTTGAAGATCCAAAATTTGACCAAAACCGTGCCGTCGGTATAAAAAAGATTCAAAACCGCGGTGAAGATAATGATGATCAAAAGCGGCTTTAAGCCCTTGAACAGCGCTTTCGGGCGAATCTTTGACAAAACGACAGCAGTGATCAGGAAGGCGAGCGCTACACCGTAGGAGACGAATCCTTTGCACAAAAACAGCGCGACGATGTATAAAATGACCATCAACAGCTTTGTGCGCGGGTCGAGTCGGTGAACGACAGTATCGCCCGGGAAATACTGCCCGAGGGTGATGTCTTTAAGCATCGGCGCTGCCTCCCTTCAGAAGCAAAAGCTGATGCACAGCTTCCTCCACGGAATAGGTAGAAGGATCGACGTCAATGCCCAGCTCCCGCAGACGCAGGAAGAGTGCGGTTATCTGCGGTACGGCAAGACCGATCTGCGTCAGCCGCGCTGCGTGGGAAAAGACCTCCTTCGGTGCGCCGAGCATTTCAACCTTGCCTTGATTCAGCACGAGCAGGCGGTCGGCAAGTGAAGCCACGTCGTCCATTGAATGGCTGACCATCAAAACGGTTGCCTGTGTCGCCCGCTGATAGGCGCGGATGTTGTCCAAAAGCGCGGCGCAGCCGGCTGGATCGAGTCCCGCTGTCGGCTCGTCGAAGATCACGATCTCCGGCTCCATAGCGATTACGCCTGCAATGGCGACGCGCCGCTTTTGCCCGCCGGAAAGGTCAAAGGGGGACTTGTCCAAAATCGCTTCGTCCAATCCGACGAAGCCGACGGCGCGCAGTACGCGGTTTCGAATTTCGGCATCCTCCAAGCCCATGTTTTTCGGTCCGAAGGCAATATCCTTATACACTGTCTCCTCAAAGAGCTGATATTCGGGGTATTGAAAGACCAGTCCGACGCGAAAGCGCGCCGCACGGGTCGTCTCCTTGTCCTTCCAAATGCTCTCTCCGCCGAGCAGGATATCGCCCTCGGTCGGCTTGAGCAGTCCGTTCAAATGCTGGATAAGGGTGGATTTTCCGGAGCCGGTATGACCGATCACGCCGAGAAATTCGCCCTTTTCGACGGTAAACGAGATATGATCGACAGCGATATGCTCGAATGGGGTGCCGATACTGTAGGTGTGCGAGAGGTTTTGCACCTCGATGATTGCAGCCAAATGTGATTCCTCCCTGTGGTCAAGCCTTTAACATAGCGTAAAGTGCCTGCGCACATTCTTCTGTTGACAGCGCGTCCGGCGGCAGGTTGCAGCCTGCCTTGTTCAGCTCGTAAAGAAGCTGCGTTGTTGCGGGGACGCTAAGACCGACGGCTTTTAACCGTTCGACCTGTGTAAAAACCTGTTTTGGTGTGCCATCAAGCAGGACCTTGCCTTGATCCATGACGATCACACGGTCAGCGCGAATTGCCTCGGTCATGTGATGGGTAATCAGCACGACGGTAATGCCTTTTTCCTTGTTCAGACGTTCGACGGTGCGGATGACCTCCTCGCGTCCGTGCGGGTCAAGCATTGCAGTCGGTTCGTCGAGTACAATGCAGCGCGGCTGCATGGCAATCACGCCCGCAATGGCGATGCGCTGCTTTTGTCCGCCCGAGAGCAGGTGCGGCGCGTGCTTTCGGTAGTCGTACATACCGACCGCCTTAAGTGCGTCATCCACGCGTCTGCGAATCTCCTCGGAGGGAACACCCAAATTCTCGGGCGCAAAGGCGACGTCTTCCTCCACGACATTGGCGACCATCTGATTATCGGGGTTTTGAAAGACCATGCCGACGGTGCGGCGAATCTCCAAGAGAAGAGCTTCATCCTTGGTATCCATGCCGAAAACGCTGACACTGCCGCCCTCGGGCAGCAGAATGGCGTTCAGGTGCTTTGCAAGTGTCGATTTTCCGCACCCGTTATGTCCGAGAACGGCGACAAAAGCGCCTTCCTCGATGGTGAGATTCAGACCGTCAAAAATGCGGAGCGGCGCTTCCTCTGTCTGCGAGGGGTAGGAGAAGCGCAGGTCGGAAATTTTTACTGCTTCACTCATCTGGCGCCGCTCCTTTCCGTAGTCCAGCGGCCCGAAGCGCCGCAGGGCAGGACAAGACCCGATTCCGTTACGGGAAGACCCAGCTCCTCCGAGACGGTGTGTCCGCCGAAGCGCGGTGTGAGGATGGTGTCCAACAGGCAGGTCAGCACGGACGGCGCAAGACCCGTCGTGTAGGAATTAATTAAGAAAAACAGCGGCTTGTCCGAAAGCACGCCTGCGACCAGCTTCAAAAACGGATACAGATCCTTTTCCAGCTTCCAAATCTCACCCGAAGGACCTCTGCCGTAGGAGGGCGGGTCCATAATCACGGCGTCGTAGCGTCTGCCGCGCTTGATCTCGCGCTCGACAAATTTCGCGCAGTCGTCAATGATCCAACGGATCGGTGCTTCGGAAAGTCCCGACGAGGCGGCGTTTTCGCGCGCCCACGCGACCATACCCTTCGCCGCGTCAACATGGCAAACGGAGGCACCTGCCTTTGCTGCGGCAAGTGTTGCGCCGCCCGTATAGGCAAAGAGGTTGAGGACGCTGATGGGACGGCCTGCCGCGCGAATCTGCGCGTCGATAAAGTCCCAGTTGACAGCCTGCTCGGGGAAGACCCCTGTATGCTTAAAATTCATCGGCTTGACGTTGAACGTCAACTCGCGGTATCGGATCTGCCAGCGCTCGGGCAGCTTATGCTGTGACCACTGCCCTCCGCCGCTGTTTGATCGGGCGTAGCGGGCGTCGAAGGAGCGCCAGCGCGGATGCGACTTTGGCGTCGCCCAAATGACCTGCGGGTCGGGACGGACGAGATAGTATTTTCCCCAACGTTCAAGCTTTTCGCCGTCGGAGGTGTCGAGGACTTCATAGTCCTTCCAGTTGTTTGCAATCCACATGGGGGTTCTCCTGTCTCTTTATGCTGTGAATATCTTTCTTCTGCCGTACCACGGATCTTCGTCGGGCGGGAGCGCGGCGGAGGGTTCATCCGTCGGCTCAGGCGGTGTCGCGGGTTCGGTTGGCTCGGTCGGGTCTGTACTCGGCTCGACGGATGGCTCTACGGAATTCTTTGTGTGGAGGGTGCAGACATTGTTCTTATCGTCCTCGTGGTAGACATAGGGTTCGTCCTTGATGACCTTCAAGTCCTCATTATAGATCAGCATACCGACCTCGTCAACGGTGTTGCCTTCAACTTGCTCGCAGTATTCATTTGCGATCTTGCCGGATTCCTTACAGATTTTGACCAGCGTATGGCAGGTGCATTTTTCCTTCGGTGCATCCTCCCAGAACAGACGGACGGACGTGACCCGGTTCTGACCGTTGCTTCTGACATCCTTTTCGCACGCCTCGGTTACCGCCATGCCGCAGTCGGCGCAGACAGAGTAATAGCCGACGCCGTCCGGCTGGAGGAAGGAACGGTATTCCAAGCCCTCGTGCAGCGGATCCATAAACTGCTTCCAAATCGAAATAGCGGGATTCGCCCAGGAATCGGAGAGTGTGATCTGCTCCGGCTCATCGTAGCCGCACCATACAACAGCGGTGTAATACGGCGTATAGCCGGCAAACCAACGGCACTGGTCGTTGTTGGAGGTGCCGGTCTTGCCGGCAACTGCCATGTTGTTCATATATGCGGGAGTGCCCGTGCCGTAGCCGACGACGCTCTCAAGCATACTGCTCATATAATAGTTAGCTTTCTGACTGATGGCGGTATGGCTTTCCTGCGCATTTTCAAGGATTTTGTTGCCCTCAGCGTCCAAGACCAGCGTATAGGTTCGCGCCTCGCGGAATTCTCCGTTGTTCGGGAAGATGGCATATGCCTGCGCCATCTCGCGCACGGTCAGACCGAAGGTCAGCTCGCCCAAGCCCAAGGGTGCGTAGGCAATGTCCGTATAATGCTGTCCGCCGCGCTCCAGCGAATCGACCAGGGAGGTGACGCCGAGCTTCTGCGTAAGGAAATCATAGCTGTTCTGCGTACCAAGCATATCGAGCACCTTGACGGAGATCGTGTTCAGAGAGCTGGTTACGCCGCGCAGGACGAGGCAGGGACCGCTGTAGCTTCTGTAATAGTTCTGCGGCCAGCTTGTATCCTCGTAGAGCGGAGAATCCATAATCGCAGTCGCGGGCGTGATCAGACCGGCATCGAGGGCAGGCGCATAGACTGCAATAGGCTTGATGGACGAGCCTGTCGGCAGTTTGCTCTGTGTCGCGCGGTTGAGCGAGAGACTCAGCTCCTTTTCTCCCACGCCGCCGGACATGGCGACAATATCACCCGTTTCGTTGTCGATTAGGACGCAGGCAGACTGGAGCTGCTGCGTACTGACGGTATTCGGGATGTTATCGGTGTTTTCGTATACGCGGTCAATGATCTCCTGCGCCTTCGGGTCATAGGGCGTATAGATGCGGTAGCCGCCCGTCAGGAGCTTCTGCACCGCCGCCTGCGTGCTGATGTCGTATTTATCGCACAGATCGTTTACCACATCGCGGTAAACGGTGTCAACATAATAAGAATAGGCATGGTTGCTGTCAACGGCATAGTTTTGCGTGTCGCATTTCGGGCAGAAGTAAGCGTTGTCCTCCTTCTCCACATATTTACTGCGCGGACCCTCAAAGCCGCAGCTGCCGCAGACGTAAGTTTCCTCGTCGTAGCGGCCGTTACGGAAGACCATCTCTTGCGCCTTTGCTGCTTCCAGTTCCTCTTCGGTTTCGATCAGACCCTGTGCATACATCTCGTCAAGGATGATAAGCTGACGCTGCCGATTGTGCTCCGGGCGGATATAGGGGTCGTAGAGGGAGGGATTGTTGGTAATTGCGATCAGGCTGGCACACTCGGCGGTTGTCAGTTCGCTGACATCCTTTGCAAAGTAGATTTCTGCCGCGCTCTGCACACCGTAGCAGCCCTCGCCGAGATAGATGGTGTTGAGATACCACTCCATAATCTCAGGCTTGGTGTAGCGCTCCTCAACGGCGAGGGCGCGGAAAATCTCCTGTACCTTGCGGTTGACCGTGATGTCATCCTCCTGAGAGAGATTCTTAATGAGCTGCTGCGTGATGGTCGAAGCGCCGAAGGAGGAGTCACCGCCGATGAAGTTGCGCACGGCAGAGAGCGTGCGCAGCCAGTCCACGCCGTTGTGCTCGATAAAGCGTTTGTCTTCAATTGCAATTGCGGCGTGCACCATGTCCTGCGGGATCTCGTCATAGGAGACCCATGTGCGGTTTTCTGTGGCGTAGAGCTGCTGCAGCTCGCGGTATTCGCCGGTTTCGCGATCCGTGTAGTAGATGACGGAGGTCTGCGCCAATGAGATTTTGTCCAAATCCAACGAATCGGCGTATTCGCGGCTCTTGGGAATGACGTCCTGCTTCAGGTAGTCTGAGAATTTTGTCATAAAAATCGTGCCTGCAATCACTGCGATCAGTGCAAGCGTTCCTGCGGCAATCATCGCCCAAAGGACAAGCTTGCCGAGAATATGCAGCACAACGCGGGTGATGCGCCATGCGATATGCGGCTGCTTTGCAGGCATCTGCGGATCTTTCGCCATGATAGAATCCTCGCTTTCTGATGTTTTCCAATATATTCTGTCGGTAGCCTCCGAAAAAACGCAGACAAGCGTGCATACCGACCCAGTATACGTATCTATATAATTATATCACGCTTGTCAAATCCATATTAATGCTTTTTTTGTTTGATATTTTTCGATTTTTTCGGAAAACTAACAACGGTCGGACAAAATGAGTTCCGTTTTTACCAAGGGTGAGCAGACAGCTCCGAATTTGCGATTTCCGAAGGAAAATACAGGTTGGCATATAAAACACGGGGAAGCTGTCCATCGGCGGTGAAAAATTTTTCCGCATACGTCCTCTCGCCCGATTTCCTCTTGATTTTCTGCGCAAAAGCGGTTAGAATAACAGCAGAGAATACAGGAGGTACTTCAATGGAGCAAGACTATGGCGCAAATATCATCTCTATTACGGATGAAGACGGCGTAGAATACGAGCTGGAGGTGCTTTCGTCCGTGACCTATCGCGGCGCGGAGTATTTGGCGCTGACGCCCGCTGATGCCGATGAGGACGCCGAGGAGCTGGAGGTCAGCATCCTGAAGTCCGTTACGGAGAACGGCGAGCCGCTTTTGGTCGCAGTTGAGGATGAGACGGAGCTGGAGGAGGTCTACGACCTTCTGATGCAGTCCATGTTTGACGAAGAGGACGAGACAGACGAGGATTGAGTCTGCGCTTTGGACGAAAAAAACTGAAAAAAGTTCCCTGCTTGGTGCGTGATAGCTCCCTTTAAACCCACATCAAATTGAAGGGATGTCGGACTTCCGCCTCGGATTGCAGGCCTCCCGTTCCGGCTTCGACCGTGAATGGATGTTGGAAGCAGCTAAGACGCGGAGAGACAACCCACCTGCCTTATTGTGCAGGTTATAATCGGAGCTACACGGCCATAGCGGGGCTTTTTTGCGGCGCGAGCCGCTGTTTTTATGCCCGCTCGTCGGCAGAAAACGACAGAATCGGAAAACGCCGTGAAATATTTTGCAAACTTTCCGCAAATTTTTCACTTTTTACTTGCAAGAAACGGTAATACAAGGTATAATGAATAACGCTTTATATTCGGGCTTTATCGCCCGCAGATTTCCCACGAATGAGAGGTAATAACAATGAGCGCTTCCCGCGAAAGAAAAAAGCGTATGCAGGACGGCAATACACCTGCCGCCGCACCCCAGAAGAAAAAGAAAAAACTGTCCGAAGGCTGGCTCCTTGCGATTTGCGTTGTTTTGGTCGTCGCGTTGGTGTTCGGTGGTATTTTTGGCTTCCGCGCCTACCAGCGCAGCCGCACCGTGCTGACGGTCGGTTCGCATGAGGTCAAGGTACCCGAGTTTAACTTCTTCTACAACAACACCGTCGGCTCTTTCAAGAATTATGCCAGCTATGTCGGCATTGATACTGCAACAGCGCTGGATAAGCAGAATGTGACGACGAATGCAGTGACCTACCTGCCGATCTTCGGCGTAGACACCTCCTATTTGGCTGACTATCAGGCAAACGATGAGGGCGTTTATGAGGACGTCACATGGGCGCAGCTCATGGCATCGGCAACGAAGGATGTCATCGTGCAGACCTACGCGGTCTATAACGAGGCCGTCGCAGCTGGCTATACGCTCGACGAGGATGACATTGCAGAGATTGATTCGGAGATGGCAAGCATCGAGAGCGTTGCGGTTGCGCAGGGCGAGACGGCAGATGAGCTTTTTGCCCGTGTATTCGGCAACGGCTGCGACGCGGAGGGTTACCGAAACTATATGGTGGTCGTCCATACCGCTGCTCACTATCCCACCACGCTGAAGTACACCGATGAGGAGATTTCTGCCCGTTATGAGGAGAGCAAGGAAGACTTTGACGTCGTTTCCTTCTACCTCTACACAACGAAAGCCTCCGACTATGCCGCAGAGAACGAGGATGGCACCAAAGCCGATCCAACCGAGGAAGACGCAGCCAAGGCAAAGGCAGATGCAGAAAGCATGGCAAACGATTTCCGTGCTGCGAATGATGCGGTCACGGTCTGCGCAGACTATACCAAGGCTTCCATCACAAGCTCCTACGGCGAAGAGGCTGCGACTTGGCTGTTTGAGACGGCTGCGCTTGACGGCGAGCAGGTTAAGCTCTTTGAGAAGGACGATACCTATTATGTCATCAAGCTGGCTGCCAAGGGTGATTACCAGTCCTATAATGCTCTTGAGCTGTTCATCAAGAACGACAGCGAGGAGGTCGCCGAGGGTGAAATGACCGCAGAGCGAAAGATCGCTGCGATTAACGCGTCCATGAAGGCAGATCACACCGAAGAAAACATGAAAGCTATGATTGAGACCTACGGCAACGGCTCCAACGGCGTTGTGGAAAACATGATGCGCAACTCTATGGCAGGTGTTGACAAGTCAGTTTTTGCGTGGGGACTTGAGAAGCATAAGGCGGGAGACTTTTCCTCCTTCATTACCGACAACGGCACGATGTACCTCTTCATCACCGGCGAGGGCGATACCCGCCTCAACGTATCCGTTTCGAACACACTTTCGAATGAATGGATAAACAGCATCAAAGAGGCTGCAAGTGCAAGCTGCGGCTACGATGAGGACGCGGCGATGGCGGCAAATGTCGGACTCGTTCTTGGCACCAATTAATTAAATCAGAAAATAGGGCGCCGATTTCGGCGCCCTATTTTCTGACTACGAGGTAGGAACTATGGAAAATCAGTTTATACGGCAGGAAATGCTGCTCGGCAGCGAGGCAATGCAGCGACTTGTACAGGCAAACGTGATTGTTTTCGGTGTCGGCGGTGTGGGAAGCTATGCCGCCGAGGGCTTAGCCCGTGCCGGCATCGGTGCTTTGACGCTGGTGGACAACGATACCGTCGGTATTTCTAATCTTAACCGTCAGCTTTGCGCGCTGCACTCCACACTCGGACAGTATAAGTCTGATGTCATGGCGGCGCGTATTCGTGACATCAATCCGCTTTGCCACGTGACCTCTATGCCGATGCTTTACAACGAGGAGAGCAAAGAAAAAATCTTTGCCGAGCGATATGACTATATTGTCGATGCGATCGACCTTGTCTCCTGCAAACTGAGTCTGATACAAACGGCGATGGAGCGAGGCGTTCCCATTATCAGCGCGATGGGAACGGGCAACAAGTTAGACCCGACGCGCTTCCGCATTACGGATATTTCGAAAACGAGCGGCTGCCATTTGGCGCGCGTGATGCGCAGAGAGCTGCGCAATCGCGGAATCCTGCACCATACCGTGCTTTACAGCGAGGAGCTGCCGCAGACGCCGGAACCCTTGGAAGCGCCGCCCGCGGGCAGGAGAAGCATTCCTGCCTCCGTCTCGTGGGTGCCGTCCTGCGCGGGCCTGATGCTTGCGGGCTATGTGGTGCAGCAGCTTGCCGCTGAAAACGAATAAAAGCACGAGGGAGCAACCGCTTCCTCGTGCTGTATTTTTTGATTATACTAGGGAACCTCTGAACAAATCAACTGCGGCGCTCGACGGACCTTTTGCCGCAACCTTTTCGGTTCGAAAACCTTGAAATACACAAAGCATTCCCGCGGTTTTCCAACCTCAATTTGCGACAAAATCTCTCGTCGTCCGCTCTTGCGGATTTATTCAGAGCTTCCCCTGAGCTTTAATAAAAAGCTTTATAAGCTTTTTATAGCACCGGAGGTGCGTCAGATTCTGCACAAGACGGCGCAGCGTGCGTTAGCACGCTGCGAGTGTGCGCAGCACACGGGATTCTTGATGAAATTTTTTAATCAAGAATCAGTATCAATCCTCATCCTCGACGGGGTTATAGTTGACGATCACGCCCATCTGCGTCAGCGTTGCAATCTCCTTGACTTTTGTGCCAAAGGCATCGACTTGTACCAAAAGCGGGCAGGAGACGAGGCATTCTATATCCTCAATGCCCTCATTATAATCGACATCTACATAGGTCAGCTCAGGCAGTCCCTTCAGCATTGAGATATCCTCGAGCTGATTATAAGAGGCATAGAATTGCTGCAAATGCGCGGTTGCCTCCAACGCGGGCAGGGCTGTAATCTCATTATGACTGATGTCAAGATAGGTCAGATTGACAAGTGCGGAGAGGGCATCAAGCGAGGTGAGCTGATTGTCTGCAAGCTCCAGGTGTGTAAGCTTCGTACAGACAGAAAGCGTGCTTGCGTCGGCGATGGCGTTTTTCGAGGCGGTGAAGGTTGTAAGCTGCTTCATAGACGAAAGTGCTGAGACAGAGGAAATCCGATTCTCTGCCGCATGGAGGGTTTCAATTTTGGTGCAGCCTGTAAGAGGGCTGAGGTCACTGATGTCATTCTCCGAGATGTTCAGCTCGGTCAGTGCTGACGCACCCTTGAGTGCAGAGAGAGAGGAGACGGCGTTGCTTTGCAGATTCAAGACCGTCAGCTTCGGCAGCGCGGCAAGTACGGCAATGTCCGAAATGCTGTTGCCTGAGAGATCTAATGCGGTCAGCTCCGTGAGACTTGAAAGCGGTTGAATGTTAGACAGACCGCAACTGCTCAGATTCAACGTCGTCAGATCGGAGAGCGCGCCGACATAGTCGAGCGCATCGGACGGGAGAATGCAGCCACTGAGATCCAGCGTTTGCAACATCGTCATATATGTCAGGAAGGAGAAATCTTCCACGGCGCTGCTGTGAAGGGTCAGAGAGGTCAAATTCGTGAAATAACGCAAATCGCTGTAATTCGTCACCGTGTCTGGGACGGTCAGCTCCGTAATCGTCCAAAGGTCATCGGTCATCACAGGCTCGGTGCGGGCGATATACAGGGTGTCGCGGACGTAGCTTTCCAGCTCGGCACTGGCAAAGCTGACTTCCTCAACCACGCCGACAATCAGATAATCCGCCTCGACAAGGGGACTGACAAGACTGTTCGTGCCGACGGCAATCGCGCTGACGTGCGTACTGCCAGCCTGCAAAGAGATGGGTGCGGAGTATGCCTCAGTTGCGGTGGAGGGATACTGCTCCGTCAGAGAGTAATAAATCGTGCCGCCGCCGCTGATGCCGAGGTCAATGTACTCAGCGTATTCGCCTCCCTCATGGGAGAAGACCGGCGCTGCGGGGCGCATGGCGTTAAGCTCTGCGCGAATGGCGGGGTCAGTGATGGAATCGAGCATTTTTTGTGCGTCAAGCAGTTTGTCCTGCGCGACATACACGGAGGCAAGCTTGCAGTAAAGCTCTGTAGAGGGCGCGGTGCGGATAGCGTTGACAAGGGAGCGTTCGGCTTTTGTGTAGCTGCCGTCTGCAATGCAGGCATCTGCAAGTTTCAGAACGTATTCGGGCGTTTGGGGATCAAGCTCCACGGCAGTTTCATAACGCTTCACTGCGCGTGCATATTTGCCGTCCTCCATTGCGCTGTCACCGAGAGAGGCAAAATTATCCGCCGTCCAAAAGAAATGTAATAATCCGAAGATCAGCCCGCCGAGCAGCAGCAGAACGAGCAATATGATCAGTGCTTTTTTCATTTTGCAGAACTCCTATCTGAAATTCAATCTGTTTTATTATACCCCTGCGCGGCAAAGAAGTCAATAAAAAGGTGAAAATCGTCGATGGCTCTGCTTTGAAGCAGCGGATTTTGTCACTTTCTATAATTGCAAGATTGGAGAAATTGTGATATACTGATTGTCGTTGGTGCGGCGCTGCCGCGAATACTTTGAAAAGGGTGCGAAAAACTTGCACAGGGAGAATACCTCACTGCTGGAAGGTTCCATTTGGAAGGGCATGACCGCGTTTGCGTTGCCGATCCTGCTCGGACAGATCTTCCAGCAGCTCTACAACACTGCCGATGCGTGGATCGTCGGGCGGTATTTAAGCGATGCGGAGTATGCAGCGGTAACCTCGACAGGAAGCCTTGTTTTCTTGCTTGTCGGATTTTTCGGCGGGATCTCCGTTGGCGCGGGTGTGGTCATCGCACGTTATTTCGGCGCGAACGATGAAAAAAAGCTGCGTATTTCCGTCCATACCACGGTAGCCTTCGGCTTAGCAGCGGGACTGTTCCTGACCGCCTTCGGTGTGGTCTTTACTCCGTGGATGCTCAATGTCATGGGAACGCCGAAAGAGGTCATGCCGTATTCTACGCAGTATTTCCGCGTATATTTCGCGGGCGCGATGGGAATCGTCCTGTATAACCTCTGTATGGGAATCTTGCGTGCGGTCGGTGACAGCACACACCCACTGTACTATCTGATTATTTCTTCTCTTGTCAATATTGTGTTGGATTTTCTTTTTGTCGGCGGGTTTGGCTGGGGCGTATGGTCGGCAGCGCTTGCGACGGCGATCTCGCAGTTTATCAGCGTGATTCTCTGCCTGTACCGTCTGTTTCGCTATAAGACAAGCTATCAGCTAAAGCTCCGACAGCTCCGCTTCGATTTCCCGATGCTGCGCGAGGTCATTCGTTACGGCCTGCCCTCGGGCATTCAGAACTCTATTATTGCTTTTGCAAACGTCATCGTCCAAACCAACATCAATTCTTTTGGGCAGGATACCGTTGCAGGGTGTGGTACTTATGCAAAATTAGAGGGTTTCGCGTTCTTGCCGATTACCTGCTTTACTATGGCGCTGACAACCTTTGTCAGTCAAAATCTCGGCGCGAAGCAGTATGAGCGGGCAAAGAAGGGCACACGCTTCGGCATCGTCTGCTGCGTGGTTATGGCGGAGATGATCGGTATAGCGCTGCTCCTGCTTGCGGAGCCGTTAATGGGCTTCTTCACGGATAATGAAGCGGCAATCCACATCGGGATGCGGCAGGCGCAGGTGGAATCGCTGTTCTTCTGTATGCTGTCTTTCTCTCACTGCATCGCTGCGATTATGCGCGGCGCGGGCAAACCGATGGTGCCGATGTTTGTCATGCTCGGGACATGGTGCGCCATCCGTGTGGCGTACATTTCGATTCTTGTGCCGATTGTCAAGGAGAGCTGGGTGATTTTCAGTGCCTATCCCGTTACTTGGACGCTAAGCAGCATTATCTTCCTGATCTTCTATTTGGCGACTGACTGGCTTCACGCCTTTGACAAACAAAAAAGCAAAAGCAATGCGAGTGCATGATGTGGGTATGATGATGAAAAACCGCTCCTCGGAAACTCCGAGGAGCGGCTTTATTTGGACTATCAAGACGGCGCAGCGTGCGTTAGCACGCTACGCGTGCGCAAAGCACACATTATATCTTATCTTATATCTTAATCAGAAATCGGTATTAGATGCCGAGGTCTTCGACATACAGCTCGCGGACGGCGTTGGGGTCAGCGGGCTTTGCGGTAGGAGCAGGTGGTTCGGCGGGCTTGGGGTTGTTGCGGTTTTCCATGAACTTGCGGGCGACCTGCGGGAACAGCGCATAGGACAGGACATCTTCTTCACAACGGGCGATGTCCTTCGACTCCTCGCGGTATTTCGGAAGCTCCGGCTCGAGCAGGTCGGCGGGACGGCAGGTAATCACCTTGTCGTCGCCGATGCACTTCCTGCGCACTTCTTCGTTGACCTTGCCGGGCAGCTTGCCGTATTCACCGCGCAGCAGGGCCTTGGATTCCTTCGGAACCATCTTATAGCGTTCGCCGCCGATGATGTTCATGACTGCCTGCGTACCGACGATCTGACTGGTCGGTGTGACGAGCGGGGGATAACCGAAGTCCTTGCGGACGCGCGGCACTTCGGCAAGCACGTCGTAGTAGCGGTCTTCCTGACCCGCCTGTTTGAGCTGACCGAGCATATTCGACAGCATGCCGCCGGGGACCTGATACATCAGTGCCTTGGTATCGACGCTCAGAACCTTCGGATCGAGCGTGCCGTCCTTTTTCAGACGGTCGGCGACCTTGCGGAAGTGGGCGGCAGCCTCGTTCAGCTTGACAAGGTCAAGCCCGGTATCACGGTCAGTGCCCTGCAGAGTGGCGACGAGAGACTCCGTCGCGGGCTGCGAGGTGCCGTTCGCGAGCGGGGAGAGAGCGCAGTCTACGATATCCACGCCTGCCTGCGCTGCCATGAGGTTGACCATGTCGCCCGTTCCGGCGGTATTGTGCGTGTGCATATGGATGGGGACGGAGACATTGTCCTTCAGCTTCTTGACCAGCTCGTAAGCGTGGTAGGGGAGCAGAAGGTTTGCCATGTCCTTGATGCAGATGGAGTCCGCACCCATCTTCTCCAGCTCTTTGGCAACGCCGACGAAATAGTCGTCGTTGTGGACGGGGCTGACGGTGAAGCTCAGCGCGACCTCTGCCCAGCCGCCGTACTTCTTGACGGACTCGACCGCCTTACGGAGATTGCGGATGTCGTTCAGCGCGTCAAAGACACGGACGACCTCAATGCCGTTTTCGATGGACTTTTTGCAGAATTCTTCGACGACGTCGTCTGCGTAGTGCTTATAACCGAGAATATTCTGTCCGCGGAAGAGCATTTGCAGCTTGGTCTTGGGCATATGGGCTTTCAGCGTGCGCAGACGCTCCCAAGGATCCTCGTTGAGGAAGCGCATGCAGACATCGAAGGTTGCGCCGCCCCAGCATTCGAGGGACCAATAGCCCATGTTGTCGAGCAACTCACAGGCGGGAAGCATATCCTCGATGCGCATACGGGTCGCGGCTTGCGACTGGTGCGCGTCGCGGAGGATGGTTTCAGTAATGCGTAAGGGTTTCTTTTCCATGATCGTAAATACCTCCTATCAGCCGAACAGTGCGATGAGCACGCCTGCGGCAACGGCGGAGCCGATAACACCGGCGACGTTCGGACCCATAGCGTGCATGAGCAGGAAGTTGGACGGGTCTTCTCTCTGACCTTCCTTCTGCGAGACACGTGCAGCCATCGGGACAGCGGAAACGCCGGCAGAGCCGATCAGCGGGTTGATCTTCTTGCCCTCGGGCAGGAAGAGGTTCATAAACTTGGCAAGCAGCACGCCGCCCATGGTACCGAGTGCGAACGCGCAGATGCCCATGAGCAGGATGCCGAGGGTCTTAAGCTGCAGGAAGGAGCTTGCCGTAGCGGTTGCGCCGACAGAGATGCCGAGGAAGATGACGGTGATATTCATCAGCTCGTTCTGCGCGGTCTTGGACAGGCGCTCGGTGACGCCGCACTCACGCAGCAGGTTGCCGAGCATGAGGCAGCCGATCAGCGGCGCGGCACTCGGAACGAGGAGCGCGACGAAAGCGGTAACGGCAATCGGGAAAATGATCTTTTCCTTCTTGGAGACCTGTCGCAGGTTATCCATGCGGATCATACGTTCCTTCTTCGTGGTCAGACCGCGCATGATGGGCGGCTGGATAACGGGAACGAGCGCCATGTAGGAGTAAGCTGCAATGGCGATGGCACCGAGCAGATGCGGAGCCAGCAGCGAGGTGGTGTAGATGGCGGTAGGGCCGTCCGCACCGCCGATGATGCCGATCGAGCCTGCCTCAAAGGAGGTGAAGCCGAGCAGCTTCGCGCCGAGGAAGGCGAGGAAAATGCCGAGCTGTGCGGCAGCGCCGAGCAGCAGTGTTTTGGGGTTGGCGATCAGCGGACCGAAGTCCGTTGAGGCGCCGACACCGATGAAGATCAGGCAGGGGTAGATGCCGAGCTTGACGCCGAGGTAAAGAACATCAATCAGACCGAAGGTCTTGGAATCCGTAAAGGCGCTCCAATTGATGTGACCGCCCTCAAAGATCTCAGCATGGTACATTCCTGCACCGGGCAGGTTGGTCAGCAGCATACCGAAAGCGATCGGCAGGAGCAGCAACGGTTCAAAGCCCTTACCGATGGCAAGATACATCAGCACGAAGGAAATGAGGATCATAATGATGGTCTTCCAGTCAGCCTGCTTGATCAGCTTTGCAATGCCGGTGTCATTGAGAAAATTCGAAATGGCCTCGGAGTTTGAGGAAGCGCCCTGCGGTTCGGTTGCCGCTACGGTTTGCTCCGCTTCGAGCGCGGCATCCTTTTCGCCGCCTGCGGCATAGGCAAAGGTGAAGCACAGGCAGACGAGACAGCAAAGAACCATCATTGCAATCACGGCTCTGTGCAGCTTTTTATTCTTCTTAAACATATCGTTTCTCCCTTATGCAGCGAGATCTCAGGCGATGGTGCAAATGAGAGCCTGCGTTTCGACGGAGTCGCCCTTCTTGACGCCGACGGAGGTAACAGTGCCGTCGCACGGCGCCTGAATCTCGTTTTCCATCTTCATGGCTTCAAGAATGACAAGGACGTCGCCCTTCTTGACCTTTGCGCCGTTCTGCACGCGGACATCGAGGATGGTGCCGGGCATCGGAGCGTTGACCTTTGCGCCTGCGCCGGCGGGAGCGGGCGCAGCGGGAGCAGCAGGAGCGGGCGTGGGCGCGCTCATCGTCGCAGGTGCCTGCATTTCTTCAATTTCGACCTCATACAGAGAGCCGTTCACATTGACACGATACTTTTTCATAATTTTTCACCTTTCCGTATGTTATTAGAGTTTTTTGATGGACAGAATGCGGATGGCAGACGCATCAGTCCCGCTGTACTCGGCAATGGCTGCGGCGATCGCAGCCGCAAGCTCGGCACGGTTCGGGATAGCGGCGGGTGCGGCGGAGACTGGAGTTTTCTCTGCGGCTTCATCTTCCTTTGCGCCTGCGCGGCAGATCAGTCCGAGCAGATAGCAAAGCGCGATAATCAGAATCAGCACGACAAAAACCGTTCCGATGCCCATGACAACAACAAACCAGTTCTGCATTGTTTTCCTCCTCACATATTTTGAAATTTATCTATATCTATCGGAAGTGTTGCCGAATCATAGATACGAAGCAAAGGGCTTACCCGATGGTAAGACCGGTCTCGGCAAGGAGCTTGCCGTTTACATAGATCTCCAGCGTGTAGTCTCCTGCAACGGAAGCCTCACCGGGCTTTGCAGGCAGCGGGATCTCGCCGGCGTGACGGCGGCTGTACCAAATATCGTTCCAAGGAAGCGTTTTGGAGATGTCGTTGACGACATTCCCATCTGCGTCGCGCAGAACGTACAGGAGCGTTACCTCGTCCGTTGAGGAATTGACTGCGTTGATTTCGAGACAGACCGCAATTTTTTCGTCCGAGGCGAAGGTGTCCTTGTGATTTGCAAGGTCTGTGTAATTCCAATTCTCCTTTGAAGGCAGCGTCCAAAGAGAGATATAGCCGTTGGACGCGAGCAGGGGAGGCGCGGGAGAAACGCCGAATTCATCGAATGCGTCGGTCTCGGGGGTGCGGAAGGTTGTTTTCGTTAAACCGAATACCGTGGCAGAGGAATTCGACGCTGTAAGTGTCAGCGCAACCTCATATTCCGCGTTCGGGACAAGCCCTGTGAGCACAGCGGAGTTGCCGGTGATTGTGCTGTTCTCCGCTTCGGGCATATAGGCGGCGTGGAAGCTGCCGACAGTGTTGTACGATACATACCAGCCGCCGTCGGGCGTACCGACGGGTGTATCCCATGTGACTGTTACGGTGCCGTCCTCGTTTGCGGTCGCCGTCATATTTTCTACGACAATCGGCTCGGACGGAAGGATAAGCGACTCGGGTGCGTCCATGCCGCGGGCGCTGACGCTGACAGTATAGTCGCGGCGCAGGTCGGGCAGTTGGAAGGTGTACGAGGTTTCGGTGGTGGTACCTGTGATGGTTTCAAAACCGTCCGCTTCACAGGTGACCGTCCATTCCTGCGGCAGATTTTCGCCTGCCTCCCAGATGACCGTGACCCGATTTTCGCTGATGTCGGAAATGTTGAGATTCTTTGCTTCGACGATCGGCAGAAGCTCATACTCAACGGTTGTCTCACCGGACAGATAGATGCTGTCGGTGCTTTCAAGACGGAAGGTATAGCGCTTGTATTGCTGCAAGCCCGTGACCAAATAGGCGTTGCCGTCGAATTCAAAGGTCTTTGTTTCACTGCTTCCGTCATCATAGGAGAGCTTCCAACGACTCGGCGCAGGACCCTCCTGCGTAAAAGTGAGCAGCACCTCTCCGTCGGCGTCGCCGCGTGCGGCGGTGAAATTTGTGATTTCCGTGGACTCGGGCGTGCTGACCTGGAGCGTATAGGTGCTTGCCGCCGTCAGTTTATGATGTTTCGCTGCGGTAACGGTCACGGTGTAGGTGGTGTTCTCGTGCAAGCCGCTGAAGGTGAAGCGGTTGCCGTCCACCGTGACGGGGTAGGCGTTGCCGTAGCTGTCCGTGCAGGCGAGGGTAAAACGGTCAATGCTGTCCTCGCTGTCCAGCTCAACGACCATCTGCTCGGTGGTACATGAGAGCATATTCAGCTTCCGGACATCAACGTAATACCATGTGATAAGATAATATGCTACGGCGGCGATGGCAAGCAGCAGACATACAATCGCCGCGATCTTTCCTATCTTTGCGCCGCGCTTGACGGGCATCTCCTCCTGTTCCTCCGAATCAGAGGCAGGATCAACATAGTCATGCGGCGGTGCGGGCGTATCCTCGATGTGCATTGTAAGCTCTGTCGGCTTTTCCGCAGGCTGTTCCTGCGGCTGTTCGGTTGAAACATACTGATTGACCGAGGCGAGCAGAGCGTCCAAATCCATCTGGTCGGGGTCATAATCCTCAGCGCTTTCGTCGGACGGGAAAAGCGGCTCGTCGGTCGATGCCTCATCGGGAGTGATCGGTGCGTCAGCACTCTCTGCCGGCTTTTCTTCTGCTGCGGGTGCGGCATCGTCTGCTTCGTGCTCCTCCTCGGGCACAACGGTTTGCTCCTCGGGAACAGCGGTCGGCTCCTGCACAGGCTTTTTTACAGCGGCGGGAGCGACAATGATCGTCGGATCTATATCCGCCTCTGTTCCTGCGCCGGAAAGATCAGGCGCGAAGCTTTCGCGGAAGTCCTCATCGAGCTTTTCCGCATCGGTCATGCGCATCGGCGCGTCCTCCTCGGTCTCCTCTGCAGGAGCTTCCGAGATCGGCTCTGCGGCAACAATCGGCGGGATAATCAGAGTATCCGACACCTCATTGCGCTGCATATACAGCACAAGTGCCTGCTTCAGCTCATCCGGCGTCTGATAGCGCTCGGACTGCTTAAAAGCGCATGCCTTTAAGATAATGCCTGCAAGCTCATAATCCGCATAGATCGGCGTGGGCAGGGGCTTTCCCGTCATCCGTAGCTTGTCCGCCATCGCCTCGCCGGTATTCTCGTCCTCAAACGGACCGTGGTTGCCGTTGTAGATGCGGTAAAGCACCATGCCGAGAGAGTACAGGTCGATCGTCGTGTTCGGAGAGGTCGTAATATCCGACAGCTCCGGCGCAGAAAAAGGCCCGATGTACTCCTCGGGCAGGCAGGAGTATTTCAGATCCTGCAAGGAAACCAGCCCGAGGTCGCCGAGGAGGAATTTACCCGTCTGCATAAAATAAATGTTTTCGGGCTTGATATTTCCGAAGAGGTATCCTGCCTCACGGCAGGCGGCGATTGCGTCGCAGAGGTCAATGCCGAGATTGACCGCGCGAAGCTGCGTCATGGCGTTTTTCGTGAGGAAATCATTCAACGGAATATAGAGCGGATAGAGTATGTAGATATCGTAGCCAACGCCGGAAGCCTTCGGCTCGATCTGGTAGGAGATTGCTCCTGCAAAGCTGCCGGAAGCCGCAAGCGCCTTTCCCGCGTCCAGCTCCGCGCGGATGTCGGCGACGACTCTTCCGTAGTACTCGTGAACGGCGGCCTCATCGGGGTATGCGCCTGAAAGAATTAAAGCGCGCACCTGACTGTCAGACGCGGGAACGGAAAGGAGCTTGAGAATAAACCGCTCGCCCGTCGTACTGCGGAGCGTATAGCAGGAGCGGCCATTGTGTCCGGCAGTCTCCTTCTCTACCCGCATTTGGTCGAGCAGGGGAGAGATCATTTTGAGTTCGGACATCGTTTACGCCTCCTTCAAAAAAGAAAAACTCAAATTCTTGCAATTATATACTATGACATTTTCGCGAAAAAATCAATATCTTTTCTTGTCTTCTGCGAGAGAAAATGATATGATAAAGAAAAAGCTCGAACGACGTAAGAAAAAACTCTGTTAGAAAAAGCGGAAAGGAGTGACGGCATACGCGAAGTATGCAAGAATATGGAGAATAAAGTTGTATGCTACTATTGCGGCACGATTTACGATGAGGAGCGCGGAAAATGTCCGCTCTGCGGCAGCACTGCCCGCGCCTCGGAGAGCGCGCAGCCGGTGCGGCGGCAGCGTTTGGCCGAGGAGGAGCGCAAGGTGCGCAGAAGCGCTTCTAACGGCAAGTATACCGCACAAAAGAAAAAGGCAAAGAAGCCGCAGGCCGCCCCGAAGGGTGTGCTGACCGCAGCGGTGGTGTTTCTTGCACTTGCCGTTTTGGTCGTGTTTTATTTTATCGGAGACATGATCGGCTGGTGGCCCGGGCTGGAGGATCTTGTTAATCGGCAGGAGCCGAGCGTTTCCGTGGCGGAGACGGCGTGCAAAGAGCTGAGCATCGTCCCCGAGACGCTGCAGTTCTCCGCCGTGGGCGAGAAGCAGGAGCTTTCCGTGCGTGTGAACCTCTCGTGTGAGGAAAAGGTCTACTGCCACAGCGAGAATTCGGAGATTGCCGTTATTTCCGAACAGGCAAGCACGGCAAAGGGAGAGGAGACAAAGTCCGTGACCTTTGTGATCGAAGCGGTCGCCTCAGGTGAGACACAGATCGTTGTCGAATGCGGTACTTTTTCTGCCGCGTGCAAGGTCGTCTGCGATCTCAACGCGCAGCCGAGCACCGATTTGCCGGACGCATCGGAGGGTGTCGTACCCGTGCTGAACTATCCGTCGGAGATTATCCTTTCGAAGGAGGGCGAGACGGCCGCGCTGCTTGTGATGAATCTGCCTGAGGGTGCGGAGGTGCTTTGGCGCAGCGCTGATTCGTCGATTGCCACGGTTGACGCAGACGGCACGGTGACCGCCGTCGGCAGCGGCACGACGACCGTGACTGCGGAGGTCAACGGGAAAACCGCTGAAACCACCGTCCGCTGCAGCTTCGGCGGAACGCAGGAGCCGAGCAGCAGCAGCGCACCCAACGGCGCGCATCTGCAAGCGGGCAGAGAGGACGTCTCGGTCAGTGTCGGAGAAAAATTTGACCTGTTCCTCTATGATTCCGACGGCAACCATATCGACGATATTACCTATACTGTCGAAGACCCGAGCATCTGCGAGGTCAAAAACGGCTATGTCACCGCCCTTGCGCGCGGCATGACAGAAGTCACTGTCACCTATCAGGGCGTGGAATTTGTCTGCGTCGTCCGTGTGGGATAAAAACTTACAGGTATAAAAGCATCTCTCCCAAACGAAACGGGAGAGATGCTTTTTATTTGTCTGCGCATTATCAAAGGAACGCGCACAGGCGTGTTTTCATAAATCTTTCGTTCAGTCGTTCGAGAACGGTCGGAAGCTTCGTGAAGCGAGCGACAAGCCAGCCGATCTCCGCAACTGCCACGCCCGAGACTACATCAAGCAGGACGTGCTGCTTGGTAAAGAGTGTGGAGGCAAAGACGAGCAGTGTGCCGATGGTGCAAAGGATGCCTGTCAGAACACGGTGCCGCAGGGACTTACATTCATAGATGTAGCGCGTACCGAGCCATGCCACAAAGCAGTGGATGGACGGAAAGAGATTGGTCGGTGTATCGACCCAATAGATAAAGCGCATGACAAAGGGGATAAAGCCGTTTTCTTCGACCGTCGGGCGTACATTTGTTGTCGGCAGCGCGATGAAAAACACCAAGCAGATCAGCTTTGCGATAAAATCCGCCGTTGCCAGCCGATATGCCTTGCTCGGGCTTTCCCGTGCGACGGTGGTGTATTGATAGATCCAAAATACAAACGTGCCGATATAGACCAGCACCCAGGCGGGTTGAAAAGGCATCGCCCTGTCCAACGCAGTTGTCATGTCAAGCGCGTGAGCGTAGCCGGTAAAGAGCTGGACAAGCTTTGCGCCCTGATAGGCGAGAAGATTCATCAAGCCTGTCAGAAGGAGCGGCAGAATTGCGTAGGTCGGGATGATTTTGCGCAGGGTGCGCCGGAGCATATGGAGTCACCTCGGTTGTTTTCCTAAGAAAGCTCCGAATAAATCCGCCGAATGCGGCAGTCGATTTATTCAGAACTTCCCTAACATTATAACGGGAATCGGCAGAAAGTCAATCGTTTGATTCGACAATGCTCGTGCAGAATCGCATCAGAATGACCGCAAGCTGGGCGCGGGTGGCGCTGCCCTGCGGGTCGAGACGCTTGCCTTCAATGCCGCCGATCAACCCCTCTGCAACTGCCCACGACATTGCGCCCTCCGCATAGGCACTGACGGATGATCCGTCGCGGAACGCTGAAAGATCGGCAAAAGCGGCAGAAGAATAGCCCTTACACTGCGTGTAACGGAACAGAATGGTCGCCGCCTGCTCGCGGGTGACCTCATCCTCGGGCGCAAATTTTCCGCCGCCCACACCGCCGATAATACCGCGCAGCTTACCCCATGCGACGGCGTGGCTGTACCATTCGTTTGAGGGTACATCCGTGAAGCCCGTCTCAGGCAGAATGGCGGGAGCACCCTCTAAACGATAGAGCACCGTAATGAGCATGGCGCGGGTCATGGTGCCGTCAGGGTCGAAACGGTCAAGTGCGACGCCGTTGAACATTCCGTGCGACACAGCATAATCTACGCCGTCATGGTACCACTGTCCGCGATCGATGTCCTTAAAATGCTGCGATACGCAGCGGCTCTCCGCGAAATCGACCGTCAGGGTGCAGTCGGCGGTGAGATCGGAGAAGAAGAACCTGTTGCCGTCCTGTGTAACGGTCGCTGCGTCGGCAGGCGTGAGCGTCCAGCCGCTGACGGCGTAGTTCTCGTTCGGTACGGCGAGCACATAGCCGTTTTTCGCCTGCACCGTGCCGTAGAGGGGCGAAGCCGAGACTGCCGAGACGGTATAGGTTGCAGGCGTCAGCAGCGGGACGGAGATCGGATAATTTGTGACCTCGCCCTCACTCGGCTTCCTCGGATCGGTCTGACCGAGCGACTCGGCGGCGGTATATTCGCCCTTAGCGTCATAGCGCGATACAACAACACGGTTGTCATAGATCGACAGCAAGGAAAGGGTGCGTGTGTCGTTGGTCGCGCTCGTGGAGTAGCCGACATAGCCGGCGTTCATATAGGTGAAGTTGAGCGTCTGTTTGTTGCTGCCTGCCGCGCCGTGATCCTGTGTGTTGACATCGAGCGTCTGACCGCGCGCGACGAAGTTGACCGCGCCGCCCCAGTCTGCCTCGTAGTCCGCAGACGCGCCGGAGTGGTTGTGACCGAAAAAGAACAGAACGTTCAGATCCTCGGCGGCTTCGTTTAGCTCGGAGAAAATGAGATTTGCATAGGTGTTGTCACTGCCGTTGTAGCGGGTGGAATAGTGCAGCGGGACGTGGCACAGCACGAAGATCGGACGCAGCTCGTTTGCGGCAATCAGATCGTCCATGCATTCGCCCAAGCGCTGCGCGGTCGCGGAGATCGTAGTTTTCATTGCATCGGTCTGATTGTAGGGAAAATCCTTTTCGTTGATGACATAGACAAGATAAGCGTCGTCCTCGTCATAGGGTTGCAAACCGCTTTCCGCAAGTTCGGGCGTGCCCTCAAAGTCGTGGTTGCCCTGCGCGAACACGGTCGTGTGCGAGCTTGTATAGCCCTCGCCGAAGGTATCGTCGAGCATCGAGCGGATATAACCGATGCCCTCGCTTGAACAATGCGTGCCGTTGCCGTCGGACTGAAAATGATCGGTATAGTCTCCGACGAACAGCGCAGCGTCGGGCATTACACCGTCAGATGCTGCGGAGGAGAGAAGTGCCTTGAGTGTGATTGAACGCGGCTGCTCGGCAAGCGGGGTGTTGTCATAGAGAGTGCGATCATATTTGGGAGTGTAGCAGTTGTTCTGAAAATCCGAGCCGAGCAAGATCGTGACAGGCTTGTCAGCGGCCCGCGCGAAGGGAAGACAGGACAGGAACAGAACAAGGATGAGCAGAGCGGAAACGGCGCGTTTCATAGGGTTAGTCCTCCTTTTTTGTCTCTCGGAAGGCAAAGAAGCGCTGTCCGAGGTAATTAAAGCCGACAAACAGGCACATACCTGTCAGCATGGCAAGATTGTCACGCACGGTTTGTGATGCCCCTGACAGAAGATGATACACGGCGGGCTTTGCAAGACCGTAGGCAAGCAGGTAGCAAACGATAATGTTCAAAGCGAAACGGACGATCACACCGATGCCGCTGCCTTTGTATTTGAAGGTAAAGTAGCGGTTCAGGAAATAGCTCATGACGCTCGCTAATGCGTAGCTGATCGCTGTTGAAGGCCAGTAGCCAAGCCCTGCCCAGTTGTAGAGCAGGAACATCAGCCCGTTGCCGACAAGCGTATTCAGTACTCCGACAAGCAGAAACTTCCACAGCTTTGCGTCAAAGAGCGACAAAAGTTTCTTTTTCATGTGCATACCTCCGAAGAGAATAAAACTCTATTTTACTATAATAGTGGAAAACGTGGGAAAAAGCAAGAAAAATCCTCAGCCACGCGGCTGAGGATGGAGCATTATTCCCAACAGGTCCAAATATCGCCCTCGCTGGAAACGGAAAAGATCGGTTCGCTGTCCGTAGAGAGGTAGCGTAGCACGACGGTCAGTGCGCCGCAACGGCATTGACCTGTGATGTCGAGATCAATCGAACGCACCTGCTCGAGATATGTCTCAGGCGCAAGCTCATCGACATAGACCTTTCCTCCGAGGCTGCACGCGTCTGCATAGGAGAGCGAGGCGGTGCGCGAAAGCGTGAGCGTATTGGTCGTTTTGTCGTATTCCCGCTCAAATTCAGGCAGCTTCTGCGCGGCATATTCCTCTACGGAAAGCGTCTGACCGGAGGTCGTCTCATCTTTTGCTTCGCGGTAGATCGAGAGGAATCGGATGCATACAAAAACGCACACCGTGATAAGAACAACCAGTATGATCGCGATTGCGGCGATCAGCCATTTTTTCATATTTGCACCACCTTTGCAGACAGTATACCGCAAAAGAGGCGAAAAGTAAAGAGGTTATACTGCCTCCAGCTCCGCGCTTGCTAAAAGATCGGAGAAGACCGAACGGTATTCCTTTTCCGCCGCTGCGTCGCACTGAACGGTCAGGACATAATAGTATTCTCCGTCGCTGAACAGCGCGGCGGAGCAGGCGAGATCGCCCTCCTCTCCCGCCGCCGTCCATGCGAAGCGGTATTCTTCCTGCGGAAATTCGCGCACGCGCAGAAGTTTCAATTCGTCCGATCTCCTGCCGCTTACACGGAGCAGCGCTTCATCCAGCGACTCAGCGGTAAACACCTCTTCGACAAGCGTGAAGTTCTCATGCAGAAAGACTGCACTGCGCCCCTCCTCAGCAGACGAGGCAAGCACAGTGTTACTCGGCAGATCTGCTGTTAGATAGAATTTCGGCGTTTCCGGTGCGGCAGGGCATTCGATCGTCTCAAGCGCATTGGCTTGCTTGACAGCGCAGGCGGATAATGTTAAAATAAGCGGCAGAAATAAAAGAGCAAACAATTTTTTCATAAGACACCTCCGAAGGGACTGATGATCGTATGTTCTATTTCTACGCGGGATATTTTCTGTGTATGAATCTGCTTGCGCTCATTTTTATGTATGCCGATAAGCGCCTTGCACAAAAGAGAAAGTGGCGCATCCCCGAAAAAACGCTGTTTTTGGTGGCGGGACTCGGCGGAAGTCTTGGCGGTCTGTTCGGGATGTATCTGTTTCGCCATAAAACGCGGCATTGGTATTTTGTCGTCGGCTTTTCCGTGCTGCTGCTTGCGCATATCGCGTTGACTGTTTTTTTGTTTTATACGGGAGCGCTGCGGCTCCCATAAGAAATGCCCCGAAAAGGTTTGTGAAATGCACCCCATTTGTTAGACTTAGACAGTATGATATATTATCTAAATCTAATAAATGGGGTGTTTACTATGACAAAAGGGATTCCAAACAAACGATAAGCACC
>SFIL01000047.1 GCA_004556205.1 Clostridiales bacterium | reverse complement strand
GACCTTTCATTAGTCTTGAGGTATGGTAGCTTTATTCTAATGAACTCAATCGCCTTTGTCTATCCCTTTGGTCTCACATCAATTGTATACCTACATTTTTCGGCTTGGTGCGGAACTTTTTCCTCCATACGCCGTCATATACCCGTTGCTTGCCCCCGGAAGGGCAGGAAATACTTGCGTTTGACATGGAGGCATGGTATAATGTTCGCAAAGGCAGATTGACAGCGATTTGCCGAGAAGCGGTGTTTTTCCCGCTTGCCGAAACGCAGCGAATATCGCTGCTTCGGCTGCACCCTTGTGAGTTTACGTAAAAGGAGGCGGAAGCCGTGGACGAAAACCGAAATCCTGCCACGCCTGACGAGCCGACCCCGCCAAACGGCGAGAGGATCTATTTTAACACGCCCGTCGAAGAGGATGCGCAATACAACGATATGACAGAAGCGCCTGCGGAGGCGTTTTTTGCGGAGGATTTTTCCGACGTGCCGCTGCCGGACGATGCGCAGGAGCTGCCCGCACTTTTCCCCGAGGCGGAGGACACACCGCTGTCGGACGGGGACGGTGAGCCGACACGGGTTGAACGCCCCGCGAAACGCAAAAAAACCAAAGCGCGGAAGGTGCTTCGCGTGCTTTGCGTCATCGGAAAGCTGCTGCTCGGTCTTGTGCTTGCCGTTGCCGTGCTTGCCGCAGGGCTGGTCGGTTACCTCACCGTGACCGAGTACAATCCCGCCTACGCCGAGACTGCCGAACGCGGCGCAAATAACTACAAGCAGAAGCTTAACCGTACAGACCTCCGCATCCTTACCTTCAATACCGGCTACGGTGGCTTGGACGCGGACGCAGACTTCTTCATGGACGGCGGCAAGAGCGTCAATCCCGCGTCACAGGAAGTGGTTGAGCGAAATATGATCGAAATTGAGCGTATTTTGCGCGATCAGGACGCTGATCTGCTTCTCCTGCAAGAGGTTGACACTGACTCCGAGCGCACCTTCCATTTGAATCAATGGCTGCAATATGAGCATGATCTGGAGGACTATGAGACGCGCTACGCGATGAATTTTTCCTGCGACTATGTCCCCTATCCGCTGAAGGAGCGCATTGGGGAGGTACATTCCGGTATCGCGACCTACAGCCGCTTCGATATTGCCTCTGCGACGCGTTACGCGCTTCCATGCCCGTTTTCGTGGCCGACGCGCGTGGCGAATCTCAAGCGGTGCATGCTCGTCACCCGCATTCCCATCGAAAATCGGGAGGAGCAGGAGCTTGTGGTTGTGAACTTCCATTTGGAGGCGTATGACGACGGCGAGGGGAAGGCTGCGCAGTCAGAGCAGCTCCTGCAATTCTTGCAGGCGGAGTATGAGAAGGGCAATTATGTTATCGCGGGCGGTGACTTCAATCAGACGTTCCCCGACACGCTCGAACAGTACCCGATCAAATCCACGAGCGACTGGACACCGAGTATCTTGGAGGAACTGCCGGACGGTTGGCAGTATGCTTATGACAGCAATGTGCCGACCTGCCGCCTGCTCAATCAGCCGTATCAGCCCTCGAGCGATGAGACGCAGTACTATGTCATTGACGGCTTCCTCGTCTCCCCGAATGTGGCGGTCCGCAGTGTGGAGACGATCAACGAGGACTTTGCTTACAGCGATCACAACCCTGTCGTACTGGACATCACGCTGCAATAAGCGAAATTGATTGAAAATGAGCGATATTGAAAAGCACTCTCCGACGTGTTGGAGGGTGCTTTTGCTTTGCGGCATCCTGCCGCGAGGGACGGGACTGCGAGGCGTTTTTCGCGGAGACGCAGCGAAGGGAACAGCGCCGCCGCGTCCTCCCCTGCGGGTGCCGCGGCTTCGGGTTCTATCGGCTTGTCTGCAAATCAAAACGGTTTTATAAATACTTGCCTTTTTCCCATATCTGTAGTATGATCAAAATAGAAAACAAAGGGAGGGTCTTGTATGAAAAAATGCCTTATAAAGCTTTCAACAATTGTTTTGAGCCTATCTTTGTTCACAGGCTTACTGCCGAATACTGCGTTTGCCGAGGCAAACGGAGAGGAAGCGGTGACGCCGCCGCTTCTGACTGCGGAGCAGACGGAGGAAGCCGCCGGAAATTACGGCAAGCGCCAAGTCATGCCGTTGGGCGACTTCGCCGTGAAGGACGCCGCGCCGAAACGTAAGCCGCTTCCCGCCTGCTACAACAGCGGCTCGGCAGGCGTTTGGACGCCCGTCCGCAATCAGGATCCCTACGGCACCTGCTGGGCGCACGGCGCGATTGCCTCGTGTGAGCTGTACATGCTCCAACACGGCATCCCCGTCGGCAAGAGCGGCACCGCCGCAACGAATCAGCTCGACCTTTCGGAATCTCATCTTGCGTGGTTTTCCTACACCGACGCATATGACGCGCTCGGGCTGCTCGCGGGCGACCAAAACATCTGCGGCTCGTCGCTCGGCTTTCTCGATGTCGGCGGCAACGGCTTTCTCGCCTCCTACACGTTGATGCGTTGGGAGGGGCTTGCCGACGAGACAACGCCTGCCCTTGCCTACGGCAACATCCGCCCGAGCGGACTTCCCGCCTCCTATGCCTATCAGAGCAACGTCGCCCATGTGCAGGACTGCGTTTGGATCAGGGCTGCTGACCGAGATGCGGTCAAGACGGCAATTATGGAATACGGCGGAGGAACGCTCGGCTACTACCACGACGACGCGTATCTCAGCGGCGCGGCGTACTGTTACAACGGCTACAGCCCCTCCAACCACGATGTTACCGTCGTCGGCTGGGACGACAACTACAGCCGAACCAACTTTCAGGGTGCCGCCAGACCCTCGTCCGACGGCGCGTGGATCATCAAAAACAGTTGGGGTCCGTATTACGGCGACAACGGATACCTTTACATCTCCTACGAGGACACCTCCGCCAATTCTGACACCTGCTTCTTCTACGCCGTGGAGTCTGTCGATAACTATGACTATAATTATCAGTATGACGGAACGGGCAACTTCCTGAATGGCTGGATGATCGACAACGGGGAGAGCGTCGCCAACATCTTTACCGCCAACAGCGCCGAACAGCTCTCTGCGGTCGCCTTCGCCACCATGGACGCAGGTATCGGCTATACGCTGCAGATCTACACCGGAGTGACCTCCGATCCCACTGCGGGCAAGCTCGCCGCCACGCAGAAGGGCAGCTTCCCCTACGCGGGCTATCACACCGTCAAGCTGAACAAACCGGTTTCCCTGCGTGCGGGCGAAAAATTCTCCGTTGTTTTTACGCTGGAGAATCCTTACAATGACTATACGGCGATCCCGATTGACCAGAGCGAAGATGGGAATTGGATTCGGTGGTATCATCCCACACGTTGGGGCACCTCCTACTGGTGGAGCGCCGAGAGCGCTTGCTGGTTTGACGTGAGCGAGGGGACAAACGTGCGCATCAAGGCGTATACGGAATGCCTCCACAGCAGCACGGAGCAGACGACGCTCACGGCGCCGAGCTGTACCGCGCAGGGCGTAATACGCTTGACCTGCCGCATCTGCGGCGAAGACCTCAGCACGCAGCCAATCTCCCCGCTCGGACACGCGTTCGGCGGGTGGAGCGACATCGGTGAAGGCCGGCAGAGCCGCGTCTGTTCGCGCTGCGGCCTTGAGGAGACGCGCGAAGAACAGAAGAAGTGCTATGTGCAGAGCTTTTCCGACTGCACTGAGCGGTGGTATCACGAAGCGGTGGACTATACCGTCGCCAACGGACTGATGGGCGGCACCGGCAAGAGGCGCTTCGCCCCTTACGATACGATGACCCGCGCGATGATGGTCACGGTCCTCTACCGCGCGGTCGGTGAGCCTCCCATCGCAGAGCCTTCGACCTTCTCGGACGTTCCCACGGGGCAGTGGTATTCCGACGCAATCGCGTGGGCGCAGGATCATAATATTGTCGGCGGCGTGGGACACAACCGTTTTGCACCGGAGGACCCTGTCACGCGGGAGCAGATCGCAGTGATTCTGTGGCGCTATATGGGCGCGCCGACCTCGACGGAAAGTCTCGGCGCGTTCAAGGACGCGGCTTCGGTCAGCTCCTATGCCGAGAACGCTATGCGCTGGGCGGTGGAGCAAAAAATTCTCAACGGCGATGCGGGCAGGCTGAAGCCGACCGACAGCGCCCTCCGCAGTGAATTTGCCTGCATGATCATGCGCTTTTTCAAGGGCAGCTATGCGTGTTTAGAGCTGCAATAATGCGGTAAAATATAAAGGGCGGCGGACGCCGCCCTTTCAATTTTGACAGGAGGCAACTATGACAGCAAACGATTTTTTGCAAGAGGCGGCGGCGCTGCAGGAACGCATCACTGCCGCGCGGCGCACGCTGCACCAAAACGCCGAGGTCGGCTTTGGTCTGCAAAATACGCTGCAATTCGTCAAGGACGAGCTGACGCAGATCGGGCTGACGCCGATCGACTGCGGACGGGCGGGCGTCGTCGCGCTCGTCGGCGGAAAACGGAAGGGCGGCGTCTTTCTCCTGCGCGCGGATATGGACGCTCTGCCCATTGCGGAGGAAGCGGAGGTGCCCTTTGCTTCGAAAAACGGCGCGATGCACGCCTGCGGCCACGATATGCACACCGCCATGCTCCTCGGCGCGGCGCGGCTGCTGAAAGCCCATGAGAACGAGATCTGCGGAACGGTCAAGCTGATGTTCCAGCCGTCGGAGGAGACGTTCGAAGGCTCAAAGGATATGCTTGCGGCGGGGCTGCTCGAAAGTCCGAAGGTGGACGCGGCGCTGATGATTCATGTGATGGCGGGGATGCCCGTGCCTGCGGGTACGGTGATCGTCTCTGCACCCGGCGTCAGCGCGCCCGCAGCGGACTATTTTGAAATCACGGTGCGCGGCAAGGGCTGTCACGGCTCGATGCCGAACACGGGCATTGACCCGCTCTCCGCCGCCGCGCATATTTTGATCGCGTTACAGGAAATTCACGCGCGGGAGCTTGCGATGGACGACCGCGCCGTGCTGACGGTCGGTACGCTGCACGCGGGAACGGCGGCAAACGCCATCCCCGACACGGCGACGATGGGCGGCAGTCTGCGCACCTTCGACGAGGAAACGCGTTCGTTCGTTAAGCGGCGGCTGACGGAAATCGCGGAGGGCGTTGCAAAGGCGTTCCGCACCGAGGCGAGCGTAAGCTTCGGAACGGGCTGTCCGACGCTCGTCAACGATAAAGAGCTCTCCGCCTGCGCGGAAAAATACGTCAAGGAGCTGCTCGGAACGGGGCGCGCCTTCTCCGTCGCGGAGCTGAACGCGGCGAGCGGCGGCGGCTCATCCTCCAAAAGCGCAGGTTCGGAGGACTTTGCCTATGTCAGCCAGCAGGTGCCGTCAATCATGCTGGCGCTGGCAAGCGGCCAGCCGGAGAAGGGGTATTGCTATCCGCAGCACCACCCGAAGGTCAAATTCGACGAGAGCGCCCTCCCCGTCGGCAGCGCAGTGTATGCCTATACGGCGCTTCGCTGGCTCGAGGAGCATTGATACACATTCCTTTCCCGCGCAGCGGGACGGGAGTATAAAACAGCACAGGGCTGCACAACGGCAGCCCTGTGCTGTTCGTTTCTTTGCGGTACGGATCACTCCGCGCTTTCGCGGACGACCGCCTGACCCTCGACCAGATTCGCCATGACGAGCGTCCCGTGGATGGCAACCTGCCGCTCCAAAAGATCGGTCAGGATTACCATATCGCCGTCGCATTCAATGCGCATGACGTTCTGCATAGCGATGTTTTCCGGCTTGATTTCGCCCTTATAAACGGTTGAAAGACACATAACATTACCTCATTTCAAAGATGCCAGCACTGCGGACAGGCGAAGATTTCCCTTCTCAAACTCGGAGACGGCGGCAAGCACCTGCTCCGAGGCGGCGTGATTGCCCAGCTCACCGAGCTTTTTTGCAAGCTCCGCCAGCTCACGGGCGTGCGCAGCGTTGTGATTGACCATATACTGCATCAGCGCAAGCGTCTCCTGCATCGGGTCGCACCCGCCGCAGGTGTTGCACTCGTGGGTGCAGTCGTGGCTGTGCGTATGCTCGCCGTGCGCGCCGTCATGCGTGTGCGTATGGTCGCCGCCCTCATGCGTGTGGATGTGGGTGTGCTCGTGCGTATGCTCCACGCCGTCGTGGGTATGCGCGTGGGTGTGGGTGTGCGAATGCGCTTCGCCGTCCTCATGATAACAGACAGTCGGTGCCAATTTTGAAAAAATCATTTTTTAATCCCCTTTCGGATTGTTCTTTGCCGCTATTATACCCCTTGCGGCGCGGATTGTCAATCGGTGACCTCCGCCGTTTGCAGCGGCACGACGGACGCAAGCACCGACGGCGATGTCTCGATCTGCAGCCCGATCCGTCCGGCGCTGAAGCAGATGGTGTCATATTGTGCCGCGCTTGCGTCGAGCACCGTCGGAAACTGCTTTTTCATCCCAATCGGCGAGCAGCCGCCGTGGACATAGCCCGTCAGGGGCAGCAGCTCCTTCTGCGGAAGCATGGAAAGCGCTTTCTCCTGCACGGCGGCAGCCGCTTTTTTCAGATCGAGTGCGGCGGCGACGGGAATCATAAAGACATAATGCCTGCCCGATTTTGCTACGGTCACAAGGGTTTTGAACACGCGCGCGGGATCCTGCCCGAGCGCGGCGGCGACCTCCGTCCCCGAAAGCGCCCCGCCCTCGTAGATGTGGACGCTGTAGACCGCCTTTTTGCGGTCAAGCTGCCGCATGGCGTTGGTTTTGTCCATATATTTTACCTCTGATGATCGTATTTGTCCCTGTGCACCAGCGTGACCACGCTCTCAATATGGGACGAGGAAACAGTATTGATGTCAGATTGCCCCCGATAGTTCAAGAAAACAAATCGACTGATTATCCTCGTCCCAGTTTTCATCAATAGTTCTTGGGAATAAATCAATAATCCAAAATGCTCTAACACATCAGACTATTAATTCTCTGAGATTTGAATTTTAATTAATTCTGCTACATTCATCCGCGCTTTTTCACTTGGAATCAAAGATGTATCTGCAGCAAATGTTGCAATTGTCTCGTCGATAACATTGTCGTAGTTATAAACCTTATCTTTCTTTATGAATTCCATTGAATTGTACGGAGAAGATACCGCCAAGTACAAATTGTTAATAGCATTCTCGTTTAACTTCAAATCTTTATAATTTGCTAATTTTGCTAAATGGCATAGTGTAAGTGCAACCGTATATAGCGCATGATCTGAAGAGATTTGTACCTTTTCATTCTTACTCTCTATATAACGTTCTTCAAATATTTTGTGTGATGAGCTTGCATCTCGTTGCGCTTGGATTAACCATTGTTGCTTCTTGCTAAAATCACTTGTTATATATGAAGATCTAATATAACATTTAGCCCTTTGATGAAGATAATTGGGATCAGTGGATAATAAATCATTGAGACTCTCGTATATGCCGCGTATTAGCACATTCCCCTGAGAGGCGAAGATTTGATTGATATTATCAAATAAAATATATTCTTTATATGGTGCATTTCTTTCTCCACGCTTTAAATCTGGCTTTCCATAATGTTCAATAATTTTCTGAACGATATATCGGTAAGCCCAGATTATCTTTTCTTGCCCCGAGCT
>SFIL01000046.1 GCA_004556205.1 Clostridiales bacterium | reverse complement strand
AGAATGCTCAAAAGCAGCGGCGAGTTTAAGCCTTTTCGCGTGCTGGTTCAGAAGGAGAGCAATATTGCAAATGATTGCAAAGCTCTATCTGCCGACATCCTCTTAATGGATGTATCTTATGCTTCCGGCACGACGATCGAGACGCGATTAAATGAGGTAAAGCAAGTAAGACAAAATGCTCCTTCGTGTAAACTCGTGATGCTGTGTGATGAAAACTCGGCACCCGACATTGCCCATGCGGTAGCCAATGCGAAAAAGGATAGGTTGATCGACGCCTTCTTTTATTCATCTGTAACCGAAAAATATTTGACAGCAGCGCTCGCTTCCCTTTAACGAGAAATAGCGGACGGCTTTCCCAAAGGTTTTATTGAGAGGCGGTGGTAGATATTGTCAAGATAACCTGCAGAGGCAGAAATTCCCTGGTGGGTATTGGTGCTGATCTGCGTTGCGGCTGCGGGTGTTGGTGTCGGTATCGCAATTATGTTCATTCAGAAAAAATCATAAATCAGGAGGTATTATGGGTTTTATAGATTGGTTCAAAGGTACATTCGGCAAGCAGACCTGCGCATTTTGCGGCAACGAGGTTGGTATGATGAAGCGTACCAAAATCAAAAACAAGGAGTTCATCTGCAACGATTGCGGTTGCGGTTGTTCCCGTTACATTCAGAAGTACCGCTACACCAAGGATGAACTGCTGGGTCACATGGAGTACATGAAGCGGCAGGGCAGGCTCTACGAGCAACTGGAGGGCAGATTTACTATGGTGGTGCCAAGCGCCACGATCAGGCAGTCTGTGGAGTTCTATGACGATCATGGTCTGTTCCGCATTCGTGACAGAGATACCGACAACCGGTATGCCAAGGAGTTCTTCCGCTACGATCAAGTTGCCAAATATGAAGCCTATCTGGAGGAGAGCGAACCTTCTGAGCAGGGCAAAGCTAAGGAATTCGGTGAGTGTGGTGTGGATATCACCCTGGTAGGCGCGAATAAAGATATGGGTCAACTTCACAAGGGTCTGCGTGCACATCCCTACATCACCGAAACCATCCGGGTCTGCGTCAATAACCGGGATAAACACATCGGCGAACTGGAGGTCAATCAGATCATAGGTCACTTTAACCGCATCTTTGGTGTAAACGACAATACCAAGGGTCTTTTCAGCTTTGGCCCCACCACCCAGCAGCGGCGGGAAGGCGAAGCCATCAAGGCCATGAGCGGTGTATTCGGCGCTGCCATCAAGGCGGCCAAGACCGGCGAGGTGTCTGAGGAAACCAAGGTGCAGGTTGCTGATGCCATGAACAAGGTGAACGATGCAGCCACCAGCGGTCTGGCAGAGTATACCCGCCGCGCCGATGCTGCAGAAGCACAAATCAATTACCTATAAAAATGGAGGACAATATGATGAAGAAATTATTTGCAATGATCCTGATTGTGGCGCTGGTGCTGTCTATGGCAGCTTGCGGCAAAACCGGAACCGATAATCCCGGCGTCGCTGACCCCGGCGTAACAAATCTCGGCAGCGATAACTCCGAGATCGGTAATTCTAATAACACTAATTCCGACAGTACTGCGCCTGCCAAGAATCTGAAGACGGTTGAGATGGCCGTGGAGGCCAGCGGCCTGGAGGAACTGACCAAGGTGACCATCGGCGCACCCGAAAACATGGGTGTGGAGGAAACCGACTGGTGTGTGATCTTCACAGATGAGAAGCAGAATGTGGAGGTCGAGGCATATTTGCTATCCGATTATGACTGCTATTCCTATAACCAAGAGTATGCGAAGGAAGAATACGAAGGCTACGGAGAGCAGAAGTTTGGCGACTTTGACGGCTACTACTATATCTCCGAAAGCGGTCTTTATGTGGAAGTGTATGTGTATCTGGGCTGCGTAGCAGAAATAGACGATGTTTATCTGAGCTTCTCTGTCAGCGCATTGGAAGGGGAAACCGATCCCGCGGAGCTGTTTAAGTTGACGGATGTGCAGACCATTCTGTCCTCTGCGCTGTTCTATCCCGCACAGGAAGAAGCTGCATAGGATTTAAACCTAAAACACCGGAAGAATTGCTGGAGCCTGTTCACGGCATCTGGTGAACAAATAACGACCGACGGGAGGAATGAATATAGACTATGTATCGAAAACATCGTGAAAAAATGAAATGCCGGCGGAGCGGCATAATGATCGCCGCCGGTATTGCTGACAACGAAAGCCTTGTGTTAACCAAATCGGCTGCGTCGATCTCACGCATTCGATTTCACTGCTGAGAAATAAGGAGGAAATAAAATGAAACGAAAGATCCTTTGTCTGCTGCTGAGCCTTGCACTACTTTGCTCCCTGCTGCCGATCCCGGCAGCCTTCGCCGCACAGACGATCACAAGCATTGAGGTAAACTTCCCTGCGCCGGTGGCAGGTGCTTCGCCGAGCTATACGCCGACCTTCCCGACAAATGCGCCGTATTACAACAGCGACTATACCCACGGCGGCTGGACAAATAACGTGATGTGGGTAGACGAAGAAACCCAGATTCCGCTGACGGCGGGTACGTCTGTGTTTGCCGAGGGCAAAGTCTACAGCGTCACGGTTTACCTGACTCCCAACGACGGCTATGCCTTTGCCGAAAATGATGCGGACATCACCGCCACGATCAACGGTCAGCCCGTGAAGACGATCTACCGTCTGGGCAAGCAAATCGGCATCAAATATGTCTTCCCGGCAACGAAAGCCGCACAGCCGATCAACAGGGTTGACATCGGTGATATTACCCTTCCTGTCGCCGGTGAAAAGCCGGACCTCTCAGCAACGCTGGGGAACACCTATGACACCCACAAAATCACCCTTGTCGAGTGGTCCGAATACGATGAAGACTGGGAATGGCAAAAAGATATGAATGCTAACGACACCTTCAAAGAAGGCTTTTGGTATGTGGTATATGTTCATTTGGAAACAACCTCCGGAAACACATTTGACAACAGCGTTATCGGTACCATAAACAATGAAACAGCTCATATCTCGGGCAACTCTGTTCAGGCAAACGGAACCAAGGTTTGTTTTTATACGTCGTATCAGGCAACCAAGCCTCTGACCGCGATCGACAAGGTTGACCTTACTGTTGTTAAGCCCGTTGTCGGAAAAACTCCCACCTTTGCAAAGGTTGATACAGCGCAGTATTTCAGCGAAAAATACGGCACGGTTTCCAACTGCACCAACGGCGTAACCTGGACAAATCAGAGCAGCGGCGTGAATATCACCGTGAACAATCCGTTCAAAGCCGACACAAAGTATAGGGTAACCTATTATCTGACCGCGAAGGACGGATACGAGTTCACCGCCTCTACAGCCTGCACCATTAACGGCACCGCCGCCGCTATTGAGCTAACCGACCATTATCACGCCAAGGTTTCCCTTATAATTCCGGCAACGGCATCTACGCCTACAGAATGTGATGGCGGCGAAAGCTGTCCGAGCGGTAAGTTTGTTGATATCAATGTCAAAGCGTGGTACCACCTGTATGTGGACTATGCCGTGACAAACGGGCTGTTCGGCGGTACGAGCGCAAACACGTTCGAGCCGGAGACGGCGATGACTCGCGCAATGCTCGTCACCGTGCTGTGGCGCTACGAGGGTCAGCCGAAGGGGTATCAGAACACTTTCACGGACGTGAACGCGAAGGATGGAAGCTGGTATATTGACGCGGTAGCGTGGGCGGCGGCGAACGGGATCGTCAACGGCGTTGGCAACAACCGTTTTGACCCAGATGGGAAGATCACCCGTGAACAGATCGCAGCGATCCTCTTCCGCTATGCGCAAAAGAAGGGAATCGACACGAGTAAGCGCGGTGAACTGAGTAATTTCCCTGACGCAAATAAGATCAGTGCCTATGCAAAAGAAGCGGTTTCCTGGGCAGTCGGCGAGGGGATCATCAATGGTTCCGACGGAAAGCTTCTTCCGCAGGGCAATGCAACAAGAGCGCAGGTAGCAACGATTCTCATGCGCTATATCGAAAACATCGTGAAAAAATAAAACCCGCCGGTTTGGGCAACAACAGCCGTGCGTTGCCCAAACCGGCTGTGCCATACCTACGTTTTGCTGTTTTCGATTTGCGCAACTTATAATTGCTGCACCGGGGCTGTTCGGCGCGCAAAAAGCAGCACGAAGGGGCGGACAGGTTGTCCGCCCCTTTTGTGCTGCTTTGAAATTTGCCTTATGCGTTATTCCAGAGGAAGCGCGCGAGGATGGCCGCGGCTTGCGCACGGGTTGCCGTCTCGCCCGGCAGGAGTTTGCCGTCGCTGCCGTTGATCAGACCCTCGGCGACCGCCCAGTTGAGCGCATCGAGCGCGTAGGAGCTGACCTTGTCGGCGTCCGGGAACGCGCTGAGCTTATCCTGCGCGACCGGCTCGGACTTCGTGTAGCGGAAGAGGATCGTTGCGATCTGCTCACGGGTGACATAGCCATCGGGATCGAATTTGTTGTCGCCGATGCCGTTCACCACGCCGCTCTGTGCCGCCCATGCGATGGCATCGGTGTACCACATTCCGTCGGCAACATCGGTGAAGCCGTGCGTTCCGTCGGTCTCCGGCTCGCCCGCAATGCGGTAGAGCACGGTGACGAGCTGGGCGCGGGTCATGGTGCTCTCGGGGGCGAAGCGGCCCTCGTCAACGCCGAGCATGAGCTCGTGCATCACCATGAAGTCCACCGCCGTGTGATACCAGGCGTCCTGCGGCACGTCGGTCAGTTCGGCGCTGGGGCAGGCGCAGGCGGGAACGGAGGCTTCCTCTACTGCGCCGCAGACGGTGCAGACACGCATCTGCTTGCCCGCCTCGGTGCAGGTAGGCTCCTTCGTGACCGTCCAGTCGCCAAAGCTGTGGCCCTTGGCTTCGATGATCCAGCTATCCTTTTCAATTTCGGTCGTGCCGTTCTCGTCGGAGAAGTATTTATGGCAGACGGAGCAGGTCCAGTATTCGCTGTTGCCGTCTTCGGTGCAGGTCGGATCCTTCGCCTCGGTCTTGGTCAGGCTGTGACCCGTGGCTTCGATGACCCAACTGTCCTTCTCGATCTCGTTTTCGCCGTTTTCATCGGAGAAGAACTTGCCGCAAACAGAGCAGGTCCAATACTCGGAGTTGCCGTCCTCGGTGCAGGTGGGCTGCTTCGCCTCGGTCTTGGTCAGGCTGTGACCCTTGGCTTCGATGACCCAGCTATCCTTCTCGATCTCGTTTTCGCCGTTTTCATCGGAGAAGAACTTACCGCAAACGGAGCAAGTCCAATACTCGGAGTTGCCGTCCTCGGTGCAGGTCGGATCCTTCGCCTCGGTCTTGGTCAGGCTGTGACCCGTGGCCTCGATGATCCAGCTATCCTTCTCGATCTCGGCCGTGCCGTCCTCATCGGAGAAGTATTTATGGCAGACGGAGCAGGTCCAGTATTCGCTGTTGCCCGCTTCGATGCAGGTGGGATCCTTCGCCTCGGTCTTGGTCAGGCTGTGCGCCGTCGAGGTCTTCACCACGGAAGCGCTGAGCGATTCCGGGCCGAAGGTCTCACCCGCGGCTTTTTCGGCATAGACCGTGAGATTATCCAGGTCGGCGCCGGTTTTCACCGCATAGCCGTGAGCATCGGTTTTCCGGATCACAAGGGTACCTCCGATGGCGCGGCCGCCGCCCAGATTGACGAGCTTCACGTCGCCGGAGCAGGTGATGTCTGCCGCGCTGGCGATCGCCGGGTAGTCGGTATTCGCGGTGACCGTAACATCCTTCGCGCCGGTAACGGTCAGCGTGCTGCCCGTGACCATAGCGGTGCCTTTGTTGGTGAGCGTAACGTTGCCGGAGCAGGTGATCTTTGTCGTGCTGGCGAGCGCCGGGGAGTCGGTATTCGCGGTGACCGTAACATCCTTCGCGCCGGTAACGGTCAGCGGACTACCCATGACCATGCCGGTGCCTTTGTTGGTGATCGTAACGTTGCCGGAACAGGAAATATCCGCATTGCCGGCGATCGCCGGGTTGTTGGCGTTTGCGGTGACCGCAACATCCTTCGCACCGTTGACGGTCAGCGCGTTGCCTAAAACCATACCGCCGCTGTTTGTGAGCGTAACGTTGCCGGAGCAGGTGATCTTTGCAGCAAAGCCGGCGCCGTATTCACCGGCGAGCGCCGGGGAGCCGGAGTTTGCGGTGACCGTGACATTCTTCGCAGCATGGACGGTCAGCGTGCTGCCCGTGACCATACCGGTGCTTTCATTAGTAATCGTAACGTTGCCGGAGCAGGTGATCTCCACCGCAGCGGAGACCGTCTGGCCATAATGCTTCGAAGAAACGGTGACATCCTGCGCAGCGGTAACGGTCAGCTTACCGTCAACGGCATAGTACACGCCATTGTTGATGAGCTTCACATTGCCGTAGCAGGAAATATCCGCATTGCCGTCGATCGTCGGGTTGTTGACTTTTGCGGTGACCGTGACATCCTTTGCGCCGCTGACGGTCAACGGAGCGGATACCGCCATGCCGGTGCCGCTGTTGACGATGGACACATCGCCGGAGCAGGAGATCACCGTCGTACCCGCGATCACCTGGCTGGCGCCTGCTGCCGTTGCCGTGACATTCTGCGCGCCGTTGACGGTCAGAGCGTCGGCGACCGTCATGCCGGTGCCACTGTTGGCGAGCGTAACATCGCCGGAGCAGGTGATGTCCACCGCGCCGGTGAATGCCGGATTGAGGGACTTGACTGTGGCGGTAACATCCTTTACGGCGAAGACTTTCATGCCCGCAGAGATGGTGGAGTTTTCGGCACTCAGCACCACGTCTGTCGTACCGTTGCCAGAAATTTCCAGCGGGATTATGGTGTACCCGGCATCGGTCAGAGTGCCGGAGACGGTGAGGGTGTTGGTCGCCGGGTCATAGCTGACCTTGCCGTCGTTGACGCCGTCAGCCAGAACATCGGTATAGTTGACCTCGTCGACCTCCACGCCGTTGACGCTGACGCCGTAGCTGGCGGCGCTGCCGAACTCCACGAAGCTGTGGGTCGGGCTGTATTCATAGGGGGTGGTAGAGGGCGTGAAGCCGTCTTCCATCCCGGTGCGCCATGTATAGCTGCCGTAGCCGGACAGGTCGGGCTGTGCATTCAGGGCGAAATGATCCTGCGCACCCTCGTACGTGTTGTGGATACGAACATGGCCGTCGGAGACATAGAAACCCGGCACATCCTGTACCGTGGGCTCTCCCCCGGAGGGGGTGTAGACCATAGCGGTAAAGATGCCGTAGCTGTTATCGTCCGCGCCAAAGCAGATGACATTCAGGTCGCCGCCCGTGACCTGCACGGCGTGGAGTCTGGACGCCTCGTCGGTATACGAGGATTCTGCGTATACGCCGAAGCTTATTACATCGCTGTGCTTGCCGATGGCAAGGAGAGAGGCATGGTCGGAGATGCTGACGGTTCCGCCTTCATCCCAACTGTAGGCATAGACACCTGCGCTGCAGCTCGTGCTTTCGCCGCCGGTGGCCTCCACGGCAGCGTCGCCGGAGACGGAGAAGCTCTGCGCATCGCCGTAGGAGTCAATGCCGGTGGACCATGCCGCCGCGCCGGACGTGGCGATGACCTGACCGCCAGTGACGGTGAAGGCGCCGTAATTGGAGATGCCGGTGCTGCTGCCGCCGTCGACGGCGCCGGCTTCGGCAATGACGGTGCCGCCGTCGATCCGGGCGTTGCTGCAGGAGATGCCGTAGGTCTCAGGCATATTGCCCGCTGCCGTCCCCGAAGTTGCGGTAAGCTCGCC
>SFIL01000045.1 GCA_004556205.1 Clostridiales bacterium | reverse complement strand
GTTTTTTAAGGACAAGGGGATGTTTTTCTCCTCCCTCATTACGCCGCTGATCCTTCTGATTTTGTATGCCACCTTTCTGCAAAATGTCTATGAGGATTCCTTCCGCGGCGGGATGGAGGCGTTCGGCGTAGCCGTGGATGAGTCCTTACTCGGCGGCTGCGTCGGCGGACAGCTCTTTTCCTCCCTGCTTGCGGTCTGTTGCGTCACGGTGGCGTTCTGCTCAAATTTGCTGATGGTGCAGGATAAGGTCACGGGCGCAAGACGCGACCTGACCATCTCACCCGTAAAGAGCAGCACGCTTGCCCTTGGCTATTATATCTCGACCATGCTGTCTACACTGATTGTCTGCGTGGTCGCGATGGGTGTGAGCCTTTTGTATGTCGCGCAGGCGGGCTGGTATCTGACGGTGACGGATGTCCTGCTGATGCTGCTCGATGTGTTCCTTTTGGTCATGTTCGGCACGGCGCTTTCGAGCATTGTCAACCATTTCCTCTCGACACAGGGGCAGATGTCCGCAGTCGGGACAATCGTCAGCGCGGGCTATGGCTTCCTCTGCGGCGCGTATATGCCGATCTCGCAGTTCTCTGAGGGCTTGCAGAAGGTTCTCGGCTTCCTGCCGGGCACCTACGGCACCTCGCTGCTCCGCAACCACGCTCTGCGCGGGGTCTTTGCGGAAATGGAGCATCAGGGGTTTCCGAATGAGGTCGTCGAGGGAATTCAAGATTCCATCGACTGCAACCTCTATTTCTTTGGGGAGAAGGTCGAAACGGGAACGATGTATCTGATCCTCGGCGGAACAGTTGCTGCCCTGATCGCTGTGTATGTGCTGATCAATGTCGTTGCAGGCAGAAAGGCGAGAAAATGAGGAAAAACAGCCGCTTTGAAAAAACACGAAAAGCGTTGCTCTTTTGGACGCTGTTTATCGGCATCGGCGCGGTTGCCGGTGCAACAGGAATGCTTGCCGATCCGACCGGCAAGGCAATGGGCATGGATGCAATGCTGCCTTATTTTCAGGTGCTGCCCTTGGCGGAATATCTCTATCAAGACTTCGTATTTCCGGGGATCGCGCTGCTGATCGTCAACGGTCTGACAAATCTGACGGCGGCGGGACTGCTGTTTGCGAGAAAGCGCAGCGGCGTGATCTTGGGCGGAATCTTCGGCGTGACGCTGATGCTGTGGATCTGCATTCAGTTCTATATGTTCCCGCTGAATTTCATGTCTACGAGTTACTTCATTTTCGGGGCTTTGCAGGCGGTTACGGGCTATATGGCGTGGGTCTTTGAAAAACAGGAGCGCTTTTGCGTGCGCGAGAGTGACTATCCGAATATCGGCACGAATCCGCAGGAACTTGTGGTCTATTTTTCCCGCATGGGCTATACAAAAAAACTCGCGCTGGAGGAGGCGAACCGCAGCGGCGCGCAGGTGCGGGAAATTCGCGCGAAGGAGCGAACCGAGGGCACGCTGGGCTTTTGGTGGTGCGGACGCTTCGGCATGCACCGCTGGGCAATGCCGATTGAAGAAATATCTGCCGACCTTGCAGGCTATGACTGCGTGACGATCTGCACGCCGATTTGGGTGTTTCATTTGGCTGCGCCGACCAGAGCGTTTTGCAAGGCAGCAAGCGGGAAGCTCAAACGCGCAAGGTATGTTTTGGTGCATCACCAGCGGACTTCCTACGCCGAAGCGGCTGAGGAGATGGATGATTTGCTCCACCTGAAAGCCGAACGCGTCACAAGCGTCTGCTGCCGCAGAGGGAAGTATCTCTCCGAAAAGAGAATTCGCGAATGTACGGAGACACAAGGCAATGGAATTTGATCTCAGAGCGTGGCGGGAATCTGACGCGAAAGACCTCGCTGCTGCACTTTCCAATCCAAAAATTCTGAATAACCTCCGAGACGGCATCCCCTATCCTTATACGGAGCGGGACGCCGCTTCGTATATTGCAGCCATACAGAGTGCAGCTCCGAATACGACCTTTGCCTATGCCATTACCATTGAAGATCGAGCGGTCGGCAGCATCGGCGTGTTCCGACAGGGGAATATCCACGCGCAAACGGCGGAGCTGGGATATTATCTTGCCGAGGAATATTGGGGGAAAGGCATCATGACGGAGGCGGTGCGCAGACTTTGTAAGCGTATTTTTGCGGAAACGGATATTCTGCGTATCTATGCAGAGCCGTTTTCCTATAACGCAGGTTCGCGGCGGGTGCTGGAAAAGGCGGGCTTTCGCTTTGAAGGGCTGCTGCGCTGCAATGCCGTTAAGCATGGCAGGGTAGAGGACATGGCGCTTTACGCCCTAACAAGGTGTGCAACGCGCATCAAGCGGCTCTCTCCCGATGAACTGCCTGAGGCAATTTCTCTAATGTGGGAGGTCTTTTGCCGCTTTGAAGCGCCCGTCTACCTGCAGGAGGGAATTGACGAGTTTCGTGCGTCGTTGGATAATGCGGAGCGCAATGCAAGAATGCACTATTACGGCGCGTATGAAGAGGATACGCTGATCGGCGTGCTTGCCATGCGCGCGCCGCAGCATATCGGCTACTTTTTTGTGCGCGAGGACTGCCAGCGCAGAGGCATTGGGAAAAAGCTGTTCGAGACAATGCGCATGGACTATACCGTGCAGGAGTTCACGGTCAACGCCGCTCCCTATGCGGTGGGCATCTACCGGCGCCTCGGCTTCGTACCGACCGACACGGAGAAGATCACAAACGGCATCCGCTATACGCCGATGCGGTTTGCAGGAGGCAATTCCGATGGAGTGGTTTAATCTCTACGGCTTAGGCTTTATGGCAGTCATTATGCTTCCGAATCTTCTGTTTACGCTCCGATATAAAGAAGAGGGCTTTGCGAATGTGTGGCACAACAAGCCGGTTGAGGCTTTGGAGCAAATCGGGCGCTTTGGCTGCTTTCTATTGATGATCTTCAATATTCCGCATACTTGGTTCGGCTTCTGCTCAGACGAGGCGTTCGCGCTCTATTTGATCGGCAACGGCGTTTTGGTGCTGCTGTACTGCCTTATTTGGGCGGTCTGCTTCCGAAAAAACAGCGTTTTCCGCGCGTTGGCGCTGTCTATCCTGCCGAGTTTGGGCTTTCTCCTCAGCGGTGTGCTGCTCCGCTCCATCCCGCTGACTGCTGCGGCGCTTCTGTTCGCGCCGTGCCATATCATCATCAGCTATCAAAACGCCGCGCTTTCCAAATAGCAAGGAAAGTCGAGAAATTCTCTTTTCCATGCGGTAAAATGGCCAAGTGAGGTGAGGAACGGATGAAGGAACAAATTTTAGCGGTGCAACGAATGCAGGAATACATCGAGGCGCACTTGGACAAGGAACTGAACCTGTCCGAGCTTGCGCGGGTGTCGCTCTTTTCCCCGTGGCATTCTTACCGCCTGTTTCGGCAGTACACGGGACTGACACCGACGGAGTATATCCGCAGACTGCGGCTGAGCGAATCCGCAAAGTGTCTGAAGCTGGGCAACACGCGCGTGATCGACGCGGCGTATGACTGGGGCTTCGGCAGCGTGGACGGCTACCAGCGGGCGTTTTTGCGGGAGTTTGGCTGCAACCCCGGAGAATATGCCCGTACGAAGGTTCCAATTCCGCTTTTCATTCCTTACGGTGTGAAATTCCGCGAATTAAGAAAGGAGACAGTACCAATGGAAAACGTACAAAGTGTTTTTGTTCAGCTCATGCGTAAGCCGGAACGGAAGGCAATTCTCAAGCGAGGCGTCAAGGCAGAGGATTATTTCCCCTACTGCGAGGAGGTCGGCTGCGATGTTTGGGGCATTCTGACGAGTATGGACTCCCTGTGCGGCGAGCCGGTCTGCCTGTGGCTGCCTGAGAAGTACAAGAAGCCGAATACCTCGACCTATGTGCAGGGTGTGGAGGTCGAGGCAAGCTATGACGGCGCGATCCCCGAAGGCTTTGATGTGATCACCCTGCCCGAGGCGGAGTACCTGAGCTTTCAGGGCGAACCGTTCCGTGAGGAGGACTACTGCGATGCCATATCTGCGGTGCAAGGCGCGATGCAGAAGTATGACCCCTCCCTCATCGGCTACGAATGGGACGACACCAACCCGCGCATCCAGTTAGAGCCGAGAGGCGAACGCGGCTATATCGAGTTGCGCGCCGTCCGCCCGCTGAAGAGGAAATAAGGAAAAATGACCGACACCGGGGAAAAGCCCAATGTCGGTCATTCTTTTTGCAGCACAGGACGGGACAAGTTCTGCAATGTTTTATTAAGGAGTTATTTGGCTGCATTTTTGAGGATGCACTTGAGGGTGCGGACGCAGGCTTCCATGTCTTCGATGGGAACATATTCGAATCTGCCGTGGTAGTTTTCACCGCCGGTGAACAGGTTCGGGCAGGGGAGTCCTTCATAGGAAAGTCTTGCACCGTCAGTGCCGCCGCGAACGGGGACAATGCTCGGCGTGACCCCCGCGTCAAGCATTGCCTGCTTTGCCGCGTCAACAATGTGCATGACCGACTCGATCTTCTCGCGCATATTATAGTAGCTGTCGCGGAGTTGGACTTCCACGGTCTTTTCGCCATATTTTTTGTTCAAAAATGCGGCAATTTCGGCAAACTGCGCCTTTTTGCGCTCAAACTTTTCGCGGTCGTGGTCGCGGATGATATACTCCAGTCTGCTCTCCTCGACCTCGCCGTGCATTTCGCACAGGTGGAAGAAGCCTTCATATTTTTCTGTGTGTTCGGGGCGCGCGGCGGCGGGGAGCAGGGCGTGGAACTCCATCGCAATGTGCTGAGAATTGACCATGATGTTTTTTGCATAGCCCGGGTGGACATTGCGCCCGTGTACGGTCACGACGGCAGAGGCGGCATTGAAATTCTCATATTCCAGCTCACCCAGCGTGCCGCCGTCCACGGTATAGGCGTAGTCCGCGCCGAAGTTCCTGACATTGAAGCGATCCGCGCCTCTGCCGATCTCCTCGTCGGGAGTGAAGCCGATGCGGATGCTTGCGTGCGGCGCGTCCTCCTGCAGCAGCTCCTCCACTGCAGTCAGAATTTCGGCAATGCCGGCTTTATCGTCCGCGCCGAGAAGAGTTGTGCCGTCTGTGACGATCAGGTGCTTGCCGATGCTCTTTTTGAGCAGAGGAAAGTCCGATGCGCGCATGACGACGCCCTTTTCCTCATTCAAAACAATGTCGCCGCCCTGATACTCGACGATGCGCGGCCTAATATCCTTGCCGGAGCAGTCGGGCGAGGTGTCCATATGGGCGATCAGACCGATCACGGGCGCGCCCGCTTTGCCTTCCACGGAGCCGTAGACATAGCCGTCTTCATCCATATGGGCGTCCTGAATGCCCATGGCCTGCATTTCCTCGACCAATGCCGCGCCCAAAACGCGCTGCTTCTCGGTCGAGGGACAGGTCACGGAGTCTTCATTGGATTGCGTGTCAAAGGAAACATATTTGAATAATCTTTCAGAAACTGTCATTTTCTATCCTCCGTATTGAAATTGGCTGCTGCGGAGGCAGCAGCCAATTCAGCTGTTTATTTGCACAGCGCGGCAGTGTCCTGCGCGATCATGAGTTCTTCGTTGGTGGGGATGACCCAGACCTTGACGCGGGAATCGTCGGCGGAGATCAGAGCTTCCTCGCCGCGCACCTTGTTCTTTTCAGGGTCGAGCTTGACACCGAGGAATTCCAGACCCTCGCAGATCGCGGCGCGATTGGTCGAGCCGTTCTCGCCGACACCTGCGGTGAAGACGAGGCAGTCCAGCCCGCCGAGGGCAGCGGCGTAAGCGCCGATATACTTGCGGACTTCATAGCAGAACTTGTCCAGCGCGAGCCGGCAGGCTTTGTCGCCGTTATTTGCGCCGGCTTCCAAATCGCGGAAGTCGGAGGAGACACCGTTCGACAGCGCCAAGACACCGGACTTCTTATTGAGCATGGTCAGGCACTCGTCGGCGGTCATGTTGTAGTTGTTCATGATATACTGCACGACGCAGGCGTCGATGTCGCCGGAACGCGTACCCATGGGGACACCCGCCAACGGGGACAGACCCATCGAGGTGTCCTGACACTTGCCGTCTGCCACGGCGGAGAGAGAGGAGCCGTTGCCGAGGTGGCAGACAATGATCTTCAGCTCATTTGCGGGCTTGCCCATCAGCTCAATGGCACGCTTGGAGACAAAGCGGTGCGAGGTGCCGTGGAAGCCATAGCGGCGCAGATGATCCTTCTCATAGTACTCTGTGGGGATGGCATAGCGGTAAGCCTTCGGGGGCATAGTCATGTGGAACGCGGTGTCGAAAACGGCGACCTGCGGCTTGCCGGGCATGACCTTTTCGCACGCCTCAATGCCCATGAGGTTGGCGGGATTGTGGAGCGGACCGAGGGGGATGCAGTCGCGAATCGCCTGCTTGCAGGCTTCGTCAATGATGCAGGACTCAACAAACTTGTCGCCGCCGTGCAGGACGCGATGACCGACCGCGTCGATCTCGTCAATGGACTTGAGCACGCCGTATTCGGGATCGACGAGGATGGAGAGAACCGCCTCAATCGCCTCGGAATGGGTGGGCATCGGGATGTCACGCTCAACCTTGATGTCCTTTGCCGGAACCTTGTGGGTCAGTCTGCCGTCAATGTAGATACGCTCGCAAAGACCCTTTGCAAAGACCTCACCCGTTTCGGGATTCATGAGCTGGTACTTCAGGGACGAGCTGCCTGCGTTGATAACGAGAATGTTCATAGTTGCGTCAACTCCTGTATTTTTTCTTGTTTCATTTTTTTGCTTTTCGTGATAGTATTAACACATACTTTATTATTCTATAATAGATTTCTTCGTGTGGCAAGTGCTTTTTTGGAAATTGAGGGATATTTTATGAAAACGGTCGGGATTATCTGCGAATACAACCCATTTCATAACGGTCATGCAAAGCAGCTCAACGCAATTGATGGCGTGAAGGTCTGCCTGATGAGCGGGGACTATGTCCAAAGAGGCGAGCCTGCGCTGCTGGACAAGCACACCCGCGCGAAGGCGGCGGTGCTGTGCGGGGCGGATCTTGTGCTGGAACTGCCGCTGACCTATGCAATTTCCTCGGCAGAGGGCTTTGCGCGGGGCGGCGTGGAAATCCTGACGCGCCTTGGCTGCATCAACAAGCTGTGCTTTGGGAGCGAAAGCGGGGATATCGCAGATATTATGTCAACTGCGAAGCTGCTGCTGACCGAGCAATTTCGCGCTGCGCTGCGCAGTGAGCTTGCAAGCGGCGTCTCCTTTCCGAGAGCAAGGCAGAATGCCGTGGAGGCGCTCGGGGGAAACGGCAGCGTTTTGGAGAATCCGAATGATATTCTCGCGGTCGAATACTGCAAGGCGCTTCTGACGCTGCAAAGCCCAATCGAGCCGATGACCGTGCGCCGTGAGGGAAGCTACCACGAAAGTCTGCAAGCGGAGAATCCCTCGGCAAGCGTACTGCGGATGATGGCGGACTGGCGCGGCTTTGTACCGGAAAAAGCGTTGGAGATTTTTGAAGCTGCGCCGCGTTATACCCTACAGGCAGGGGAACGGGCGTGGCTTGCGCGGCTGCGGGCAATGTCGGAAGCGGAATTTGAAGCGCTGCCCTACGGCGGGGAGGGGCTTTGGCGCAAGGTGATGCGTGCATGCCGCACGGAGACGACGTTGGCAGAGATTCTCGAAGCGGCGAAGTCCAAGCGCTATACGCATACGCGGCTCCAGCGGATGCTGCTTTGCGCCCTCCTTGGCATTTCAGAGGAGACGCTTCGGCAGCCTGCGCCTTATGTCCGCGTGCTTGCGTTGAATGCGCGCGGCGCGGCAGTTGTACGCGCGGCGAGAAAGGATGGGAGCATTCCTGTCATCAACGCTGGGGAGAGAGCGCCGGAGCTGCAGTACGCGGAGACGGAGCGCCGTGCGGCCGCCCTTTACGGGTTGTTCCGCGAGGGAAAGATTCAGCCGCCTGTGGAGAGCAAACGGGTGTTTATTGATAAACCGGTGTTCATTTGTCAATGATGTGAGACTGGAAAAACGCGAAAGAGTTGCGAGATTAGGAAGGCGGTTTTGCTGACGGAGGGAGGGCGTAGCCCGAGTGGA
>SFIL01000044.1 GCA_004556205.1 Clostridiales bacterium | reverse complement strand
GTTGTTGCCTGCCCGAAATGCGGCGAACCGCGCCTGCCCCACAGAGCTTGCAAGAATTGCGGTACCTACAATGGTCGCGAGGTTCTTCCTGCCGCTGAAGCGAAATAAGTTCGCATGGATAAGAGATGAGGAGGGAATGTTCCTTCCTCTTTTCTTTTTTTGACGGAGACGAAACGAGAAGAGTAAGGCTTGTAGGGCACGACCACTGGGCATACCGACCGCGTAGCGACAGACGGTACAAACGAATAAGCTTGTGCACAGTCGGTAGTTCCTGCACCGCCTTATGACATGTCCCCGCCCTAAAGCTGGAATTGGAGGAAGGAAATGGAAATACGAAGAGCGAAGCATTGTGATCTGCCGGCGCTGCATCGACTGCTGCGGCAGGTACTGGAGGTGCATCATGCAGGACGCCCTGATTTATTTCGCGGCGGAACGGAAAAATACACGGACGGTGAGCTTCAAGATATTCTTTGCGATGAGACGCGCCCGATCTTTGTTGCGGTGCAGGACGGCGTGACCTGCGGCTACGCATTTTGTATTTTTCGCTGTTTTCCCGCAGACAATATTCTGACCGACATCAAAACGCTCTATATTGATGATTTGTGTGTGGACGAGTCTGCACGAGGGCAGGGGATCGGCAGGGCACTGTACGCCTATGTGCACGACTTTGCCAAGGCAAGCGGCTGCTATAATCTGACGCTCAATGTCTGGGCGTGCAACGAAAGCGCCTTGCGGTTTTATGAGGCTTGCGGGCTGAAGCCGCAGAAAATCGGCATGGAGACGATCCTATAGCGCTTTCATGGTTGAAAAATTACCGCATTTGTGCAATAATAGAAAAAATAGGGAAACTTAAGAACAGAAGGAGGCAAAGCATATGGCAAAGCCTTTGGTAGCGATCGTGGGCAGACCCAATGTGGGAAAGTCCATGCTGTTCAATAAGCTCACAGGCAAGCGCACCGCCATCGTCGAGGATACACCCGGCGTGACGCGCGACCGCATTTATGGGAGCTGTGACTGGAACGGCAGAGAATTCGAGCTGGTGGATACGGGCGGCATTGAGCCGAACACCGACAGCGAAATGCTGAAATTCATGCGCCGTCAGGCGGAGATCGCCATTGAGACGGCGGATGTGATCGTGATGGTCACAGATATCAAGACGGGCGTGACGGCGGCGGATATGGATGTGGCATCCATGCTCCTGCGCAGTAAGAAGCCCGTGTGCCTCGCGGTCAACAAGTGCGACAGCGTCGGTGCAACGAATCCCGATGTGTATGAATTCTATATGCTCGGACTGGGCGACCCCATCGAAGTCTCCGCCGTCCACGGTCACGGTACGGGCGACCTGCTCGACTGGTGCGTGACGCATTTTCCCGAGGAGACGGAGGATGAGAACGAAGGTGAGATCATCAATGTTGCCATCGTCGGCAAGCCGAATGTCGGGAAATCGAGCCTGCTCAACCGCATCTTGGGCGAGGAACGCGTCATTGTCTCCGATGTCGCGGGCACGACCCGCGATGCCATCGACAGCTATTTTGAAAACGAATTCGGCAAATACCGCTTTATCGACACGGCGGGAATGCGCCGCAAGTCGAAGGTGGACGATGCGATCGAAAAATATTCCAATATGCGCTCTATCGCTGCCATTGACCGCGCGGATGTGTGCCTGATCCTGATCGACGCCAACGAGGGCGTGACGGAGCAGGATACCAAGATCGCGGGTCTTGCGCACGAGGCGGGCAAGGCGAGCATCCTCGTTGTCAACAAGTGGGATATGCTTGAAAAAGAGACGAACACGATGAACGAGATGACCGCAAAGATTCGGCAGGATCTGAGCTATATGAGCTACGCGCCGATCCTGTTCATCTCCGCATTGACCGGTCAGCGCGTGAATAAGCTCTATGAGCTGATCAATTACGTGGCAAATCAGAGCGCGATGCGTATTACGACGGGTATGCTCAATAACATCCTTGAGGACGCGACTGCGCGTGTGCAGCCGCCGACGGACAAGGGCAGACGGCTGAAGATCTATTATATGACGCAGGTCGGCGTGAAGCCGCCGCATTTCGTAATCTTCTGCAACGACGCGCGGCTGTTCCACTTCTCATATCAGCGCTATTTGGAGAATCAGATTCGCGCGGTGTTTGGACTGGAGGGAACGCCCATCAAGATTACCATTCGGCAGAAGGGAGATAAGGACGAATGAGTCTCTGGTTGAAAATCCTGCTCTGTGTTGTTGTGTGTTACCTGCTTGGCAGCGTGAACGGTGCGATTATCGTTTCTAAGGTGCGCATGCACGAGGATGTCCGCAAAAAGGGCAGCGGCAACGCAGGTCTGACGAATTTCTTGCGGAGCTACGGCGGCTGGATGACGCTGCTGGTCGTCGTGATCGACATGGGCAAGGTTGTTCTCGGCTGCCTGCTTGCGCAGTCTTTCCTGAAGGAGATTGATCCTCCGGTTGCAAGAATGATTGCGGGTGTTGCGGTGCAGGTGGGGCATATTTTCCCTGTTTTCTTCGGCTTCCACGGCGGCAAGGGCGTGCTTTGCACGGGTACGCTCGCCATCGTGATGAACTGGAAGATTGCGGCAATTGCCTTTACGCTGTTTTTGATCGTCTTTTTTGTCACGCGCTATGTCTCGTTGGGCTCGTTTGTCGGCGTGGTATCCTTTGCGACGATGCTGATTCTGCAGTACCATGACAATCTGTGGGTCTGCTTGCTGATGGCGGCAATGGCTGTTTTGGTGTTCTTTATGCACCGCGGCAATATCAAGCGCCTGCTGCACGGGCAGGAGCGCAAGACATATTTCCATAAAGCTAAGAACGAGCACGAGGGAGGCTGAACGCGATGAAAATTATGGTTGCCGGCAGCGGCGGCTGGGGCACGGCTTTGGCGATCCTGCTGCTGCATAACGGACATGAGGTCACGCTCTGGTCTTACTGCGCGGAGGAGAGCGAACAGCTTGCGCAGACGCTCAAAAATCCTTTCCTTCCCGGCGTGGAGCTTCCGCAGGAGCTGCGCTTCACTTCGGACGCCGCGCAGGCGCGGGATAAGGACATGATCGTTTTCGCGACGCCTTCCTTCGCGGTGCGTTCTACCGCAAAGACCTTTGCACAGCATCTGCCCGAAAATGCGGTTTTGGTTTCTGTCACAAAAGGCATCGAGGACGGCACCGGCTGCCGCATGAGCGAGCTGGTCGCACAGGAGACAGGCAGAAGCGTCGTTGCCCTCTCAGGGCCGTCTCATGCCGAGGAAGTCAGCCGCGGAATTCCCACGGGCGTTGTTGCCGCATGCGCGGATAAGCAGCTTGCCGAGCGGGTACAGACGGCGTTTATGTGCGAGCGTCTACGCGTGTATACCTGCCCTGACATTGTGGGCGTGGAACTGGGCGCGGCGCATAAAAATGTCATTGCACTCTGCGCCGGCGTCTGTGACGGCATGGGCTACGGCGACAATACCAAGGCACTTTTGATGACGCGCGGACTTGCCGAGGTTGCAAGGCTCGGTATGGCGCTCGGCGCAAAACGTGAGACTTTCGCGGGGCTTGCGGGTGTGGGCGATCTGATCGTCACCTGCACCTCGATGCATTCGCGCAACCGCCGCGCCGGCATCCTGATCGGACAGGGATACGGTGTGCAGGAGGCAATGCGGGAAGTCGGTGCGGTTGTCGAGGGCTATTACGCGGCGAAGGCGGCGCATGAGCTTGCAAAAAAGCACGGCGTAGAAATGCCCATCACCGAGGCGGCTTACCGTGTGCTGTATGAAAACTGCGATCCGCGTGAGGAGATCAACCAACTGATGCTGCGCCAAAAGACCTGCGAGGTCGAGGGTGCGGAATGGGCAAGGTGAGCGCGTGAAGAACGAGAAAAAGAAAGAGCTTTGGCGCTCAGTCAAATTTCTGCTGTTTTCCGTCTCTGCGGGCGTGATTCAGATCGGCTCGTTTTCGCTGCTGAATGAGCTGCTGCACTTGGACTATTGGGTGAGCTATCTGATTGCGCTGGTGCTGTCGGTCGTTTGGAATTTCACGCTCAATCGGCGTTATACCTTCCAATCGGCAAACAATGTGCCGATTGCCATGCTCAAGGTGGCGATGTTTTACGCGGTGTTTACGCCTGCATCTACATGGCTCGAGCATTTTCTGGCAGGGCAGCAGGGGTGGAATGAATATCTTGTCACGGGCATCAACATGGTGCTGAATTTCGTGCTGGAATTTCTCTACGACCGCTTTTTCGTCTTTCGGGATAGCCTCGATACCAACGACCGCGCGAAAAAATAGTGCCAAAGGGTCTGCAAAAAATGTTTGGGCCATCACCCGATCCTGACGTTTTTTATAAACTATGGAAGCGCTGAATGAATTCGCTGAGCGTCGCTGATTCGTTCAGAGGTTCCCATAATTGCAAACAAAAAAGACAAGCTTTCAACAGCTTGTCTTTTCGTATGTCGTCAAATTGTCAGAAATCAGATAGCGCGTTCAACCTTATTGGAACGGAGGCATCTCGTACAGACGTAGACATGGCGGGGAGAACCATCGACGATTGCTTTCACGCGCTTTACATTGGGCTTCCAAGCTCTGTTGGAGCGTCTGTGGGAATGGGAGACCTTAATGCCAAACGTAACGCCCTTGCCGCAAATATCGCACTTTGCCAATTGCTGCACCTCCAATCATTACGAAAATCGCTGAAACACGGCGTCGCAACACGCCGCTGTATATATTAGCAGAGTTTTCGCGGAAAAGCAAGAGAAAAATTGCAAAAAAATATATTTTTTTCTGGAATGGTTGCGCAACAGCTCCGGATCGTCTATAATATGAGTAAAGCTAACATTCGGAGGGTAATATCATGCCTATGAATTCCTACAGCGTACCGCTGAAAACCGTTGTTGAAGAGTTCCATCTTACCGTGACCTTCGCTTCGACGGATTTTGACCGCGTGCAGATTATGGGCGAGGAGGTCTCGCGCCCGGGACTGCAGATGACGGGCTTCTTCAACCATTTTGAGCCGCTGCGTATGCAGGTCATCGGCAATGTAGAGTCGGCATATATGAACACCCTATCCTCAGAGCGCAAACGCGAAATCTTTGGGGAGCTGTTTTCTTATAAGATTCCCGCGCTGATTTTCGCCCGGAATATTGAGCCGCCCGAAGAGTGCTTAGAGATGGCACGGGAGAAGGATGTGACGATCCTGCGCTGTATGGAATCGACCACCTATGTTGTCTCCACGCTGATTACTTATTTGAAAAATGCTCTTGCGCCGCGCATCTCTCGCCACGGCGTCCTTGTCGAGGTCTATGGCGAGGGACTGCTGCTCATGGGTGAGAGCGGCATCGGCAAAAGCGAGGCGGCTGCGGAGCTGCTCAAGCGCGGACACCGTTTGATCGCGGATGACGCGGTGGATATTCGCAAGATTGCGGACAATACGCTCATGGGGACATCTCCCGAGCTGATCCGCAACTACATCGAGATTCGCGGCATCGGTGTTATCAACGTCGCGAAGCTGTTCGGCATGGCTGCAATCAAAAAAGAGACGGCGATCAACCTTGTCATCAACATCGTCCCGTGGTCGAGCGAGCAGATCTATGACCGTCTCGGGCTGGAGGATCAGTATATGGATCTGCTCGGCGTGAAGGTGCCCGCCATTACGATCCCCGTCAAGCCCGGCAGAAATCTTGCGGTTATTTTGGAGGTTGCCGCGATGAACAACCGCCAAAAGAAGATGGGCTATAACGCGGCAGCGGAGTTTACCGAGCAGATCAACCGTCACTTTGACGAGCATACGGGTCAGAGCTTCTGATTGAAAGCGCCAGGCAGAAACATCCTCTTCGCACGGGCGGCTGTTGTCAGCCGCCCGCGACTGCAGCATATACACTTGCCGCTTTGCATCCTTGCCCTGCATTGCGGCTGTGTTTTCCCGCGCGGAAAAGAAAACAGAAAATTTGCTTTACTTTGCGGGAAAAACCTGCTATAATGAATGCCGTTCCAAATACGATGTGCGCCGGTGGCTCAATGGATAGAGCATCAGATTCCGGTTCTGAGGGTTGGGGGTTCGAGTCCCTTCCGGCGTGCCATGAAAAATCCGCTTTTGTCTAAGGGACAAAAGTGGATTTTTTCAATGTTATCCGTTCTTTGCGGAACGGGTGATATATCTTCGATATGATATCGCACTTTGTGCGATGATATATGCCTTTGGCAAAAGAGGCTTATTTCAGTTTCATCCCTTTTAGCGAACGATATTGCCTTGCGGGAGTGAATATCTTTTGTGACTTTTTTCAAAAGAAACGAGTTTTTTGTAACGAATCGTGCGGAAGCTGCATGAACATGACAGAACGGGCGGTTGGGAGGTGAGCAGATGCAGTCGATGGAGGAAATTTATCAGACCTACGCGAAGATGGTTTATAAATATCTGCTCTCTCTCACGCACAGTCGAGATATTGCCGAGGAGCTGACGCAGGAGACATTTTATCAGGCTGTTCGTTCTGTCGATCGTTTTGACGGAAGCTGCGCCGTTTCCACATGGCTCTGCGCGATTGCGAAGCATCAGCTTTCCTCCTATCGGAGAAAGCACCCGCCGACGGAGTGCGTCGAGGAACTTGACGGAGCGGCAGACTCCGCGGAGAGTGCAGCGCTTGCCGCAGCGGAGCGCGTGGATCTCTTAAAGCGGCTACACCAATGCCCCGAGCCGTTTCGTGAGATATTGTACCTACGGCTGTTTGGCGATCTCTCATTTCGAGAGATCGGGGAAATCATGGGCAGGACGGAAAACTGGGCGCGCGTGACCTTTTATCGCGGCAAAGAACGGCTGAGGAAGGAGCTTGATGAGAATGGAGCGAAAGATTCCCTGTGAAGTGATTCGGGACTTGCTCCCGTCCTATGTGGACGGCCTGACGAGCGAAACGACCGACGGATTGATCGAGGAGCATTTAGAGAACTGTGCCCCCTGTAAAAAAGTATTGGAGGCAATGCAGACGCCCGCAGAGCGACTGCCTGACATGGAGGAAACAGCGGAGATTGACTTTTTGAAAAAAACCAAGCGGAAAACGCGAAGGACGGTTATCTTGGTGCTTTTGGCGGCGGTCGTTCTGGTTGCGGCGTTTTTGACGGCAAAGGCGCTTTTTATCGGAAGCGAGGTCTATGCCGACTCTGTTGCCTGCACGGTGCAGGTTGAAGGAGATCGCCTGACATTTCGCGGGACGCCTGCGGACAGCGCCTTGACACTCTCGTCAGCTGCGTTTTCGGAGGAAGACGGTGTTGTCACGGTGGCGCTGCGGGCGGTGCTTACGAGCCCGTTTTCGCGGGAGGATTTTCAGGAGGAATACACCGCCTCGCAGGAGATTACGCAGGTCCGCGTGGGCAATCGCATCCTTTGGGCGAACGGGAAGGACATCTCCGCAACGACCTCTGCCGTGTTTCAGACCCGTCATCCCTATGTCGGAGATATGAGCCAAAACGGTGCAAGCGCTAACGCACTGAACATGGTATCCTATCTCGGACGGTTTACGAATACGCTGCAAACGGAGACGGAGCCGTACGGTTGGACGATGACGCTTTCGGAGGAGATTCCCTCTGCGCAGCGGGCAGTCAAGGAGCGGATCATGAGATCGTACGCTTATGTGCTGCTTGCGGTCATTGACAACCTTGGAGAAGTCTCTTATGAATATCAGACAGGTGGAACGCTCCATACCGTAACAGTCACACAAGCGGAGGCGACCGCCTTTGCGGGAAACGAGATCAAAAACTGCGGGAAGGATCCTGCGCTTCTGCAGGCAGTGATGGAAAAAACCGGTTTGAATCTCTATGCCGTTGCCACAGAAACGACCGCAGACAATGCCGCTCGTTTGGAACTGGTCAATGGAACGGACATGGAGCTTATACGCATTGGTATTTCCTGCTTGGGAAATGGCAGCCTTTGCAGCACGCACGTTGGAGAAAACGCGGACGGAACACCGATCGGCAGGGGAGAAAAAATGACTTTCTTTCTCAATCCGCAGGACTTCGGCGGCGAGACGCTTGTACCCGGGAACGAATGGAGAATAAAAGTGACATTGTATGGATACGACGGGGAAATCTATGAGCTTGCGCAGGAGC
>SFIL01000043.1 GCA_004556205.1 Clostridiales bacterium | reverse complement strand
TTGAGACCTTTCATTAGTCTTGAGGTATGGTAGCTTTATTCTAATGAACTCAATCGCCTTTGTCTATCCTTTTGGTCTCACATCAATTGTATACCTACAATCTTTAACGATTTAAAGCTTGTTTCTCTGAATTTTGCCGGAAATGGTCTTGGGAAGCTCGTCGCGGAAGACGATGATGCGCGGGTATTTATAAGGCGCGGTGTGCGATTTGACATAGTTCTGAATCTCTTTTTTCAGTTCCTCGCTCGGCTGCGTGCCTTTGGTCAGCACGATGCTTGCCTTAACGACCTGACCGCGCACTTCGTCGGGGGCGGAGGAGACACCGCATTCGAGGACATAGGGCAGCTCCATGATGACATTTTCAATCTCGAACGGCCCGATGCGGTAGCCGGAGGATTTGATCACATCGTCCACTCTGCCGACATACCAGAAGTAGCCGTCCTCGTCACGCCACGCGGTATCGCCGGTGTGATACAGTCCGTCGTGCCAGACCTCCTTGGTGCGCGCCTCGTCGCGGTAATAGCCGCTGAACAGTCCGCAGGGAACGCCCTTGTCGGTACGGATGACGATTTCGCCGACCTCGCCGTTTGGAACGCTGTTGCCGTCCGCGTCCACAAGGTCGATATCATACAGCGGTGTGGGCTTGCCCATGGAGCCGGGACGGCTGGGCGTACCGGGCAGGGTGGCGATGGAGAGAGTCGTCTCTGTCTGTCCGAAGCCCTCCATAACGGTCAGACCGGTCAGCTTCTTGATCTGACGGAAGACCTCGGGGTTGAGCGCCTCGCCTGCGGTGGTCATGTGGTGGATGGAGCTGAGGTCGTATTTTGACAGATCTTCCTTGATGAGCATACGCAGCATCGTGGGGGGTGCGCAGAAGGTCGTGATATGATACTTGGCAAACAGCGGCAGAATATCGTGGGCGTCGAAACGGTCAAAGTCATAGGTAAAGACGGCGCCCTCTGCCATCCACTGCCCGTAGAACTTGCCCCAGAGCGCCTTGCCCCAGCCGGTGTCGGAGATGGTCAGGTGCAGACCGTCGCGCTCGACGCAGTGCCAATATTTTGCCGTGATGTAATGCCCGAGGGCGTATTTGTAGCTGTGCGCGGCAATTTTGGGATAGCCCGTTGTGCCGGAGGTGAAGAACATGGTGCAGATATCCTCGCCGCAGGGCGTGTCGGCAGTGCGCTCGAATTTCCCGGTATAGAGGGAGTATTCTTCATCGAAGCAGTGCCAGCCCTCGCGCTTTCCGCCGACTAAGATCTTGGTTTTCAGCTCCGGGCAGGTATTGGCGGCTTCGTCAACGGAGTCCGCGACCGCGCCGTCCGCCGTTGCGACGATGGCGCTGACGCCTGCGGCTTGGAAGCGGTATTCAAAGTCATGTGTAAGGAGCTGATTGGTTGCGGGAATGGCGATTGCACCGAGCTTGTGCAGGGCGAGCATGGAGAACCAGAACTGGTAATGCCGCTTAAGCACCAGCATTACGCGGTCGCCCTTTTGGATGCCGAGGGAACGGAAATAGTTCGCCGTCTGATTGGAGGCGCGTTTGATGTCGCGGAAAGTGAAGCGGCGTTCGACCTTGTTTCTATCCAAATGAAGCATGGCAAGCTTATCGGGATAGGTGTCTGCCAAAGCATCCACGGTGTCAAAGGCAAAGTTATAGCTGTTTTCGTTCTCAAATGCGATCTTTTGCAGCTCGCCCTTGTCGTTTTCGGTGCATTTGACAAATTTTTCACACAGCAGATGCTGGCTTGAGCGCGCAACAGCGATGCTTTGACTGACGGACTCCGGCTCCATGTCCTCGCCCGGCAGGACAACGGCGCAGAACACACAGTCCTCGCCGTCTACGGCGATCATGCCGTGGGGCGTGGAGCTGTTATAGTAGATGGAGTCACCTGGCCCGAGAACCTCGGTGTGATCACCAATTTGCACCTTGAGCTTGCCGCTGATGATATAGTCAAATTCCTGGCCGGAGTGGGTGCTTGTATGAATAGGGAGATTCTGCTGTTCGGCGCGATAGCCGTAGCGGACAAGGTGCGGCTCTGCGATTTTATGGCGGAAGCGGGGCGCGAGATTGCTGATCTCGATGCCGCCCTCCTGCACCACAACCTGTCCCTCGCCGCTGCGGGTGACAGTGTAGGACGAGAGCTTCGCTGTCCGACCCTCCAAGATCGCCGTCGTCTCAATGCCGAAGGCGATGGAGCATTTATGCAGGAAGGAGAACGGGAAGTCGCAGGTGCCGTTTTCATAAGCGGCATACTGCTCGATGGTCGTGTCGGTCTTTTCTGCCATCTCCTCAATGGAGAAGCCTGCAATCTCGCGCATATCGCGAATACGTTCTGCAATGGCGGTGATGGTGGAATCGTATGTCGTTGTGTGCATCGTCTAACCCTCTTTTTCTGTTGAATTCTCTTCGCGTTTTGCGTTGTTGTAGTTTTTTGTATGGATTCGTTCGTTCTCGTAGGGGCGGCTGATAGCTGCCCCTACACGGCTTAGTGCATTTATGAAAAAACCCGTCCCAAAGCGTTTGCTTTGAGACGGGAAATGTATTAACCCGCGGTACCACTCAAATTGCACTTTCGTGCCCCTTATGGCTCTGACAAGCCCCTTGCCGTGACGTGGCAGTGACGGGAGACGCCTACCTTTTGCTTGCGCATATTCTCGGATCTCCGGCTCGGAAGGGATGGGCAGAATCAGATCTTTCGCGTATCGGCTTCGCAGCAACGCCGACTCTCTGGGACGGAAGGGATCTATGCCGTCTTCGTCATAGCCTTTGAAGTATTGAATTGTCGATATGATAACACCGCCGCAGGCGTTTGTCAAGTATTTTTATGCAGTTTCGATGGCGTTTGCCTTTTGCAGTCCCAGCTTTTGAATGGCGTCCTCGCGCATCTTATATTTGAGGATCTTGCCCGCGACATTCATCGGGAAGGAATCCACGAAATCGACATAGCGGGGCACCTTGTGCTTTGCCATGTGTTCGCGGATATAGGTCTTCATCTCGTCGGCGGTCATGATCTCGCCCTCCTTGAGGATGATACAAGCCATGATCTCCTCGCCGTACTGCTCGTCCGGCACGCCGATGACCTGCACATCGCTGACCTTCGGGTGGGTGTAGATGAATTCCTCGATCTCCTTCGGGTAGATGTTCTCGCCGCCGCGGATGATCATGTCCTTGAGGCGTCCCGTGATGCGGTAGTTGCCCTCGGGGGTGCGGCAGGCGAGGTCGCCCGTGTGCAGCCAGCCGTCCTTGTCGATGGCGGCAGCGGTGGCGCGGGGCATTTTATAGTAGCCTTTCATGATGTTGTAGCCGCGTGCGACGAATTCGCCCGTCACATTGTCGGGGCAATCCTCACCCGTCTCGGGATCGACGATCTTACACTCGATCTCGGGCAGTGCGCGTCCGACGGTGGACACACGCACCTCAATCGGGTCGTCCGTGCTGCTCATCGTGCAGCCGGGAGATGCCTCGGTCTGCCCGTAAACGATGGTGATCTCGCGCATGCGCATCTTCTCCACGACATCCTGCATGACGGAGATCGGGCAGGGTGAGCCTGCCATGATGCCGGTGCGCATATAGGAAAAATCGGTTTTTTCAAAATCGGGATGCTCCAGCATGGCGATGAACATCGTCGGAACGCCGTGGAAGGCGGTGATATGCTCCTGGTTGATGCACGCAAGTGCGGGCTTCGGGGAGAAATAGGGCAGCGGCAGAATCGTTGCGCCGTGGGTCATCGAGGCGGTCATGGCGAGCACCATGCCGAAGCAGTGGAACATCGGCACTTGGATCATCATGCGGTCAGCGGTGGAGAGATCCATGCGGTCGCCGATGCACTTGCCGTTGTTGACGATGTTGTAATGCGTCAGCATGACACCCTTTGGGAAGCCGGTCGTGCCGGAGGTATACTGCATATTACATACATCGTGAACATCGACGGCGGCAGCCATGCGATACACCTCTTCAATCGGCACTTTTCTGCTGCGGCTGATCGCCTGTTCCCAAGTCATTGCGCCCTTCATGGAAAAACCGACAGTAATGATATTGCGCAGGAAGGGCAGACGCTTGCTGTGCAGAGACTCGCCCGGGTGCGTGTCGGCAAGCTCGGGACAAAGCTCGCTGATGATCGAGGCATAGTCAGAGTCGCGGTAGCCGCTGACCATGACGAGAGTATGCGTGTCGGATTGACGGAGCAGGTATTCCGCCTCGTGGATCTTATAAGCAGTGTTCATTGTGACCAAAACGCCGCCGAGCTTTGTGACTGCCCAAAAGGCAATATACCACTGCGGGATATTCGTCGCCCAAACCGCGACGTGACTGCCCGCGTGAACGCCCATGTCGATCAGGGCGCGGGCGAAGGTATCCACATCGTCACGGAATTGCGCATAAGTGCGGGTGTAATCAAGGGTTGTGTATTTGATGGCGTACTGATCGGGAAACTCGCGAACCATCGTATCAAGAACCTGTGAGAAGGTCTTCTCAATCAGCGCATCCTTTTTCCAAACATACTTCCCCTCTCCGGAGCGGCTGCGGTAAAGGCTTGTGCGGGCGCGGGAGAGATTGGAATAGCGTGACATGAAATTTACAAAATGTGTAAAAATCAAGTCCATATCTGCGTATTCCGCCGCCCATGCGGGATCCCATTCGAGGGAGACGAACTCATCATAGTTGACCGAACGCAGTGCGTCGATAAATTCATCGAGTGGGAGGCTCCCCTCGCCGACGAGGCAGTAGCTTCCGGCATCGGTTGAGTCCTTGATATGCACATGGCGCACATATGCGCCGAGGTTGCGGATGGTGTCCTCCGGACTCTCGCCGCAGACATGATAGGGGTAGTGCAGATCCCACAGCGCGCCAAGCGCGTCGGAAGCAAAGGCGCCGAGCACACCGCGCAGCGTCTCGGTGTTTGCAAACGCGCCCGCCGTTTCGAGCAGCAGGACAATGCCGCCGCGCGCTGCAAGCGGAACTGCTTCCTGTAGGAAGCCGGTCGTTGCCTCTACGGCATCCTCCCGCTCGGAGGCGCGCAGACGCAGGTAGGGAACGCGCAGGCGCTGCATCGTGGGAATGACCGCTTTCAGCTCAGCGACCGCGTCCGCTTTCTGTTCGGGATTGCCGACATCTGCGCAGAGATCGACGCAGGGAATCTTTAATCCGAGCGCGATCAGACGATGATAGACCGCAGCGGGCGTTTCGCCGCCGAGATCGTCGAGGCTGTGCAGCTCCACGCCCGAAAAGCCGTATTCCGCAGCAACGTCGAGACAGCGGCCGATGTTATTCTCGCCCCAGTGATTTGTAGAAAAGGAGAGCTTCATTCCTGCGCCTCCTCATAGCAGATTTTGTTGAGAGCACTGATGTACGCGCGAATGCTCGCGCCGATAATGTCGGTGGAAATGCCGCGTCCGGCGTAGAGCTTGCCGTTTGAGCGGAGCTTGACAAGTGCCTCACCCATTGCCTCGCGTCCTTCGGTGACGGCTTGGATTTGGAAATCGTCAAGGTCGAAGTGGTGCCCGACGATGCTCTCAATGGCGAGGAAAGCGGCGTCGATGGGGCCGTCTCCGAGGCTGATGCCCTGCAGGAGCGTGCCGTTTTTCTCTAATTCGATCTGCGCGGTCGTGCTCATGACATTGCTGCTGTTCGTCACATAGGTTTTCAGACGGTAAGTCGGCGCGACCTGCATGGCAGAACTTGCAACAATGGCGTCCAGCTCGCGGCTGCCAATATCCTTTTTTTCGGAAATGCGGCGGAAGCTCTCATAGACCCGCGCTAAGTCCTCCTCGGAAAGCTCGTAGCCAAGCTTTGCGACACAGGCGGCGACCGTCGCGCGGTCGTCTCCCGCGTGCAGGAGAATGGCTTCGTCCAGCACCTGCACACCTGCGGTAAAGGGAGAGCGTGCACTCTGCTTCGCAGTGAGCATATCGCGGACGCGGGCACAGACTTGCTCCAAAACGGGCAGATTCAACGCGCAGTGCAGTCCAAGCGAGTCACCACGCAGCTTCAAAATGTCGGAGAACGCCGCCGCAGAAGGCAGCTCGGAGGAGACGACGGCGGTTTTTAAGAGGGAAGCGCCCGCATTTGCCGCAGCGATCATGCAGGCGGCACCCATGTGCATTTTGTCCGAGCATTCAGCGCCGAGACAGACATTCTGCAGAGCGGGAATTGCCTTGTAAAGCTCGATCAAAAAAGCGCTGAACTCCTCGGGCAGCAGGACACCCGCAGTATCACAGACGGTTACGGTCGTTGCGCCCGCATCGATTGCCGCTTGGATTGCCTGACGCAGAAACTCCGGCTCGCTGCGCGTGGCATCTACGGCGGCAAACTCCACATCGGAACAGAGCGAAACGGCGTGGGCGACGAGCGCGGGAATCTTTTGGAGCAGCACCTTCGGCTTGCAGCCGCAGAGGTATTCCATCTGCACACTGGAGGTCGGGACGGAAAGCAGCAGACGCGGCCGTGCAGCGGTTTTGACGGCGTTCCATGCGGCGCTGATGCTTTCCTCCGTCAGATCACAGGCAACCGAAAGTATGCTGTGCTTGAGCAGAGGGGCGGCGGTGCGCAAAAGAAGCGCATCGGACTTTTGCGCTGCCCGACAGGTTGTTTCGATCACATCCACGCAAAGTCGGTCCAGCTCCTTGATGCTCTCCACCTTTTCGCGGAAGCCGGAAACGTCGTTTTCCCGCGCCGCGTTCAGACGCAGGGTCAAATCGGAAATTTGAATGGTTTTCATAAAATTTCACTCCTTTGTGTGAATGATCATATGTTTGTTTTTCGTATATTTCCGTATATTTTACCACAAACTTCTTTTGCCTGCAACAGGAAAACGCAAAAAATTCGGGCAGACAATTGTCTGCCCGAAAAATCATTCATAATTGCCGTAAACCCAAGCGTTCGGGAGCAGGCGGGAGGAAATGTCGGTATTGGAGCATTTGGTGACATACTCGCCGTCGTACCACATGACTGCGCTGGTGCCGCCGTCGAGATTCATGGCGGTATAGCCCTTATGGCGCATGAGGATATTGGCACATTCCTCCACATCCGTGCCGATGGAGCGCCCAATCATTCTGCCCTCGATAACGAGCATCAGAATCTCGCCCTTTTCGGATTGACCGATGGCGGCACGGGGATTGATGCCGCTCCAGTTGTAGAAGCCGCCGACCGTCAGCTCGCCGTCAACGATGAGAGAGGGAGAGAACTCCACGGCATCGGTCACGTCCGAGGCGACCGGCTTGAAGGAGTCGATAATATACATTTTGTTGTCCTGTGTCAGTTCCAACCTTTTATAACCCGACTCGGTATACCGGACACCGTAGGATTTACCTTCGCACATGGTATAGCCGGCAATGATGCCGCCGTTGCCGTTGCCGTCCGGATCATAGAAGCCGCTGCCCGTCATGCCGAGTACGCCGTTGTTATATTCCACAATATCACCCAGCGTCTGACCGTAAGAGCCGATGCCGACAGACGGACCGCAGCGGAGCTGCGCAGGGTCCTTGGCGACGGCAAGCACGCCCTGATAGCCGTTGCCCGCCTTGCTTCCCGCAACGCGGACGAGCAGAATCTTGTTCTTTGCGTCGATGGCGAGCACCTGTTCACCCATAGAGGTATAGATGCTTGTGCCTTCGTCGTCTAATCCCGCCTCGTTGATATAGATGTTGTTCCAGCCGTTTTCAAGAACTTCGGGGTGATCGTTTGTATATTCCTCAAAGGATATACGGTCCAGTTCCCAAAATGTCTCATAGAAAGCAAGCTCTGCCTCATTAGAAAACGGGTCAAGCGGCTCGGTTGTCGCAGCCGGCTTATTGGCAGGATCGGTCAGCGTGGGTCGGTCGCTGTCCTGTCCGATCTGACTGCTGGCGAGATATTCGCGCTTCAGCCTGATATTCTCTACCATATATTCCGGCAGGAAGGCCTTTGCAAGCCATTGGTGAGTCATGGTAGACAAAGCCGTGTCGATATACGCCTCGCGCAGATATTTGATCGAGGAAATATCCGTAAACACAAGGAAGCAGTACAGTGCTTCAAAAAACAGCACGATGCACAGAAGAACCGTGATCACGCGCAGCTTGCGATTCTTTTTTTTCTTTTTTTTGTGCTTTTTGGGCTGATTCTCCTCAAATGACTCTTCAGGCAGAATGTCCTTTTCGTCAAGCGTATCACGCTTGCGGCTGTTGGAATTCGATCCGAAAA
>SFIL01000006.1 GCA_004556205.1 Clostridiales bacterium | reverse complement strand
GAAGTATTCCAAACAAAAATTGGTGCAGATGGTCGTGCAGAAATGGAAAGGCATAACACGGATCACGGAAAACCTTGGGCGCATACCAATCCGCATGATCATAAAATTGAATGGGTTGATCCCCCTGGATATCCGAATCCCCAGCCATCTATTAATTATCCTAATGGTGCACCTGAGTTTAAGCAATATGGAGTTGTGTGCTATATGAAAAATTCGATTATCCCCGCAAACACAATCGATCAAAACCGTTTTGTAACAATCAGCGATTTCAAAACCTGTATGCGTTATCACGGCGAAACCGAATTTATGTGGAAGGGTATCACATACAGTATTACTCACTATAATGGATGTATTTCCATTTCCCACAGCCGACGACAAGATACAGAAATGCTTAAAAAAACAGCGGACGAAATCCTGGAATATATGGTAGGCGAGGATCGCCTGCGAGATGTGATTACACAAGTTACTGTTCTTTATCGCACAATCTAGATGTATATTTAGTTCAAACGCAAAAATGACCGACTTTGAGGTTATGTAAAAGTCAAAAAGTCGTTGCGGCTCTAGGAAAAATCGGATTTAGTGGTTTCTTAAGTGTGGTAAAAAATATATATTAAGTTCAATACTGCCAGAAAAAGACCTGATGCGACAGCATCAGATCAGCGTGTCGAAAAAGTCCCCGACGTGTCATTGCAAGGAGCGCAGCGACGTGGCAATCTAAGGAAGCTCTGAACAAATCAGCGGCGGCGGACAGCGGGTCTTTTGTCCCAACTTTTCGGTTTGAAAATCTTGAAATACACAAAGTATTCCTGCGGTTTTCAAACCTCAACTCGTGGCAAAATCTCTCGCTGACCGCTCTTGCGGATTCATTCAGAGCTTCCCTAATTAGAAAAATTTCGTATTCGCCGGAAAACATACAAGAAGCGAAATTATTCTGCGAGATTGCCGCGACCCCTGCGGGGTCTCGCAATGACAGGACTATCGTTTTTTGACAGACTGAATGCCACGGCTTGCTTCCGCAAGCCGTGGCATTGACGTAATAGGATAGTTCCTGCGCGAGTGGACAGAGTCATCCGTCCCTACGCATCCCCCACGCTTTGCTCGGGAAAGCATTGCCCATCGCCGAGCGATTGACAAATCATTCAACCGTGACGGATTTTGCAAGGTTGCGCGGTTTATCAACATCACAGCCGCGCGCGAGGGCAACATAGTAGGAGAAGATTTGCAGCGGGACAACATTCAAGCTCGGCTGGAGCAGCGGATGTGTCTGCGGCACGAGCAGATAGCGATCGACAGTTTTGGTGATTTCGTGCTCATAATTCGCGGTTGTCAAACCGAGGACGTTTGCGCCGCGTGCTTTGACTTCTTTCACATTGGACATCGTTTTTTCAAACAGCTCCGGCACGCAGGAGACGGCGATGACGAGGGTGTTATCCTCAATCAGCGAGATAGGACCGTGCTTCAGTTCGCCTGCGGCATACGCTTCGGAGTGAACATAGGCGATCTCCTTGAGCTTGAGGCTGCCCTCTAAGCAGGTGGCGCTGTCGAGATTGCGCCCGATGAAGAATACGTCATGATGCCCCTTGAACTCCTCTGCCAGCGCCTCAATGTGCGCGAGATTTTCTTTGGTCAGGATTTCTTCGATGCGATCGGGAAGCTGCAGGAGCGCCTTGCACATAGCGTTATATTCCGCGCCGGGCAGCGTGCCGAGGGCGTCTCCGATATACATGGCGAGCAGATACAAAACAGAGAGCTGGGTGGAATATGCCTTCGTTGTGGCGACGGCAATCTCGGGGCCTGCCCAAGTGTAAATGACATCGTGCGCAGCCTTCGAGATGGCGCTGCCGACGACATTCACGATAGCAAGGGTGCGTGCGCCGAGGTTGTTTGCTTCGCGCAGCGCCGCAAGCGTATCCGCCGTTTCACCCGACTGGCTGATGATGATGACCAATGTGTCGTCGCCCAAAACAGGCTGGGAATAGCGGAATTCCGAAGCGAGAATCGGCTCGACGGGGATACGGCAGGTCTTTTCCAAAATATACTTGCCAAGGCAGCCGACGTAATACGCCGAGCCGCAGGCGACAATATAGATTCTGCGAATGCCGCGCAGATATTCGGGCGTGAGCTTGATGTCGTCAAGGACGACGCGGCCGTTTTTGATGCGCGGGTTGATCGTGTCGCGCAGTGCTTTCGGCTGCTCGTGGATCTCCTTCATCATAAAGTGCGGATAGCCGCCCTTTTCCGCTGCGGACATCTCCCATGTGATATGCTCGGGCGTCTTCTGCACGACCTCACCGAGGGTGTTGTAGAACTTTGCGTCGTTTGCGGTGAATTCTACCATATCGCCGTCGTTGAGATAGACAACCTCGCGGGTATAGCGCAAAATCGCGGGGACGTCAGAGGCGATGAAATTCTCGCCCTTGCCGAAACCGAAGATCAGCGGGCTGTCCTTCTTGACGGCGAGCATCGTGTCGGGACGGTCGGCGCAGAGAATGCCGAGAGCGTAGCTGCCCGAGAGCTTCTCCACGGCGCGCCGTGCGGCGCGGAGCAGGTCGCCTTCCATTTCATAATAGTATTCGAGCAGATTGGCGGCGACCTCGGTATCGGTGTCCGAGACAAAGGTCTTGCCCTGTGCGAGCAGATATTCCTTCAAAAGCAGATAGTTTTCGATGATACCGTTGTGAACGACGCAGATTTTGCCGTTTGAAGACAGGTGGGGATGCGAATTCTCGTGCGAGGGCGCGCCGTGCGTCGCCCAGCGGGTATGCCCGATGCCGAGCGTGCCCTTTAAGGAAGCGCCGTCCTGTGTCAGCTCGCACAGCGCGGCAAGTCTGCCCTTTGTTTTCTCGATCTGAAAGCCAGCATCGGAAAACACGCAGACGCCTGCCGAATCATAGCCGCGATATTCGAGCTTGGAAAGCCCGTCCAATAAAATCGGCGCCGCTTGCCGCGTGCCGATATAACCAACAATTCCGCACATAAAAGCTTAACCTCCGTATGTCGGTATAATACACAATGACATACGGAGATTATAACGAAAACTTTTGTCAAAATCAACTGAAAATTTATATTTTTCTCGCATTTTGGGAAATTCAGTTGAAAATGGACAACTGCGGCGGCGTAAGACTGCCGATTTCGGAGGGGAAATCCGACAAAAGCACCGCGCCGAGCGCGGCAAGCGCACGGATCCCCTCGGAGCTGTCTTGTAGGGCGTAAACCGCCGAGAGACAGCGGCGCAGATTCTCCTGCGTGCCCGCCCATGTGCCTCCCGCGCACCGCGGGCATTGGGCGACAAAAACCTTCTCGCCGAGGGCGTGGATAAAATGGTTCCTGCGCAGGGCGCGGGCAGAGGAAAAGGTAAATTCATAGCCCTCGTCGCTGCAAAACAGCAGATTTTTCCGCATCGGATAATGCGTTAAGTCGTCCGGTACAAAGCAGATGACACTGCCGCCCGCAGCAAGACACGCCTCCTGCGCGATGCTGTCCGCGCCGGCTGCGCCGCCCGAGACGAGCGTAAAGCCCTCTTTTGCGGCGAGCGTACCGATGTGCGCGGCGAAGGCTCTGCCGCGCGCATAAAGCCTGCGCGAGCCGACGAGCGACACACAGCGCGTGGAGAACAGGGACGTGTCACCCTTGCAGAACAGCGCCGACGGACAGTCCGAACCGAGCGCGCGCAGGCGCTGCGGAAAGCCGGCACTGATACGCGTGAGGACGGAAACCTCGGGCGCAGCGGCGAGGTAGTCCTGCAAACATTCTCTGCGTTTCAGCAGGGTGAGAATGCGGCTGCGCGCATCCGCGCTTACGCCGCAGGAGCAAAGCAATGCGTCCGTGATCTCGGCGTTCTCGTCTGCCTGAGTTCGCTCCAGTGCGGCGGAAAGCTCCCGAAACTCCGACTCGCGCAAGGGACGCACCGCCTGCCCGAGTCTGCAAAGCAGCAGAAGCAGGATCTCCTCGGCGGGACGCATCAGAATTTCCTGCGCGGCGGATGTTTTTCTTCCGCGGGTGCGGGCATCAGGCAGCCGTATTCGTCAAATACCATCGGTACGATCGTAAAGCCTGAGAATTTGGCAATCTCGTCAAGCTTTGCCTTTTCGGGGAACGAACCGATGAGGGTGAAGGAGATTCCCTTTTTGCGCGCCCTGCCTGTTCTGCCGATGCGGTGGATATAGTATTCGTTCTCGTCGGGTACGTCATAGTTGATGACGCCGTCTACATCGTCCACGTCAATGCCGCGCGAGGCGACATCGGTGGCAATCAGCACAGGAAGCTTGCCCTTGCGGAAGGCCGCCATCGTCTTTTCGCGGGTCGCCTGCTTGATGTCGCCGTGCAGGCAGTTGGCTTGGATTCCCGCGCGGCGCAGATCGTCGCTGAGACGCTGACACATGACCTTCGTGTTGCAGAAGACGATCACGCGCTCAAACGCGCCGGAGCGCAGAATGCGCAGCATTGCCTCCTCTTTTTCCAAGCGTGGGACAGTAATGGAATACTGGTCAATATCCGGCTTGCTCTCCTCGGTGGGATTGACGGTGATCTCGACCTCATCGCGCTGGTACATCCAGCTTACGGTCATGACCTCCTGCGAGATGGTCGCGGAAAACAGACCGAGATTGACGCGGTTTTTGATTTTGTTGAGAATCTTCGTCACGTCGTCAAAGAAGCCCATGTCGAGCATTCGATCCGCCTCGTCCAAAATGACGGTTTTGATCTTGTCAAGGCGCAGATTTTTACGGTTGTAGTGGTCCGTCAGCCTGCCCGGCGTGGCGACAACAATGTGTGGATGGCGAGCCAGCGCCTTGATCTGCGGCTCCATGCGCTGACCGCCGTAGACGACCGTCACGCGAATGGTTTGATTATAGTAGGGGAGCAGACCGTTCAGCTCGTCGCCGATTTGCAGCGCCAGCTCTCTTGTCGGCGCGAGGATCAAGCCTTGCAGGTCGTCGCTGCTTGCGTCAATGTGCTCGATCATCGGAATGCCGAAGGCAAAGGTTTTGCCCGTGCCCGTAGGCGCTTTGGCAATGACGTCCTTCCACTCCAGCAGCGGAGGGATTGCCTCCTCCTGCACTTTGGTCGGCAGACCGACGCCTTTTTTCTCCAACGCGCGCAAGATCTCCTCGCTGACACCCAATTCTCGAAAGGTTTTTGTAGTTTCCATGCAGTGTTTCCTTATCTTTCTGCGGAAAAGCCGATACTCCGCAATATACTTTTATAATAGTATAACAGAAGACCCCAAAGAATGCAAGAACAGCGGTAAATTTGGCGGGAATTTTACGAAATCTTGAAATACACAAAGTATTCCTGCGATTCTCAAACCTCAATTTGGAACAAAATCCCTCGCCGACCGCTCTTGCGGATTTATTCAGAGCTTCCCTAAAGAAAATGATTGCATTCAAAATAATCTGTTGTTATAATAATGTTTCCGCATAAGCCGCTATGCTGCTATGCGGACGGACTGTTAAAACAGCACAGCCTTACGGATGCGGTGCACCTCCGCAGGCAGAACGGGGAATTCGACTTTATGGGAGGAAGGTGCTATGTTGCGAGTAAGCAGCATAGATTGATACGAAAAGAGGTTGACCTATGAATCTACTTGAATGGCTCAAAATCATTGTACTCGGCATCGTTGAGGGCATCACGGAGTGGCTGCCCATCAGCAGCACGGGACATATGATCCTCGTCGATGCGTTTTGGAAAACGGAGAATCATCCCGTCCTGACGGATGAATTTATGTCTATGTTCACCGTCGTGATTCAGCTCGGTGCAATTCTCGCGGTTGTGGTGCTGTACTTCCAAAAGCTTTGGCCCTTCCATACCAAGGCAAAGCGCTGCCGCCGCTCGTATTTTGCGCAGCAAAGCTCCAACCGTGCGGTCGCCGGTCTTCAGCGCTTCTGCGACAACCATTGCTATATGGATAAGATCGTGCTTTGGCTGAAAATTGCCGTTTCCTGCCTGCCGGCGATTCTCGTCGGACTGCCGCTGGATGACTGGATGGATGCGCATCTTTATACGCCCGTCGTCGTCGCGCTGATGCTGATTATCTACGGTGTAGGCTTCATCCTTATCGAGCAGTACAATAAGCGCCGCACGCCGCGCATCAACAAGCTCTCCGCGCTGGGCTGGAGGGACGCCGTGTTGATCGGTGTTTTCCAAGTTCTCTCCCTCGTCCCCGGCACGTCCCGCTCGGGCGCGACCATCCTCGGCGGCATCTTGATCGGCGCTTCGCGTGAGCTTGCGGCAGAATACACCTTCTTCCTTGCGATTCCCGTGATGTTCGGCGCGTCGCTGTTGAAGGTCGTCAAATTCGGCTTTGCTTTTACGGGCACGCAGCTTGCCGTTCTGCTTTTGGGTATGGCGGTGGCATTTGCCGTCTCGGTGCTCGCCATCAAATTCCTCGTCGGCTACATAAAAAAGCATGACTTTTCGGCATTCGGCTGGTACCGTATCGCCCTCGGCGCGATCGTGCTTGCCTATGCTTTCCTTGCAAAATAAGCAAATCCGCCGCATCCTCGCGGCGGATTTTTCTATATCGGCCCATTCCGACAAAATTTTGAAATGGTAACAAAATGTTCTTGTAATCAGCACGGCGATGGTACAGAATAGAGAAAGAATGCGCGGGAGGAGGCGGCGGTATTGAAAATACAAAAACGGCACGGTGTGCTCGCGGTGCTTCTGACGCTTTTGGCGCTTGCGGGTGTGAGCGCATGGCTGTATTTGACCGTCCGCCCCGCAAAGGCGAACGGCGCGGATACGGCGTCGGGCATTGCTTATCTCGAGGCGCAGGAGCAGAAGGACCCTGCCGAGGTCGATGCTTTTTTGCGGGAGCGTGAGGAGCAGCGCCGCCGCGAGGAGGAGGAACGCCGCCGCGCCGAAGAGGAGCAGCGCGCTGAGGAAGAACGCGAACGCATTCGCGCGGAGCGCCGCGCGGAATATGAGGCGCAAATCGCGGCGATTGAGAACGGCGAGACGGATATTTGGGGAGAGTTCCACGATTTTGTGATTTTGGGAGACTCCCGCGCCGTCGGCTTTTACTATTATGACTTTTTGGACAAGAGCCGCGTCCTCGCGGGCGGCGGCGATACGATTTTGAAGATCGGTGAGCATATGAGCGAGATCGTCGCTTTGCAGCCGAAGTACATTTTCCTCTGCTACGGTCTAAACGATGTCAGTATCGGCATTTGGAGCACGAAGGAGGAATATGTTGCCGACCTGCTGGATTACATTGCGGATCTGCGGGAGAACCTGCCCGACGCGGTCATTGTTGTCAGCTCCATCCTGCCGGCGCGCGACCCTGCGTTTGAGCTTAGCTCGAAGTGGTATGAGATCCCCGATTTCAGCGCCGCCATTGCCGAGGCGTGTGCGAAGAACGGCGTGGTCTTTGTCGATAACACCGAGATCTGCGATACCTACGCAGACTACTGGCAGCCGGACGGCATTCATGTGCGCCCGGAGTTTTACCCCTATTGGGCGAGAAATTTGATCGTGGGGATTATTAGAAATGAAATGGAAACTGAGCTTACTTGAGCTTGCGCGCCTGATGCTCGCGGTGGTAACAGCCTTTTTGCTGATCTTCATGGCAGGCAGTGCGCCCAATACGGATGTCTCCTTACAGGAATTGGAAGCGGTCGCCGTGCCGCAGCTTTCGGAGGGAGAGGTGCAGAAGGCGGACGGCCGTATGCTCCGCAGACTTTACGGGCTGAATCCGTCGGATTACGCGGAGGTCGTGCTGTATTATCCCGCCTCGAATATGGGCGTGGAGGAGCTGCTTTTGGTCAAACTGAACGATACCGCGCAGACCGAGACGGTCGAAGCGGCGATCGAAGCGCGTCTTGGCGCGCAGAAGCAGAGCTTTGACGGCTACGGCATCGAGCAGACGGCGCTTCTGAACAACAACGCCGTCACGGAGGTACGCGGCAGATATATCCTGTTTGCCGTCGGCGTGAATGCGCAGGCGATACGGCAGGCGTTTTTGAACGCGCTGTAGGAGGCTGAAAGATGTCATTCGGAAATCTGTATTTTGTCTTCGGCTTCCTGCCGGTGAGCCTGCTCTTGTACTTTATCGCGCCGCGCAGGATCAAAAACGTGGTGCTGCTCCTTTGCAGCCTCGTGTTTTTCGCTTGGGGAGAGCCGACCTATCTTTTGCTGTTGGCGTTGAGTGTGGGCTTCAACTATTTTACGGGACGTGAGCTTGCGCTTTTGCTGCGGGCGGAGAAGAAGGGCGCGGCGCGGTTCGTTCTGACCTGCTCTGTGATCTTGAATTTGCTGCTTTTGTGCTTCTTTAAGTACGGCGCGGAGCTGCTCGGCGGGCGGGCGCTGCCCATGCCGATCGGCATTTCCTTCTTTACCTTCTCGCTCCTGGCCTTCCTCTTTGACATTTATCGCGGCAGAGCGCCGGCGGCAAAGAATATCATCGACTTCGGGCTGTATGTGACCTTTTTTCCGAAGCTTGTTTCGGGGCCAATCGTGCGCTATGCCGAAATGGAGGCACAGCTGAGAGAGCATCCCTTTTCGTGGGAGAAATTCGGCGGCGGCGCGCGGCAGTTTTTGATTGGACTTGCCAAAAAGGTTTTAATTGCCAACACCCTCGGCACAACCTTTTACGCCCTCAGCGCGCTGCCTGTGACTTCTCTTTCTGCGGCGGGCGCGTGGCTGTGTGCGATCTCTTATTCGCTGATGCTCTATTTCGACTTCGGCGGCTACTCCGATATGGCAATCGGACTGGCGGGGATGTTCGGCTTTGCGCTTGAAAAGAACTTTGACTATCCGTATCTTTCGGGCACGGTTGCAGAATTTTGGCGGCGCTGGCATATCTCACTCGGCACGTGGTTTCGCGAGTATGTGTACATCCCCTTGGGCGGCAGTCGGTGCGGCAGTCTCCGCACCGCCCTGAATCTCATGGTCGTTTGGCTGCTGACCGGCATTTGGCACGGTACGGGTGCGTCCTTCCTCCTCTGGGGCGTGTATTACGGCGTGCTGCTGGTGCTGGAAAAGCTGATTTTGCGCCGTGTGCTGAACAAAGTCCCTGACGCAGTGCGCCATGTTCTGACACTGCTTTGCGTCGTGATCGGCTGGGTGTTTTTCTTTTCGCCCTCCCCGCAGGCGGCGTTTGCAATGCTCGGACGTATGTTCGGCACGGGGAAGCTTATCGACACGGCGGCGAAGTATTATTGGAGCGCCGCGTGGCGCGTTATCCTTTTGGCGGTGTTTGGCTGCCTGCCCGTCGGCGCGCGCTTCGGCAGGAGCCTGCTGCGGCGTGGGAGAGCGTGGATTCCTCTGAGTATCGTCTATTATGCCGTGCTCCTGCTTCTGTGTATCGCCGGCATGATGAACGACACCTATTCCGCGTTCCTATATTTCCAATTCTGACAGGAGGGCTATGCTTTGGAGCAGCAAAAAAAGCGCTCGCGGCGCACTGTGACGGAGCAGGGCGCATTTTTGGCAATCTTCCTTCTGCTGTGCCTGCTCGCTTTCGCGCTTGTAAACGCGCTGGCGCGTGACAGGGAATACTCCCCTGCGGAAAACCGAAAGCTTGCGCAGCTTCCGAAATTCTCACTGTCTGCGCTCACGGACGGCAGCTATTTTGCCGCGTGGGAGGACTATCTTGCCGACCAATTCGTTGGGCGCGACACTTGGATCACACTCAATCTGCAGGCTTCACGCCTGCTCGGGGCAAAGGAGGCGGGCGGCGTCTACCTCTGCGCGGACGATTACCTGATGGAGCCGCCTGCCGCGCCCGACGAGGAGGCTTTGAAAAGAAATTTGGATGCGATTAACGCCTTTGCTGCGCGGCATGAGAATCTGCAGCTCTGCATGAGCGTCGTGCCGAACGCCGCGTGCGTGATGGCGGAGAAGCTGCCTGCTAACGCGCCTGTGCGCGACCAGCGGCAGGATATTCAAGACATTGCGGCGCGGGTGCAGGGCGTAAGCTTCCTCAACGTGACCGATGCGCTGGCGCAGCACGCGGACGAGGCGATCTATTACCGCACCGACCATCACTGGACGAGCCTCGGCGCGTACTATGCTTTTTCGGACATGGCGGCAGGCCTCGGTATCGAACAGCCGTCGGAAGAATATGATGTTTATCCCGTGACGGACAGCTTTGAGGGGACGCTTGCCTCCAAGAGCGGCTGCCATGCCGTGACGGATGTGATTGAGCTGTATGTCCCGAAGACTGACATAGAATATTATGTGACGGTAGACGGGGAGCGGACCGCGACGATGTATGACCGCGAGAAGCTGGAGGAGAAGGATCAATACGCTGTCTTCCTCGGCGGCAATGACGCGCGTGTAGATATTACGACCACGGCGGAAACGGGAAGAACACTTCTGATCTTCAAGGATTCCTATGCGAACTGCTTCTTGCAGTTCCTGCTGCCGTATTACGACAGGATCATTTTGCTCGACGCGCGGTATTATTACGGCGACGCGGACAGTGTGATCTCCCGCGAGGGCGTGACGGATGTGCTGTTTCTCTATAACGCGAACACCTTCCTGACCGATCGCGTGCTTGCCGATGTACTGGCACCGTGAAATAAACAATAATTCCATAATCATCCGATGAAGCTCGTAGAGGCAGTTACATCATTTCCGGCGAATACGGAACTTTTCTTATTGGATTGCCACGTCGCTGCGCTCCTCGCAATGACACGTCGGAGACTTTTTCGACACGCTGAGAGGCGGACAAATCTGTCCGCCTCTACGCTCTTATATTCAGCGCCCATGCAGGGCGAATAGCCGCTATAGGGCAAATTATTGCAGCACGATGCTGCCCTCACGGACTTGGACGGCGACCTCTGCTTTCGGCTGCTCAGAGAGGAGGTTTGCCGCAAGCGGCGCTTCCAATTCCGACTGAATCAGGCGGCGCAGCTCTCTTGCGCCGCCGTGCTTTCCGAGACAGCGCTTGGCAAGAAGCCTTGGAAGATCGGCGGAATACGTCATGTGCAGCTTCCTTGCCGCAGCACGCTCCCGCAGTGCGCCGAGCTGCTTCTCTGCGATTTTTGTCAGTTCCGCTTCGCCGAGTGGGCGGAAGGCGGCAATACAGTCGATCCTTCCCAAAAATTCAGGCGGAAAATGCTCCCGCAGCGCCCGCAGCGTCGAGTCCTCCGCCTGTGCGCCGAAGCCGAGCGCCGCCTGCCCCGCGTAACGGCTGCCGAGGTTTGAGGTCATGACCAGCAGGGTGTTTTTGAAATCCACACACCGTCCGTTCGAGTCGGTCAGAATCCCGTCCTCCATGATTTGCAGCAGCAGGCCGCACACATCGGGATGCGCCTTTTCCAGCTCGTCGAGCAGAACGAGGGAATACGGGCGGCGGCGCACCCGCTCGGACAGCTCGCCGCCCTCGTCGTGCCCGACATAGCCCGGAGGCGCGCCGATGAGACGCGAGACGGAGAATTTTTCCATATATTCCGACATATCCACGCGAATCATGGCGCTTTCACTGCCGTAGACCGCCTCCGCCAGCGCCTTGCAGAGCTCCGTCTTGCCGACACCTGTCGGTCCGGTAAAGAGCATGGCGGCGACAGGGCGCTTCTGCTCGGCAAGTCCCGAGCGTCCGCGCCGCACCGCCTCAGCCGCCGCGCGGACGGCTGCCTCCTGCCCGATGACGCGCTTGCCGAGGGTCGTTTCCAGCGCGCGCAGGCGCTGCTTTTCGCCCAATGAGATCGTGCCGACGGGGATGCCCGTGCGGTTTGAGACGGCGGCGGCAATGTCCTGTGCCTGCACCGTGCAAGGGACGGACGGCGTTTTGCGGAGCTTTTGCAGGCGGTCACGCAGCCGTGCCGCATCCTCATAACGCCCCGCGCGGACAGCATCGCGGAGCGACTGCTCCATCTCCTGCGCGGTATCGCGGGGACAGCCGAGCATACGCATCATACTTGCGCACGCCGCACCCTCGTCAAGCAGATCGACCGCTTTATCGGGCAGAAATTTGTCCGTTAAATAGCGGCAGGACAGCTCCACTGCCGCGTCGAGCGCCTCGGCGCTGATCGTGATGCGGTGGTGCGCCTCCAAGCCCTCGCGCAGGCCCTCTAAAATTTCCCGTGTCTCCTCGCGGCTCGGCTCGCGCACCTGTACGGGACGAAAGCGCCGCTCCAGCGCGGCATCCTTTTCGATGAATTTGCGGTATTCCGAAAGGGTCGTTGCACCGATAAGCTGCAATTCCCCGCGCCCGAGGGCGGGTTTTAAGAGATTTGCCGCATCGATCGCGCCTTCCGCCGCGCCCGCGCCGACTAACGTGTGCATCTCATCTATGAACAAAATGACATTCTGTACGCGCCGCACCTCCGCGACGATGTCGCGCACGCGTTCTTCGAATTCGCCGCGGTATTTCGTCCCTGCAATCACGCTTGCCATGTCGAGTGCGAACAGCCGCTTGCCGCGAAGCTGCTCGGGCACGCGTCCTGCGGCGATATATTGCGCGACGCCCTCAACGATGGCGGTCTTGCCGACGCCCGGCTCTCCGATGAGGGCGGGGTTGTTTTTATGCTTGCGCGAGAGAATTTGCAAAACGGTTTCGATCTCACGCTGCCTTCCGATGATGCGCTCGGTTTTGTCCGCGCGTTCGACCAGATCGACGCCGAACTGATCAAGCAGACGGGTATTTGGCATGGCTTGCTCCTTTCGGGCGGTTTGCCCAAGATATAGGTCGGTGAACAGCAGATCAGCACTCACGGCGCAGCGGGCGAGCAGCTGACTTGCACCGCTTTTTTCGTCACGGAGCATCGCGCTGAGTAGACTCTCGGGTGTTACGGCGGTCTGCTCTGCCGCCGCAAGCGTGACGGCGCGCCTCGCCCGCGGAGAAAGCCCTTGTGCAAGCCGCTCGGTCGGTCTGCCGCGTCCCCGCATACGAATCAGCCGATGCAAAAGCTCCTGTGCGGTGACATTCTGCCACGAAAGCGCCTGACACGCGGGCGCTGACGGCGTGAGTGCAAGGGCGACCAGAAGATGCTCCGTGCCGACGTTGCTGTGCCCCAAAAAGCACGAAAGTCCCCATGCCCGCTGCAAGACCTGCCGCGTCAGCCTGTCCTGTTTTCCCATGCGCCGCCTCCTTTTTCGCCTCTCGGAAATCATTGCCACGGCAGCGGAATTCTATACCCGCAAAAATTATTTGCATTTTCTGTGTTTTACCATTTGCTTTTTTCAAAAAACATGATAGAATGATGGTGCATACTAATACATACAGGAGGCAAAACAATGGCTTATTTTATCACTGACGCTTGTGTTAAGTGCGGTACCTGCGCGGACACCTGCCCGCTCGGCATCATCACCGAGGGTGACGACAAGTACGTGATCGACGCTGACCAGTGCGTGGAGTGCGGCTCCTGCGCCGCAAGCTGCCCGACGGAAGCAATTGAGCAGCAGTAAAATGCAAAGCATGACCGGTCTGCACTTCGTTTCGAGTACAGACCGGTCGTATTTTTGAAGGAATGATGAAGGAATCGCTTTGGAACGAAATCCGGATGACGGACAGCGGCTTCCGCCTCGGGACGGATTCGGTGCTTTTGGCGCATTTTGCGCAGTTCCCGCCGAGGGCGCGCATCGCCGATCTCGGCGCGGGCTGCGGAACGCTCGGACTGCTGCTCTGCGCAAGTGACCCGCAGGTGCGCGTGGTCGGCGTGGAGCTGGACGAAAGCGCGCACCGCGCCGCGTTGGAGAATATCCGCGAAAACGCCTTGGAGGAGCGCCTCTCTTCTGTTTTAGGTGATGTGCGCGAGATAAAAACGCTTTTACCTGCGGGTAGCTTTAACTGCGTAATCGCGAATCCGCCCTATTTTCCGGCAGGGAGCGGAAAGAAAAGCAGCCGCAGTGCAATGGCGCGCTCGGAGGAGACGCTTCCGCTTGCCTCACTCTGTGAAGCTGCTGCGTGGCTGCTGCCCTGCGGCGGCCGCTTTGCACTGGTTCACCGCCCCGAGCGGCTGTGCGACCTTTTCTGCGCCATGCGGGAGAGCGGCATCGAGCCGAAGCGAGTGCAATTTGTGCGCCATAGAGCGAACGCGCCCGTCTGCCTCATTTTGGTCGAGGGCCGACGCGGCGGCGCTGCCGGACTGCGCTTCGAGGCAGACTTGATCGAATTTACGGATGACGGAGCGGAGACGGAAGCTTACCGCGCCGCCTACCACAGAGGGGAGAACGAATGAGCGGAACACTGACGCTTGTGCCGACGCCGATCGGCAATTTGTCCGACATTTCGCCGCGCTGCCGGCAGGCGCTTGCCGAGGCGGATTTTATCGCGGCGGAGGACACCCGCGTGACATTGAAGCTGCTGAACCATTTGGATCTGAAAAAGCCCTTGGTCAGCTATTATGAGCACAACAAGGAATTCAGCGGGAAGAAAATTTTGGAGCGCATTTTGGCGGGGGAGAACTGCGCGCAGGTTTCGGACGCCGGTTCGCCCGCGATCTCCGATCCCGGCGAGGACTTGGTGCGCCTCTGTGCGGAACACGGCGTGACGGTCACTGCCATCCCGGGTCCCTGCGCTGCAATTACCGCCTTGAGCATTTCGGGACTTCCGACGGGACGCTTCACCTTTGAAGGCTTTTTGTCCACGACGAAGAAAAACCGCCTTGCGCATTTGCAGAGCCTCAAGAATGAGACGCGCACGATGGTTTTTTATGAAGCGCCGCACAAGCTGACGGCGACGCTGCGCGATCTTTCGGAGGCGTTTGGCGCGGAACGGCGCATTTCCCTCTGCCGTGAGCTGACCAAGCTGTACGAGGAGGTGCAGCGTATGACGCTCGGTGAGGCGGCGGCGTATTACGATGAGCAGCCGCCGCGCGGAGAATTCGTTTTGATCGTCGAGGGTGCGGCGGAAAAGCAGGAGGAAAAGCCGACGATGGAAACCGCGCTTACCCGCGTACAGGAGCTGCTTGCACAGGGCATGAGCAAAAAGGACGCGATCAAGCAGGCATCGCAGGAGACGGGATTTCCGAAAAACGCCCTGTACGATGCTGCAATGAAATAAGAAACCGAACCCTTGCCATTTGGCAGGGGTTCGTTTTTTTCGTGGTGCGTTATTTGCGGCGGTTAAAGGACGCTGCCGTTGCAGATGCCGGTGAAGGTACCGTGGAGGATTGCGGGCTTGCCCGCAATGAGAACGGTGTCCATGCCGTCGCTCTCTTGACAGGGGGAGAGGTAGGTCGCGCGTTCGTGCAGGTCGTCCAAGCGGAAAATGTTAATATCCGCATCTGCGCCGACTTGCAAAACACCCTTGCCGGTCAGATGCATGGCTTGAGCAGGCAGCGCTGTGACCTTCCGCACCGCCTGCGGGAGGGACAAAACCTGCTTTTCCCGCACGAAGCGCTCAAAGAGCCTCGTGCAGTTGCCGTAGACGCGCGGGTGCGGCAAGCCGACGGTCGGATAGGTCGCGTCGGAGATCACAGAGGAAAATTCGTCTTGCAGAATGGTGCAAATGTCCTCCTCACAGGTAATGCGGTCGATCATCGTCACGGCGCAGTGCTCGTCCGCGAGAATTTGGCAGAGGCAATCCACGGGGTCAAGCTGCAGCAGTTCCGACGCCTCCGCAAGCGTCTTGCCAATTAGGGCTTGATACTGCGGCTGGCGCAGCGTGGAGAGGGTGATGTTATCCCAGCCGATCATTTGGGCGATATTGTCAAAGTCCCGACCGTTACGGATGCGTTCGCGCAGAAGTTCACGCTGCTCGGGTACGCGCAGACGCTCGGAGATTGCCTCTGTGCCGCCAACCAAAAAGTCGGGCGGGAGCAGATGGAGAAGCTGTGTCGAGCCTGCGTCATAGAGATAGACATCGCAGGAGACATCTATGCCCTCGGAACGGGCGTTTTGCATAAGCTTCAGAGCCTGCGGGATCCGCTTGCGCCAGTTGCGCATACCCATCGCCTTGAGGTGGCTGATATGCAGCGGGCAGTGCAGCGTGCGTGCGACGGTCAGCATTTCCTCGATTGCCTCGCAGACCTTGTCGCCCTCCTCACGCATATGGACGGCGATCGGAATATTCCCGTTTTGCAGCGGGGCGAGGGCGTCGATCAGCTCCTGTGTGGTATAAAAGCACTCCGGCGCGTAGCCCAAGCCGAGCGAGACGGCGCGTGCACCCTCGGAGAGCGCCTGCTCTAAGCGGCGGTGCAGGACGCGGAAATCGTCGGGCGGGGCTTTTCGATAGCCGCACAGATCGGCGCGGAGCGTGCCGCCGCCGACCATCATGCCAACACACAGCGGGAGCGCTGTCTGTCGGAGCGCAGCGAGGTACGCGCCCATGGATGCCGTTGGAATTTCCGGCGCGATGCCGTCCGTGATGGGGGCGAGATAGTGCAGAATGTCCTCCCGATGTGCGTCTCCGAACGGCACGAGGGACAGTCCGCACGCGCCGTTTAGGACCGTCGTGATGCCCTGCTTTAGCTCCGCTTTCCCGTACCCGTCCCGAAAGACCGCTGCGTCGCCATGGCGGTGAATGTCCAAAAAACCGGGCGTGACGCAGAAGCCCGAAGCGTCAAGAAGCAAATCGGCAGGCGTGTCGCGCAGTGCGCCGATTGCGGCAATTTTTCCGTTCTTAACCGCGATATCCGCCGAATACGGCGCGCCGCCGCTCCCGTCGAGCAGCGTGCCGCCTAAAATCAAAGTATCTACCATGTATGATCACTTCCCGTGACCATCTTAGCACCTTTTTCCGCAAAATCAAGAGCGCAGTCGAAAAGCGGTTGATTTTTGTCTGTTGTTTGGGTATAATAGAAACAATAGGAACGCTTTTGCGCTCGAAAGATATACAGGAGGTCAATCATGGCTGTTAAAATTGAAAAAACCACCATCATTGGAGATGTGCTCGACATCGCACCGCAGACCGCGCCCCTCTTTATGGCGATCGGGATGCACTGCCTCGGCTGTCCGTCCTCCCGCGGCGAGACGGTCGAAGAAGCCTGCATGGTTCACGGTGTAGATGCAGACGCATTTTTGGCGCAGGTCAACCGCTTCATCGAAGCGAGCGAGGAGAACAAGTAAGGGAGGCGTATGCCTCCCTTTGCGTTATCGGCAGGAGGGAACATGACACAGAAGGAGCGTATGCTTGCGGGGAAACTATATCGGGTGGACGATCAGCTTGCTGCGGAGATGCGCCAAACGCGGGAGCTTCTGCATCAGTTTAACCAATCGCTCGACGCTGCGCAGCGGCAGAACCTTCTGCGGAAGCTGCTCGGCGGGATGGGGGAAAATGCCTACATTGAGCCGCCGTTTCGCTGCGATTACGGCGCGAATATCTATGTCGGCAAAAACTTCTATGCCAATTTTGAGTGCATCATCCTCGATCAATGCCCCATTCGCATCGGGGACAATGTCTTTTTCGGCCCGCGCATGAGTTTATATTCGGCGGGGCATCCCATTGACGCGGCGGTGCGCAGCACCGGCTTGGAATTCGGCAAGCCGATCACGATCGGCTCGGATGTCTGGGTCGGCGGCGATACGGTGATCCTCGGCGGCGTGACGATCGGCAGCAATGTCGTGATCGGTGCGGGGTCGGTGGTGACAAAGGATATCCCTTCGGATTGCATCGCCGTGGGAAATCCGTGCCGCGTACTGCGCGCGATCACGGACGAGGATCGGGCATATTGGCGCGCGGCTGCTGAGGAGTGGTTGCCATGAAGCTGCCGATCTCAAAACGGCTGCTGTGCTGCGCGGCGCAGGTGCCGCAGGGGGCGCGTGTGGCGGACATCGGCGCGGATCACGGGTATCTCTCCATCGAACTGCTGAAAAGCGGTCGGGCGGTATTTGCGCACGCGTGCGATCTGCGGGAAAAGCCGCTGCGCCGCGCGATGGAAAACGCCGCGCGCTACGGCGTGGCAGAGAAAATGCGCTTCTCTCGCGCCGACGGTCTGCGCGCCGTGGAGCCGGACGAGGTCGATACGATCGTCTGCGCGGGCATGGGCGGCGATCTGATTGCGCAGATCGTGGCGGACTGCCCATGGCTGAAGGACAAAAAATACCTGCTGGTCCTACAGCCGCAGTCCTCGGGCAACGACCTGAGGCGAAAGCTTGCGGAGCTGGGCTTCGGCATTGAGAAGGAGACGCTGGTCGAGGACGGCGGATTCATCTATTTTGTGATCTGCGCGCGCTTCGGCAACGCTGTGCCGCTGACACCGGGACAGCAATATCTGCCCGAGCGGCTTTTACACAGCGGCGACGCGCTTTTGCCGCGTTATATAGAGCGTATCGACCGCGCCCTTGCGTTGACGGTAGAGGGAATTCAAAAAGCCAACGATCCCGCCGCCCGCGAACGGCTGAAGTACTATGAAACCGCACTGCACGAGGTGCGGGAGATGGAGAGACAATTATGACGACGGTATCAGACATCTATAATTACATCAAAACCCTTGCGCCCGAGTATATGGCGGAGGATTGGGATCATGTCGGGCTGCTCTGCGGACGCGCTGACCGCGAGGTCAAACGGGTGCTCATCGCCCTTGACCCCTTCCGCGCCGTCTGCGAGGAGGCAAAGACGCGCGACTGTCAGCTCCTTCTGACCCATCACCCATGCCTTTGGGAGCTGAAAGCGGTCAACGATCAGACGCAGGAGGGCAGAAATCTGCTCTTCTTGGTTGAAAACGGCATTTCCGCCGTCAACGCGCACACGAATTTGGACTTTGCGCCGGACGGAGTCAACGATTGCCTTGCAAGAAGGCTCGGCTTGCAGGAGATCGAGGTCATTGACCCCGTCGGAACGGATGCACAGGGCAGACCCTACGGACTTCTGCGCGGCGGGAATACCGCGGCCTGTCAGCCTGCGGCATTTGCGGCATTTGTCAAGGAGAAGCTTGGCTGTGAAGGTGTGCGCTTTGCGGACGGCGGAAAGCCGATTGCCCGCGTCGCCGTCGGCGGCGGAAGCTGCGCGGGGCTGCTCTCCCGCGTGGCGGAGTTGGGCTATGACGCCTTTGTCACTGCCGATGTGAAATACAACGCCTTCAACGACGCGCGCGACCTCGGCGTGACCCTCGTGGACGCGGGGCATTTCGAGACGGAGAATCCCGTCTGCGCGTATTTAGCGGAGAAAGTGCGCGCCGCGTTCCCAAAAATTGAGGTTTTTCTTTCGGAAGTCCACACGGATTGCATCAAATTCGAATAAAAACAGTTGTTTTTCGGCGCGCGATGTGTTAAAATATTGGTCGGAATTTTACATTAGAAGGGAAGAACTACCATGTCGGGCCACTCCAAATGGCATAATATTCAGAAAACCAAGGGCGCGCAGGACGCAAAACGCGCCGCGACCTTCACCAAGATTGCGAAGGAAATGTATGTCGCGGTCAAGGAGGGCGGCGGCTCTGCCGATCCGAACTACAACTCCCGCCTTGCAACCGTTATCACTAAGGCGAAGGCGGCGAATATGCCCAATGACAACATCAAGCGCGTGCTGGAAAAGGCGGCGAACGCAGGCTCCGGCGACGCATACGAAGCCATCACCTACGAGGGCTACGGCCCCGGCGGCATTGCGGTCATTGTCGAGACCATGACGGACAGCCGCAACCGTACCGCAGGCAATGTCCGCCACCACTTCGACAAATACGGCGGCAACATGGGCGCCTCCGGCTGCGTTGCGTGGAACTTCAGTAAGAAGGGCGTACTCGTCATCGACAACGAGGACGAGGATTACACCGAAGACGATGTAATGATGGACGCGATGGATGCGGGCGCGGACGACTTTGAAGCTGAGGACGACTGCTTCACCATCTACACCCAGCCGGACGATTTCAATGCCGTCGCGGATGCAATGACCAAGAAGGGCTATGCCTTTGCCTCCGCGCAGATCGAGATGGTTCCCTCCGAGTATAAGAAGCTCGACAATCCCGACGATGTTGCCAACATGGAAAAAATGCTCGACATCTTCGAGGATGACGACGACGTGCAGAACGTCTGGCACAACTGGGACAGAGATTGAAAAACTGAGCGTGCGAAAGCACGCTCAATTTTTTATCTCTATCCTATCTTTTTTCTATTCTGCGTGGGAGAGATAGATTTCCTCTGCTTCTCGCAGACCTTTCTCCAAAAGACAGCGTGCTTGCAGGGTATCTGCGGTGCGCGGCAGGGCATCAATGGCATCGGAAGCTGCTGTGCAAAGAATGGCGTACATTTTTGGATAAAGGGAAGACTGCTCCAGAGCCGGTTCTTTGGTTTTTGTGTTGTTGAACATGGCGTTTTTTTCTGTCATTCGATGAACCTCACCTGTTGAATATAAATATATAGTTATAGATTGACTAAACTATTATAGTATATAAACAACGCTCCTGTCAAGATATAATAACACTATATCGAGGTGATAATACTATGGCAGGAGAAATTAAAATTACGAAAAAGACCGCGCGAAAAGGGGACGACGGGCACAAAATTGTATCGGTGCGTATGAAGGAGGAACTGCTGGAACGATTGGATACGCTCTCTGCAAAAACGAACCGTTCCCGCAATGAGCTGATCAATTTGCTGTTAGAGTCTGCAATTGACATTGTGACGGTGGAGGAATAAACGCTTCTTCCTCTCTTTTAATGTTTGATACAAGGAGTAAAGTCATGCAGCAGCGTCAGATTTCAAAATTCAAGCATCTTGGGTTGAATATTGCTTATTATCGGATAGAACGGGGCTTGTCGCAAAGCGCGCTTGCTGGGCTGGTCAATATCAGCCGTACGCATATGAGCCGCATTGAAACGGCTGACTGTGCGGTGTCGCTTGATGTCGTTTTTGATATTTGCGATGCGCTGCGGGTCGCTCCGGATAGGCTGTTTGATTTTAGAGACTGAGCCGGCTGACAATCGCGGAAGAAAGTTGTACTGTGTGAATGGCGGGAGAAATCAAAATCACGAAAAAGACCGCACGAAAAGGATACAACGGGCACAAAATCGTATCCGTGCGTATGAAAGAGGAACTGCTGGAATGATTGGATACGCTCTCTGCAAAAACAAACCGTTCTCGCAATGAGTTGATCAATTTGCTGTTAGAGTCTGCAATCGATATTGTCTCAGTTAAGGAATAGACACCGACGCTTGTAAATCATTGCTTTGCCTTGCGGCAAAATCTCTCACGGACCGCTATTGCGTTTTTTTCAGAGCTTCCCTACATTTGTAAGGCACGACAATTTCGGCACTGTATGCTGACAGTTTCAAAATCTGCGGCACATCATGACGGTGTGCTGTTTTTTTGCGCGCATGGGGCGGGGAGGGAAGGAAGGTTTTTATTGAATCCCTGCCGGAAAGATGCTATAATGACGCTGAAAAAATCATAATTCTGGAGGATTTTTATGAAGCAGCGGCTGAAAATGCTTATTTCCGTTCTACTCGGCAACACCCTGCTGGCATTCTCCATCTGCACGTTTGTTGTGCCGTATGATTTTATGCTCGGCGGCGTGACAGGCATCGGACTGATCGTGCAGGAATTCCTGCCCGTGCGTCTGTCCATTGTTGCAGGCATTGCCAATGTGCTCCTTTTTGCGTTGGGATGGGCTTTTCTCGGGAAAAAATTTGCCATGACCTCGCTGCTCTCCACGATCCTCTATCCCGCAATCATGGCAATTCTCGAAGAACTGCCGCTCGGCACGCTGTTCGCGGAGGACAAGCTGATTTGCGCGATTTTCTGCGGCGTTCTCTCCGGACTCGGCATCGGGTTGGTCATCCGTGCGGGCGGCTCAACGGGCGGCATGGATATCCCGCCGTGCATTTTACAAAAATACTTCGGCATCCCTGTCGGCAGCTCTCTGATGGTGTTTGACTCGCTGACCGTATTTGTTTTGGTATGTTTCCGCGGAGCAGACGAGCTGCTCTACAGTATCCTGATCATTGCACTGATGTCCTTGACGATCAACCGCGCGATTATGACAGGTGAGCAGAAGATCGAGATCATCATTATTTCACCTGCCTATGAGCAAATCAAGCAGGAGGTCTTAGAAAAAATCAACTGCGGCGTGACGATGCTGCACATTGAGACGGGGTATGAGGGAGAGCTGCAGAAAGCGATTCTGAGTGTTGTATATGCCAAAAAATACCCCGAGATTCGCGATGCTGCCCTACGCATTGACAGCAAGGCGTTCATTGTCGCAAATGAGGTCATGAATGTCAACGGCAGGGGATATACCTTTGCAAGAAATGATGGTGCACAATAATACACGGGAGCGATACTTTATGAAAGTCAAAAAAATGGCAACAGCGTTTGCACTGCTCGCCGCCGCGCTGTACGCAGTGAGCATTCCCTTATCCAAGCGGCTCCTGCGGCACATCGACGCGACAATGCTCACAGCTTTAGAAAGTAGCTTCGTCGGCGGAACGTAGGGCACGACGACTCGGCGTGCCGTCCGCGAAGCGGCAGATGGTACAGACGAACAAATTTGTATGCGGCCGGTAGTTCCTGCACGAGATTGCCACGTCGCTGCGCTCCTCGCAATGACATGAGAGGGGGAGCTTGTACGAAACGGTAGTCCCCGCCCTAGAGGGGATCGGCATAGAAAAAACCCTGCTTGGGGATGTCCTCAAGCAGGGTCGTTTTATTGGAATTACTTGCCCATGTTCATCTGCGCGGCGACTTCTGCGGCGAAGTCTTCCTGCTTCTTCTCAATGCCCTCGCCCTTTTCGTAGCGAACGGCATCGACAAACTTCACAGAGCCGCCCAAAGCCTTTGCGGCGCTGTTCATATACTGCTCAACGGAGACAGAACCGTCCTTGACGAAGGCCTGCTGGAGCAAGCAGTTCTCTTCGAAGAACTTGTTCATCTTACCGGCAGCGATCTTTTCCTTGACCTGCTGGGGCTTGCCTGCCATCTTGGGATCGTTGTCCATCTGCGCGACGAGAATCTTCTGCTCCTCGGCGAGGACATCCTCGGTGACGTTGCTCTTGTCCCAGAAGCGGGGATTCAGCGCAGCGATCTGCATGGCGATATCCTTGCCGATCTGAGTAGCGTCGATGCCGCCCTCAACGATGAGGTTGACGAGAACGCCGATCTTGCCGCCGGCGTGGACATAAGCGACGCTGGTATTCTCAGCAAAACGCTGGAAGCGGCGGATCTGCAGATTTTCACCGATGGACATGACCTTCTCGGGCATGACCTCGGCAACGGTCAGATCCTTGCCGGGATACTTGCAGCCCATGAGAGCGTCAACATCAGCGGGAGCGCTCTCGGCGACGACGGTGGCGATATCCTTGACGAACGGAACGAACAGCTCGCTCTTGGCGCAGAAGTCAGTCTCGCAGTTGACCTCGACAACAACGCCGACACCGTTTTCAACGGTGGCGTAAGCCATGCCCTCGGCGGCGATGCGGCCGGACTTCTTCGCAGCCTTCGCCAGACCCTTCTCACGCAGCCACTCGACTGCCTTGTCCATATCGCCGTCGGTCTCGACGAGCGCCTTCTTGCAGTCCATCATGCCGACATTGGTCATTTCGCGCAGAGCCTTTACATCAGCAGCAGTAAATGCCATAATTTATTATCCTCCTATTGTATTCTTTGGAAAATGCCCGTCATGACGGCGGGCATTGTGTGTTTTTTATTCTTCGACGGGAGCTGCCTCGACCTCTGCGGTCTCAGCTGCGGGAGCCTCGGTGTTTGCCTCGCCCTGACGGCCTTCCTGCACGGCGTTTGCCATGGTGGCGACGATCAGGCGGATGGCGCGGATGGCGTCGTCGTTGCCGGGAATGACATAGTCGATCTCGTCGGGATCGCAGTTGGTGTCAACGATGGCGACGATAGGAATGTGCAGCTTGCGCGCTTCGGCGATCGCGTTGCGCTCCTTGCGGGGGTCAACAATGAACAGTGCGCCGGGGAGCTTCTTCATGCTCTTGACGCCGCCGAGATACTTCTCGAGCTTTGCGATCTCACCTTCGTGCTTGATAACTTCCTTCTTGGGGAGCATTGCGAAGGTGCCGTCCTCCTGCATCTTGCGCAGCTGTGCAAGACGGTCGATACGGGTGCGCATGGTTTTGAAGTTGGTCAGCATGCCGCCGAGCCAGCGGGCGTTGACATAGTACTGATCGACGCGCTCGGACTCTTCCTTGATGGCGTCCTGCGCCTGCTTCTTGGTGCCGACGAAGAGAACATTCTCGCCGTTGGCTGCGAGGTCGCGGATGAAGTTGTAAGCTTCTTCGATCTTCTTAACGGTCTTCTGCAGGTCAATGATGTAGATACCGTTGCGCTCCGTGTAAATGTAGGGAGCCATTTTGGGGTTCCATCTTCTGGTCTGGTGACCGAAATGGACGCCTGCTTCGAGCAGGGACTTCATGGATACGACTGCCATTTGTTTTTTCTCCTTTTCGTTTTGACCGCCATTTCGCTCATCTCCCCCGTCCACTGCAAGGGAAACACGGATGCAACAGCAAGAGCAGGCGTCGAGAGATTTTGCACCAAATTGAGGCTAGAAAACCGCAGGAATACTTTGTGTATTTCAAGGCCGAATAGTCGGGGCAAAAGATCCGGCGGCTGCCGCAGCCTGTTGTATCTGTGTCGACCAAGCGGCACTGGGACGGAAAATCCCGAAATGTGTGGTTTGTTTTTGCTGCGGTATTTCCGCGCCGTACTATTATAGCCCAGTAAAGCCCTGTTTGCAAGCATTTTTTTGCAATTCTTTGATTTTTTTTCGCTAAAAAAACTCTTTCCTCGGACGATGAAGGCGACATTTCTCCAAATCGCTGTCCACTAAGATAATATCGTCGCCGATTCGTCGAATACATTGCCACGGGATGACAAAATCGTCGCGGTGTCCGAAAAGGCTGAAGCCTTTACATCTGCACGGCACGATGATCGCAACGATTCTGCCGTTGCATATATCTACCTCGACATCCGAGACAAAGCCGAGACGGCAGCCGTCGCAAACATTGACGACCTCTTTGCATTTGAGATTGGAAAAGCGGTTTCCCATAGTCTCACCCACCCATTCATACTGTGACAGTGTATGCACGGGCAGCGGGAAAAATGCACCCAATGGGTGAGGAAACAGATGTAACGGATTTATGAATCCGCTTGCAAATCCGCAGGGGACTGTGATATAATCGAACAAAAAGGAAACGAAAGGAGTTTTTCTATGTTTCTTGAATGTGAACGCGTCCGTTACGGCAAGCCGCAGCTTTTGGAGGTCATCTGCCAGCTCCGCTTTCCGACCATTCTTTCTATCAGTGCGAAGGAGCCTGCCGAGTTTCAGGAGCTGATCCGTGACGAATACCCGCGCTACTCCCGCAATATTGAGAAGCTGCCGCCGAAGGTGATCGGTCAGCCGGGCAATATGAAGTTTGAAGAGCAGGCGGATGTCATTAATTATCAATTTCTCTCCGCCGACGGGCGCTGGAAGGTCAATCTGACGAATACCTTCATCGCCCTTGCTACGCCTGCCTATACCTGCTGGGAGGATTTTGCCGCAAAGCTTGACGAGGTGCTTGCGCAGTTTATCAAGGTCTATCATCCCGCCTTCTTTGAGCGGATCGGTCTGCGCTACATCAACGCTTTCTCCCGCAAGGCGCTCGAGCTGGAGGGTACACCCTTTGCCGACCTCATCGAGCCGGGGTACCTCGGCATCCTCGGCGAGGAGGATGTACAGGAGCAGCAGGTTCTGCGTGTGATGCAGGAGGCGGAGATGAATCTGCCCGGCGGCTGCCGCCTGAAGCTGCACTGCGGTCCGGGCATGGTCAAGCGCAACAATGTTGAGGACAAGGAGATCAAGTTCATTCTTGACAACGATATCTTTATGATGGGCAAGGTTGAGATGAAGCATTCCGCTGCTGCGCTCAACACCGTCCATACCCACGCCGACCGCGCCTTCCGCGGTGCGATCACAAGAGAGCTGCATGAGGCGATGGAGCCGCAGCCACTGTAAGCCGGAGGCGATTATATGTACTTTTACGGTGTTGACATCTATTATATTCTGCTCGTCCTGCCCGCGATGCTCTTTTCCCTTTGGGCGAGCGCCCGCGTGAACAGCACCTTCAAGCGCTACAGCCAAATGCGCAATTCGCGCGGCATGACGGGCGCGGACGCGGCGCGCGCGGTGCTGGCGGCAAACGGCGTAACGGGCGTGCGTATTGAGCGCGTCTCGGGCAATCTGACCGATCACTATGACCCGAAGTCGAACATTATCCGTCTGTCCGACAGCGTGTATGACGCGGCGACGCCTGCCGCTGTCGGCGTTGCCGCGCACGAGGCGGGACACGCGGTGCAGTATGCGACGGATTATGCCCCGATCAAGATTCGCGCCGCCATTGTCAATGTGACGAACATCGGCTCAAAGCTGTCCATTCCGCTAATCGTGATCGGACTTCTGCTCATGTCCATCCGCAGCCTCGCGGCGTACAGCGACTTCTTCTACTATGTCGCCCTGTTCGGCGTGCTGTGCTTCGGGCTGTGCGTAGTGTTCCAGCTCGTCACCCTGCCGACGGAGTATAATGCCAGCCGCCGCGCCAAGCAGACGATCGAGAGCTGCAACTTGCTCACGCTTGAGGAGCAGCAGGGTGTGAAAAAGGTGCTCTCTGCCGCTGCACTGACCTACGTCGCCGCGCTGAGCGTCGCGATTGCCAACTTCCTGCGCCTGCTGATGATTGTCGGCCGCAACAACAAGGACTGAACATGGCATGGAAGCCCTGCACTAATAAGGAATCTCTGAACAAATCAGCGGCGGCGCTCAGCGGATTTATGCAGAGCTTCTCCAACAAGACTATAGTTTTTTGACAGTTTGAAACCCTTGTGGAAGCAGACGCTTCCGCAAGGGTTTTGATTATGCCTGCGAGACGGTAAAGAGAGAATAGAAGTATTCCTTTTTTGCCATCAGCTCGTCGAAGGTGCCGCTTTCGATGAGGCTGCCGTTTTTCAGCGTGAAAATACGGTCATAGCGCTTGAGCAGTGTCTCGTCCAGCGAGTGGGTTACGACGATGCGGGTCAGCCCGTCGAGGTTCAAAATGGAGCTTGTGATGTAATAGGCGGTTTCCGCATCCAGTGCGGCGGTTGCCTCGTCCATCAGAAGGATGGGCGTCTTGCGCAGCAGGCTCCTTGCGATAGAGATGCGCTGCTTTTCACCGCCGGACAGACCACAGCCGTTTTCGCCGCAGAGGTAATCCTCTCCGCGTGCGTTGATCAGTGCGCGCAGCCCGGAAAGACGGATCGCTTCATCGACCTCCGCTTTATCGAATTCGCGGAACATCGTGATATTGTCGCGCACGGAGCTGTTGAAGATAAAGACGTTCTGCTGCACGATGGAGACAAGGTCATAAAGGGATTCCGCACGAATATCGCGCAGCTCCGCGCCGTCGTAGCGGATGTCGCCGCCGTAGTCGCTGCGGCTTGCCATGAGGAGATTAAGCAGGGTCGATTTGCCGCTGCCCGAGGCGCCGACGACAGCGTAGCTTTTGCCTGCCTCAAAGCGCGCGCTGATGCCATGCAGCACCTCCTTGCCCTTCTCATAGGAGAATGACACATTGTTCAGCTCGATCGCGTCGGAGAGCTTGTTCGGAATTTCTCGCCCTTCTTCACGGCGGTTGTCGCTGAGCGCGTCTGCGAGCTTGTCGATCAGCGCGAGGGACGCTTTGCGGTTTGCCCAAAGCTCCGGCACCTGTGCGATCGGCTGGATGACGAAGTTCATGAGCTGCACAAAGACGATCACGACGCCTGCGGTCACGCCCGTACCGCGCACCGCGAGAAATGCGCCGATCAGGAACACGCCCATCTGCGCGGTCGCGCCTGCGACGGCGGCGAGACTGCTGATTACGGTAGTCAGCTTTCGGCGGCGCTCCTTGGTGTCCTCCACGGCTTTGTTGCTCTGCGCGAACATCCGAAAGATCGCCCGCTCCGCCTTGAAGCTTTTGATGACGGAGAAACCGTTCAGACTGTCCTTCAGTGTGGCAATAAAGCTCTCGTTGCGGTCGGACACTGTTTTTTCAACGGCGGCAAGCTTGTTGCCCGTCAGAAGTGAGACGAGTACGGGAAGAAACGAAAGCGCGAACGCGGCGAGGGTCAAAAGCGGACTGTAGTAAAGCATCATGGCAAACGCGCCGATAAAGAAGAGCAGATTTTGAATGAGCGGGAACAGACCCTCTAAATAATTCTTCTCGATGGAGGCGGCATCGTTCGACAGCGCGGAGACATAGGTTGAGGTGCGCTCACCCGTGAAGGCGGAGATGCCCTTTTTCGTCAGCTCCTTGAAAACATAGTCCTTATACTGCTGCATTGCGCGCGCATAAAAGCGCGGCTTGGAGTAATACGCCAGCAGGCTGCACAGCACGACGCTTGTGAGCAGAACTGCCGTGGCAATGACCAGCTGCGGCAGAGTCGCCGCGGTTTCCTGCGAGATCACGTCAATGAGCTGCTGCATCAAGGCCGAGAGTGCGAGATTGACAAGGACGAGCAGAATTGTTGCCGTTAATGCGAGGCAAAAGCGCCCTCTGTTCTTGTGATAAAACTGTTTCAGATAGATCTTACGGTTCGTTTGCTTCTTTTTCATGTTGAAACCTCTCCCATTCGGAATACAGAGCGTCGCTGCGCCTGCCCTTTGCGGTTCTGAAACCATCTTACCATATCGCCTGCCGTACCGCAAGCAACCGATTGTAGAATTTGTAGAAAAGATATTCAACCAACTGTATAATCAGGGAATCTCTGAATAAATCAGCGGCGGCGCTCAGCGGTTCTTTTGCCGCAGCTTTTCGGTTTGAAAACCTTGCAATATACAAAGTGCTTCTGCCGTTTTCAAACCTCAATTTGCGTCAAAATCTCTCGCAGGCCGCTCTTGCGGATTGATTCGGAGCTTCCTTAGCGGTTGAAGCTTCGGCTGGATGCGGAAAAACAGTTGACAAACGGGCGGCGCAGCGCTACAATGAATCACACAAATATGAAAAGTATGAAGGAGAATCTGCAATGGCGGGAGGAAAGCACCTGCTGGGAAGGTCGCGCGGGCGACATATTTTCGGTACGGCAAAGGTCGGTGAGCGCGGTCAGATCGTCATTCCGAAGGACGCCCGCGCAGTTTTCGGCATTCAGCCGGGCGACACCCTGCTTATCCTCGGCGACGAGGAGAACGGCATCCTCGTGACAAAGCCTGAGGTACTCAACGATGTTGCTCAGAAAATCTTCCGAAATCTGGAGAAGGAGAGAGAAGAATGAAACAGATGTATGCGGCGCTCGGCGTCTCCGAGGAGGTCTTCGAGTACGGCGAGCGCGTGCTGAAGGAGCTGGAGGGGCGCTTCCGCGCGGTAGACGCGGTCGCGGAATACAATCAGGCGAAGGTCATTGCCGCCATGCAGAAAAACCGTGTCGGCGCGGCGTGCTTTGCGGCAACAACGGGCTACGGCTATGACGATGTCGGACGGGATAATTTAGAGCGCGTTTACGCCGATACCTTTCACACCGAGGCGGCGCTTGTCCGTCCGCAGATCACCTGCGGCACGCACGCGCTGACCGTTGCGCTTTCGGCAAATCTTCTGCCCGGGGATGAGCTGCTTTCTCCCGTCGGCAGACCGTATGACACGCTCGAAGAAGTGATCGGCATTCGGGAGTCGAAATGCTCGCTCAAGGAATACGGCGTGACCTATCGGCAGGCGGACCTAAAGCCTGACGGGACGTTTGACTACGACGCCATCCGCGCCGCAGTCAATGAAAAGACGAAGCTTGCGACCATCCAGCGGAGCAAGGGCTATGCGACCCGCCCGACCTTCTCTGTCGCGCAGATCGGGGAGCTGATTTCCTTTCTGAAATCCATCAAGCCCGATATTATCTGCATGGTCGATAACTGCTACGGCGAATTTGTCGAGACGGTCGAACCGAGCGATGTCGGCGCGGATATGGTTGTCGGCAGCCTGATCAAGAATCCCGGAGGCGGACTTGCGCCCATCGGCGGCTATATCTGCGGCAAAAAAGAGTTCGTGGATCGCTGCGCCTACCGCCTTTCCGCGCCCGGCTTGGGGCAGGAGGTCGGCGCGAATCTCGGTCTGATGCCCGCGTTTTATCAGGGCTTTTTCCTCGCGCCGACGGTCGTCTCGGGTGCGCTCAAGGGCGCAATCTTCGCTGCCAATTTGTATGAACGCCTCGGCTTCCGCGTTGTACCGAACGGCTCGGAGCCGCGCCATGATATTATTCAGGCGGTGGAGCTTGGCTCGCGCGAGGGCATGATCGCCTTCTGCAAGGGCATTCAGTCCGCCGCGCCCGTGGACAGCTTCGCCGACCCCATGCCGTGGGCAATGCCCGGCTATGAGGACGAGGTCATCATGGCGGCAGGCGCATTCGTGCAGGGCTCGTCCATCGAGCTGTCCGCTGACGGGCCGATCCGCCCGCCCTATGCGGTCTATTTCCAAGGCGGTCTGACATGGTACCATGCCAAGCTCGGCATTTTGCTCTCGCTGCAAAAAATGGTCGAAGCGGGACTGGCACGGCTGCCGGAAAACAAATAAAATATATGAAAAATACATGAAAAAACGGGGGAAACAATATGAATTGGTTTTGGTTTGCGATCATTGCATTGCTCTGCTGGAGCGGGTCGGATCTGTTCTCAAAGATCGGCTGCTGCGGCGAAAGGGATAAGACGGCGCATTTGAAAATGGTCGTTGCCGTCGGTGTGGTCATGGGACTGCACGCGGCGTATATGGTCTTTTTTCAAGATGTTGCTATTTCGTGGTACGTCATCTGGAAATATCTTCCTGTCTCGCTGCTCTACATCCTGTCCATGACGCTCGGCTACGTCGGTCTGCGGTATATTGAGCTTTCCATCTCCTCGCCCATTTGCAACTCCTCGGGCGCGCTCGTTGCGGTGTGCTGCCTGCTGACCGGAGCGCTTGCAGATATGGGCGGCAAGGACCGCGCCGTTGTCATTGCGGCGGTCGGTCTGGTCTGCGTGGGCGTGATCGGTCTCGGCATTGTGGAAGCGCGGGAGGATGAGACACTGCGCGCCAAACGGCAGGAGCACGCGAACCGCAAGTATGCCAAGAGCTGGCTTGCGCTGTGCTTGCCCATTGCCTACTGCCTGCTCGACGCGGCAGGAACCTTTGCTGACAGCCTTGTATTGGAAACGCTGAACGAGGACTCTGCCAATGTTGCCTATGAGTTGACCTTCCTCGCAGCGGGTATCTGCTGTCTGATCTATTTACTGGCGCGCAGGGAGAAATTCACCGTGAAAGCGGAAGCGCCGAAATATATAGGCGCGGTGTTTGAGACGGTGGGTCAGTTGTTCTACATCTACGCACTGGCGGACGAGGAGCACGTGATGATGTCCGCGCCGATCATCTCGGCATATTGTGTGGCTTCGGTCGTTTGGAGCAGAATATTCCTGAAGGAAAAGCTCTCTTGGAAGCACTATGCGATGATCGCGTTGGTTGTGATCGGCATTGTGGTGCTCGGTATTTACGACATATGAAAGAAAAACAGGACAGCGCTTCTGGCGTTGTCCTGTTTTTAGCTTCTTCTTCAATCAGTGCGACAAGGCTGTGCGGCGGTATTTGCAGAGCGTTCGCAATGCGCCAAAGCATCTAAAAATTCTGCTGCTTTGTGCCGGATTCGATCATGGCAAGATGACTTCGCGCAATGTCCGCAAGCCCGCTGAGCAGCTCCGCCGCAGTACGGTCAAATTCTGCCATATTGATCACCTGATATAAAACGGTTTTTATAAACGATACCATATGGAACGGGAAAAAGCAATTACGTAGTGCGGGAACGTCGGCTAAAACAGCTGCGCGGTCAGGGAGGCAGCGACGAAGCCCGTGAGGTCGGCGATCAGGGCGGCGGGAATGGCGTAGCGCGTTTTTTTTACGCCAGCCGCGCCAAAGTAGACCGAGATCGTGTAGAATGTCGTCTCGGTGCTGCCGAGCATGACGGCGGCGGTGCGCCCGATCGGCGAATCGACTCCGTACACCGCCATCAGGTCTGCCCCGACCGCAAGCGCCGCGCTGCCCGAAAACGGGCGCAGCAGCACAAGCGGGAGCGTCTCGGTGGGGATGCCGAACACGCGACTAACGGGCGCAAGCAGGCGCGTCAATAAGTCGATCGCGCCTGAGGCACGGAGCATATATACCGCCGTCAGCAGGACGACGAGGGCGGGCGCGATTGACAGCAGCAACTTTAATCCGTCCAGACCGCCGTCCAAAAGTGCGGAATAGACATCCTGCTTTTTCGCAAGTGCGAAGACCGCGATAATGATCATAAGCAGAGGAATCAGAAGGTCAAGCACGGCGTGTAACCCTCCGCAGGAGTTTCGCTGCGACGATGCCGGACGTGACTGAAAGAATCGAGGTTACCCAGACAGCCGGCAAAATGTCAAACGGCGAGGATGCGCCCAAGGAGGCGCGGACGGAGGCAACCGTGGTCGGGAGAAGCTGGATGGAAGCGGTGTTCATCACAATAAGCAGGCACATCTCGTCCGTCGCCTCCGTGCCACCTGAGAGCGCCTTCATCCGCTTGACCGCGGCAATACCCATCGGTGTGGCGGCGTTGCCCAAGCCGAGGAGATTGGCGGAGACATTGCCCGTTAAGTACCCAAGTGCGACAGGGTCATTCCCCGCCTGCGGAAACAGTCTGCGGAACACCGGCCGCATCAGCCTGCCGAGTTTTTCCGTCAGTCCCGCACGCTCCATCACCTTTGCCAGCCCGCTCCAAAGGCAGAGCGCTCCTGCCAGCGAGAGACAAAGCGAGATCGCAGCGGACGCGCCCTCCATCGCCGCGCCCGTCAGCACGCCGAGCCGCCCTTCCAACAGCGCCGCACAGACGGAGAGCGCCAGCATCCCGACCCAAACAAAGCCCATCATATCAGGAAACACCCCCCTCGCGGACAGCCTATGCAATTGCCTGCATGATTATGCTTCATACTTGACAGGACAAAAAAACATGATACAATAAAAGAAAAACGCTATGTGTCAGAGAGGTGTTCGCATGAGGTCAACCGGAATTGTCCGAAAAGTTGATGAGCTTGGGCGCGTGGTTCTGCCTGTCGAGATACGTCGCACATTGGAGATCGAGGAGCATGATCCGCTGGAGATCGCGTTGGAGGGCGACTGTATTCTTTTGCGCAAATTTCAGCCGACCTGCATTTTCTGCGGCGCTGTGGAGGAGTTGATCGAGTTCCGCAGGAAGCGTGTCTGCCGTCTCTGCCTGCAAAAGCTCAACGAAGAAGACGAATAAGTAAACAACGGAGGCTGCAAAATGCTAACGCCTGATAAGGAAGTAATTCAGAGCTGCCTGCCGAAATGCAAACGATCTATTCGGAATTTGCTAATTGGCTCGGAAGTTGGGGGATGTAATTTATTTACAAAAGGAGTAGATACCGTGATAATTGCAGCAACTTACGAAAACGGACAGGTTTTTCAGCACTTCGGTCATACCGAACAGTTCAAGATTTACAATGTTGAGAACGGGGAAATCGCAGAAAGTGAAGTCATTGACACAAACGGGAGCGGTCACGGAGCGCTTGTCGGACTTCTTTCGACTCTAAAGGTTGATGTACTGCTCTGCGGCGGCATCGGCGGCGGAGCGCAGATGGCGTTGGAACAGACCGGTATTCGGTTGTTTGGAGGCGTTCAGGGAAATGCCGATAGCGCAGTGGAGGCTTTTGTTTCCGGCACACTTGCATATGATCCCAATGCCAAGTGCGACCACCATGAACACGGCGAAGGACACAGTTGCGGAGACTACGGCTCTGGGAGCCATAACTGCGGCAGTCATAGCTGCCAATAAAAAAAGTAAGGTGAGAGCATATGAAAATAGCTGTCATAGGCGGCGTTGCTGCCGGAACTAAGGTTGCTGCCAAACTGATGCGCCAGGATCGCAGCGCGGAAGTAACGATTTACACAAAGAGCAAGGATATTTCCTATGCAGGGTGCGGTCTGCCATATTATGTGGGCGGCATGATCGAAACATCGGAGGAGCTGATCGTTAATACTCCGGCAAAATATATGGGTCTGACCGGTGTTCAGGTAAAAACCGAAATGGAAGCGGTAAGCCTGAATGCGGAGAAGAAAACCGTAGCATTTGCAAACGGCGAAACGGTTTCTTACGATAAGCTGATTATCGCTACCGGCGCAGTTCCCTTTGTTCCTGATGTAAAAGGAACGGATATCCAAGGCGTGTTTACCGTGCGTACACCCGAGGATGCGGTCAGCTTGCGTGCTTATGTTGATGAAGAAAAATGCCGCAATGCCGTGGTTGTAGGCGGAGGATTTATTGGTCTTGAGGTCGCAGAAAATCTGCTGGCAAAAGGGCTCAAAGTTTCCGTTGTGGATATGGCATCGCAGGTTATGCCGAATTTGTTTGACTCGGAAATGGCAGATTACATCCGCCGCCATCTTCAGTCAAAAGGCATCCGCGTGATAACAGGTGCCGCATTAAAAGAAATTACCGGCAACGATAAGGTTACGGGAGTCCGTACGGATGTAGCCGATTTTGACACTGATGTGGCGGTTCTCGCAATCGGTGTCCGTCCTGCAACTGCATGGCTGAAAGACTCCGGCATTGAGATGAACCGAGGCACTGTTGTGGTGGATAAATATCAGCGTACGAATTTGAAGGATATTTATGCTGTCGGTGACTGTGCACAGGTGTTTAATCGTTTGACCGGAAAAGGTCAGTGGTCTGCAATGGGTTCTACCGCAAATATCACCGGCAGACTTCTTGCCAAAAATCTTACTTGTGACGATGCTCCCTACGGCGGCTGCCTCGGAACAGGCGTTGTAAAACTGACCGATTCTCTGAATGCAGGCCGCACGGGACTTACGGAAGAACAGGCAAAGGCTGAAGGATATGATGTTATTACAGCGACCTGTGTAACTGACGATAAAGCGCATTATTATTCCGACTCTGCATCCTTTATCACAAAACTCATTGCCGACAAAACGACACACAAGCTCCTCGGTATTCAGGTTTTGGGTGCGGGTGCTGTCGATAAAATGGTGGATATTGCTGTTACGGGAATTGCCATGGGTGCGGTGCTTGAAGATTTTGATACTCTGGATTTTGCTTACGCCCCGCCTTTTTCCACCGCAATTCATCCGTTTGTACAGGCTTGCTACATTTTGGAAAACAAGATCAGCGGTACATATGAGAGCATGACCCCTGCAGAATATCTCGCTGGAAAAGCGAAGGGGTATAAGGTAATTGATGTTAATCCCGCACCGGCTATCCCCGGTGCAAGGTGGGTAGATCTTGCAAAAGTGAACGGCCCTGTTGAGGGGCTTGATAAGGATGCGAAGCTGCTGCTGGTATGCACCAGGGGCAAGCGAGGCTATTTCCTGCACAATCGCCTGAAAGCATACGGATATACGAATACACTTGCGTTGGAGGGCGGCTTGACCGTTAATAATGTAAAAGTACAGTTTGAAGGCGGTGTTCTTCCTCCCGGGGAAATCAAACGTGTAAAGGGACTCGGATGCTTGCAGGATAAGCGTTATACCGATATTTTTAATGTCCGTGTTATTACCCGAAACGGTCGGATATCCTCTGAGGAGCATCACGCAATAGCGGAAGCAGCCGAAAAATTCGGCTCCGGAGCAGTGACGATGACAACCCGCTTAACTCTGGAAATCCAGGGCGTTAAGTATGAGAACATTCAGCCGCTTATTGACTTCCTGGCAGAACATGGCTTGTCCACCGGCGGCACCGGTTCATTCGTCCGTCCGGTTGTCTCCTGTAAGGGTACTACCTGTCAGTACGGTTTGGCTGATACCTTTGGCCTGTCTGAGAAAATCCACGAACGGTTCTATGTGGGCTATCATGGTGTGACACTGCCGCATAAATTCAAGATCTGCGTAGGCGGATGTCCGAACAACTGCGCAAAACCCAGCCTGAATGATTTGGGTATTGTCGGTCAGAAGGTTCCGATGATCAACTATGCAAAGTGCCGTGGCTGCAAGAAGTGTCAGGTAGTTGAAAACTGCCCGATCAAGACCGCAGAGGTGATAGACGGCAAGATCCATGTTGATCCGAACGCCTGCAATAACTGCGGACGCTGTGCAGGTAAATGTCCGTTCGGCGCATTTGAAGAATACCAATACGGCTTCAGAGTATATATCGGCGGACGCTGGGGAAAGAAGATTGCACACGGCAAGCCGCTGACAAAGATATTTACCTCTGAGGAAGAAGTTATGAATGTTGTCGAAAAAGCGATCCTGCTGTTCCGTGACGAGGGAATCTCGGGCGAACGCTTTGCCGATACCGTAAACCGTCTTGGCTTCGACTACGTAAATGAAAAGCTTATCAGCGGTAATATTGATAAAACCGCGATTCTTGGGAAGACTGTCAAGGGTGGAGCTACCTGTTAATTGAATAATTGAATATTTCCCTGAATGGAATCTGCCGGACTGCATAGAAGCAGTGAAAGGGCGTTAAAATGAATTCCCCACAGGCTTTGGAAATAAACCTGTGGGGATATTGCGCCCTTTTTCTGCTCTGTGCGGTCTGCTTTTATATGTTGGAGGTTAAAGTTGTGAAAAAATGTTGGATCATATTTATTCTGTGTCTTTCCCTTTTCCTGTCGGCTTGCAGCGGCGTTCAGTCTGCATCTGTTTCCGGGAATACGGTTGATTTTACCGATGCACTCGGACGGGAGGTTTCAGTAGAGAAAAATCCCGAACGTGTAGCGGCGCTGATCGGCAGCTTTGCGGATGTATGGCAATTGTCGGGCGGTACACTTTGTGCTGCCGCAGAGGATGCGTGGGAGGATTTCGGGCTCACGCTTGACGGGGCCGTAAATATTGGCGGCGCTCATTCTCCGAGCCTTGAATTGCTCTTATCTGCCGATCCCGAACTTGTTCTTGCAAGTGCTTCCACAGCGAGCAATGTGGAAATAAAGGATACGCTTGAAGCTGCCGGCATTACCGTTATTTATTTTGATGTCGATAATTTCGATGATTATTTGCATATGCTGAATATTTGCACCGATCTTACCGGCAGAAAAGATCTGTACGAACAAAACGGGTTGAAATTACAGACTCAGATCGAGGCAATTAAAACAGAATATGCCAATTGTGGTGCAAGTGACAAAGAGCGTACCGTGCTTTTGCTTCGTGCTGCCTCAAGCTTTGTTAAAGCCAAAGGCAGCAGCGGTACCATACTGGGCGAAATGCTTGCCGATATGGGATGTATCAATATCGCGGATAGCAACACGAGCTTACTTGAAAATTTAAGCGTAGAAGCGATCGTCCGTGAAGAACCGTACCATATATTCGTGGTTACAATGGGAAACGATACGGAGGCGGCGCAGACATCACTAAATAATTTGATGGAGGAGAATCCTGCATGGAGCGAGCTTGAAGCAGTTAAGGAAGACCGACTGCATATGATGGAAAAAACATTGTTCAATCTAAAGCCGAATGCCCGCTGGGGAGAAGCATATCAGAGGTTATATGAAACACTTACAGAAGAATAAAACCAAAATTCAGGGCATATATGCGATTGCGGTTTCTTTGCTCATAGTGTCGGCACTTCTCGGTATACTGCTCGGTGCAACACGAATGAGCCTTTCTGACCTGATAAAAGCAATAACAGATACAGAGGGGAAACTTCCGGAATCGAAAATACTGTGGTATGTCCGATTCCCGAGAGTGATGGCAAGTCTGCTGTGCGGGGCCGCGCTTGCCGTATCCGGTGCGGTTATTCAGTGTGTGCTTGCTAACAGACTGGCATCTCCAAGTATCATCGGCGTGAATTCCGGCGCAGGACTTGCCGTAACGATTTGTACGGCGTTTGGAATTGTCGGCGGATGGAAACTGTCTTTGTTTGCCTTCCTCGGTGCTTTTTTTACCGTAATGCTCGTCAGCTTCGGCGCGAAGAAATGGGGAGCCTCAAGAGGTACCGTTATACTGATGGGCGTTGCGCTGAATGCACTGCTTGGGGCAATCTCCGATACGGTCATAACCTTCGTGCCCGAGGTAAGCATGATGAGTAATGATTTTAAGGTGGGGGACTTTTCTTCCGCTACCTATACAAAGCTCATACCGGCAGCCGTCATCATTTTTGCTTCAATGCTTGTGCTGTTCACGCTCTCGCAGGAGCTTGATGTACTGACACTTGGAGATGAGAATGCCAAAGGGCTGGGGCTGAACACGGATATGATGAGGGTGATTTTTCTAATACTGGCAACACTATTGGCAGGCTCTGCTGTCAGTATTGCGGGACTGCTATCCTTTGTCGGACTTCTTGTTCCCCACGCTGTCAGGCGTGTTGCCACGGCACAGTCAAAACACCTGTTACCCTTATGCGCTTTGTTCGGCGCGGGCTTTGTGACGCTCTGCGACACGCTTGCACGAACCGCTTTTGCACCTTACGAGTTACCTGTCGGTATCATTATGGCTTTTCTCGGTGCGCCCTTCTTCATCTTCATTCTCATTAAAGGGAAAGGAGGCCACAGCCGTGATTGAACTGAAAAATATATCCGCAGGATATGGAAAAAACGAAATACTGCTTGATCTCTCGGTATGCTTTGAAAAAGGAAAGCTGACAAGCATTGTTGGCCCCAACGGATGCGGAAAAAGCACTCTTCTAAAGACGGCACTTGGTATAATTCCGCACAGTCACGGCGAAATACTCATTAATGAAGTGAATATTTGCACACTGAAAAGAAATGCCGTTGCAAAACAAATTGCTTATCTTGCGCAGGGCAAGGGAACGCCGGATATGACAGTGGAGCAGATGGTGCTTCACGGCAGGTTTCCTCATTTGAGTTATCCAAGGCAATACACAAGCCGAGACCATGAAATTGCCGCAGCCGCCTTGGAAACAGTGGGAATTAACGAACTCGCTCAAAAGCCGGTGCACGCTCTGTCCGGCGGTATGCGTCAAAGCGTGTATATTGCAATGGCACTTGCGCAGGACACGGAATACATTTTCTTGGATGAGCCAACGACTTATTTGGATATTTCCCATCAGCTTGAACTGATGAAACTGTTGCGAAAACTTGCAGACGATGGAAAGGGGATCGTTACAGTGATGCACGATCTTCCTTTGACGTTCAAATTTTCTGATGAGATAGTGGTGCTGGCTGAAGGCAAAATTCAAGCAGTAGGTACACCCGGTGAGATATGCGATAATAGAGCAGTTGAACAGATCTTTAATATTCAAATACAACGAGAAAACAATGAATTCTATTATAAATTTTGACTGGTCAGGGTTGCAATGTGCCGTCTCGCAACATAAACAGATTGAAACAAGCTAAAAGAAGGCGGTGCAAATGCGTACAAGACCGCAGATACGCCGACAGCCGACTCTTGTACAGAGCCGGCTGTCGATTTTTTTGGGGCTGCCTCACTTCAATTATGTGAGACAGCCCATTTGTAAATGTATTTACGCCTTGCCGTTGCAGCCGAGGACATCGATCAGCTTGTGCATAACCATTGCCTTGATGTTGGCGCGGGCGGGCTTGAGGTACTGACGCGGATCGAAATGATCGGGATGCTCCGCGAAATACTTGCGGATGGTGCCGGTCATTGCCAGACGCAGGTCGGAGTCGATGTTGATCTTGCAGACCGCCATGCGCGCAGCCTCGCGGAGTTGATCCTCGGGGACACCGATGGCGCCGGGCATTGCGCCGCCGTAGGTGTTGATCATCTCAACATATTCCTGCGGGACAGAGGACGAGCCGTGCAGCACGATGGGGAAGCCGGGCAGACGCTTTTCCACTTCCTTCAGGATGTCAAAGCGAAGCTGAGGCTTGGTGCCGGGCTTGAACTTATATGCGCCGTGGCTGGTGCCGATGGCGATAGCGAGGGAGTCGCAGCCGGTGCGGGTGACGAATTCCTCAACCTCTTCGGGACGGGTGTAGGAGGAATCCTCAGCGGAGACATTGACCTCGTCTTCGATGCCGGCGAGGGTGCCAAGCTCTGCCTCGACCACGACGCCGTGGTCATGTGCATACTCGACGACACGCTTTGCCAGCTTGACATTTTCCTCGAAGGGGAGACTGGAGCCGTCGATCATAACGGAGGTGAAGCCGCCGTCAATGCAGCTCTTGCAGGTCTCAAAATCGGGACCGTGATCCAAATGCAGCGCAATGGGAATTTCGGGATTCTCAATGACAGCCGCCTCGACCAGCTTGGTCAGATAGGTGTGGTTGGCATAGGCGCGCGCACCCTTGGACACCTGCAGAATGACGGGAGAACGGGTCTCAGCGCAGGCCTCGGTGATGCCCTGCACGATCTCCATGTTGTTGACGTTGAAAGCACCGATGGCGTAGCCGCCCTCGTAGGCCTTCTTGAACATTTCGGTAGTAGTTACCAGAGGCATAAATAACGCTCCTTTGTTAGAATTCGTGGATATTATAGCACAAACGCGCCGAAATGCAAGATAATTCAAAAAGAAAAACGCAGTTTTCAAGCGATAGATGCGGTTGCATCATACCAAATGCGTCTTATACCGTCGCGTGAGAAGCCGAGGCGGTCATAAAGCTGCATGGCGGCGGTGTTTTCCGCCGCGCACAGGAGCCTGATGCGCGGCGCTTCGATCCGCTTTGCCAAAGCGCAGACGCAGTCAAAGCCTCTGCTGCGTTCTAAGCTTGCCACGGCGGCAAGCTCCTCACCAATGCACAGCCCTAAGCCGATGCGCGTCTCGCCGTCATAGATGAAGCAGGCGCTTTCCGGCGTTTTCAAATAGGTTTTTGCGCAGGGGACAGCACGAAAGCGCTCGTTGTACAGCGCTGACCATTCGTCACTGTCCGTTTCTTCTACGCGGACAGAAACGGACGGAAGCAAGGCTTTTTCAAGACTGCGATCATACAGGTGCGTATAGACAGGGAACGCGGAAAAGTCGCCCTCGCCGCTGATATAGATCCGCTTTGCGCCTGCGTCTGCGCAGAAATTCGCGCATTGCCGCACCAGACCCGCAAGCGATCCGTAGACCGCCCGTACGAGGATGTATGCTTCGCCGCGATAGGGAATCTCACCTAAGATCAGCGAAGCAAGTCCGTCCGCACAGGGAAAGATCGGAAGATCCTTCATTACAGCAGCGCCTCGTCGTATTTTGCGCGGATGCCGCCGATGAATTTCGGGCGGGTGCGCGCGGCGAGGAGAATGGCGCTGCCGATGTGATCCAAGCTCAGACGCACGGGGACGGCGACCTGCTTTAAGTGCATCCCGATCAGTGTTCCGCCGATGTCCAGTCCCGCGTCCGCGCGGATGGTTTCCACAGCAATCGGGTCGGAGAAGGCGTGATAGGCGGCTGTGGCAAACGAACCGCCAGCCTTCGGCTGCGGGACAACATTGACCGGCTCTGCAAAGGGCAGTGCCTCCCGTTCGACGATGATCGCGCGGTTGAGATGCTCACAGCACTGCGCCGCGAGGTAGATGCCTGCCTCGCGGAGCGTGGAATAAATTGCTTCAAAAACGGTTTCAGCGACCTCCGGACGGGAGTCTGAGCCGATGCGGCTGCCGCAAATTTCACTGGTCGAGCAGCCGACGACAACGAGCTGTCCCTTGCGGAGCTTCGCCTTTTCGATCAGCTCACGGGCTGCCTGCGCCGCTTGCGTTCTCAGCTCATCCATTCGCGTTCACCTTGTCGAGCGTTTTGCTCTCGCGCAGAGCGGCGACCAGTGCAATCGCGGCGACAATGCCGATAGCGCCTTGCAGGAGGTTGCCGGGGATGCTCGTTGCGGCGGCAAGACCCTTGCCGAGGATCAGCCATGCGTAGACGAAGTAGCCCAAAACCATCCAAAGCTCCGCCGCGATGCCGCCGACGAGCTGACCGAGATAGGTGTTCTTTTTACCGAGCTTCTGATACAGGAGCGCCGCGATGACTGCCATAAGCGCTTTGATGATGAGCGTACCGGCAATATAATGCGGATACCCTGCCAAAAGATCGGCAAGCGCCGAACCGACGCCGCCGGCAAATGCGCCGTAGATCGGGCCCAAGACCCATGCGCCGAGCAGGACGAAGCAGTCGCCGATGTTGACGTAGCCCTGCGTAGCGGGCATTTGAATTTGAATGAGCATCGTTGCGACGCAGGTCAGCGCCGTGAAGAGGGCGGTCAGGATCATTTTTTTCAGATTAAATTGTTCTTTCATTATCTTTCTCCCTTGCTTTTTTGGAATGAACCGATTATACTGCAAATTGGTATGATTAAAAGAACCAAAAAAATAATTTTTGACCATATCAGATGGAGGGAGTCATGCTGACCTACACACTGGAAAAAGGGCGCGGCAAGAGTCTGTATGCCGCGTTGTATGAGCATATTCGGAAGGATATTTTCATAGGCGCTTTAGCGGCGGGGACGCGCCTGCCATCGAAGCGAGCGCTTGCGGCGAATTTGGGCGTGAGCGTTGTGACGGTGGAAAACGCCTATGCGCAGCTTATTGCCGAGGGCTACGCCGAGGCAAGGGAGCGCAGCGGTGTGTATGTGTGCCAAATCGGCATGCCGCTGCCGCCGCAGGACGCGGCACCTCCTGTCGCGTCGGAGGAGCAGCCGAAGGAGAGCCTGCTCGATCTGAGCAGCGGCGGCGGTGAGGATGTGCCGTTTCCGTTTTCGGTCTGGGCAAAGACGATGCGCGGTGTCATCTCCGAACTGGGCAAGGACATTTTAAAGCCCGTGGATTTTCGCGGTGCTTGGGAGCTTCGGCAGGCGATTGCGGCACATCTGTATCAATCGCGGGGACTGCGCGTCTCGCCGGAGCAGATTGTTGTCGGTGCGGGCAACGAGTATCTTTACGGCCTGCTTGTCCAGCTTTTGGGACGCGGACGGTGCTATGCCGTGGAGGACCCGGGCTATCCGAAGATCACGGGCATTTATACGGCGAATGATGTAACGGTCGCACATATCCCGCTCGATGAAGAGGGGATGAGTGTGCAAGCCCTGCGCGAAAGCGGCGCGGAGATCGCGCATATCTCGCCTGCGCATCATTTCCCGACGGGCATCGTTATGCCGGTCAGAAGGCGAAACGCCTTGCTCGCGTGGGCGTATGCACAGCCTGAACGCTATATCCTCGAGGATGACTATGACAGTGAGCTGCGCCATACGGGAAAGCCCGTGCCGCCGCTGTTCTCCCTTGATACCCGCGAGCGCGTGCTGTATCTGAGTACCTTTTCACAGACCATCGCGCCATCTCTGCGTATTGCCTATGTGTGCCTGCCGCCGCATCTGCTTGCGCGTCTGCGGGAGCGGCTGAGCTTTTACACCTGCGCCGTGCCGACCTTTGAGCAGTATACCCTTGCGCGGTTCATCGACGCGGGCGACTACGAGCGCCATCTCAACCGTCTGCGCAAGCGCTACCGCGACAAGCGCGCGCTGATCCTCTCTCAGATTGAGGAAAGTCCCTTACACGGGCGCTGCAGCGTGGTCGAGGAGAATGCGGGGACGCACTTCCTTTTGCACCTGCAAACGAGCCAATCCGATGCCGCACTGAAGCTTGCCGCAGCGGAACGCGGACTGTCCGTGCGCTTCCTGAGCGATTATCAGACGCGGCGGGAGGATACGGGCAGTATGATCTTCAATTACGCGTGTTTGGATACCTCGCGCGTTCCCGAGGCATTACAGACGCTCGCTGCCCTGACGGAGCAGACTCACGCGGACTCGACCAGCTCATAGATCTGCTTGAGCAGGATCACACCAACCGGAACGAGAATCATCCCGAGGACGCCGAACAAGCGAAAGCCGGCGTAGAGTGAGACGAGCGTCAGCAGCGGATTCAGACCGATCTGCCGTCCCAAGAAGCGCGGCTCCAAAAAGGTGCGTGTCAGTGAGGAGATGGCGTAAAGGAGCAGCAGTCCGACCGCCAGCCCGGTTTCGCCGCGCAGAAGCGAGATCACGCCCCATGGAATCAGAATTGTTCCCGCGCCGAAGACGGGCAGGGCATCGACGGCGGCGATCAGCAGGGCGATCAGCAGGGCATTCTGCCGCCGCAGGAGCAGCAGCCCGACCGAGAGAATCGCCAGCGTGACGAGAAGCAGATAACCCTGCGCTTTGCAGTAGCCGCCGAGCGCCCCGCGCAGACGGACTTTGACGGCGCGCAGCTTATCGCGCCACGCCTCAGGCAGCAGACGGCGGGCGGTCTGCGAAAGCTGCGCCCGCTCGGCACAGAAAAGATATGCTGAGAGGATCGTCGTCAGAAGGAACAGCACAATGTCCGGCACGAGAGAGAGAAGATTGCCCGCAAAGCTGAGCAGCCATTCCGAGGCGGTGCCCGCAATTACGCTCCCGCCTGCAAAGAGACGGTCGATCCATTCTGCCGCAGCGGGTGCTATAGCCTGCGGCAGCTTCGCCGCAAGCCGCAGAAGTCCTCCATGCAGTTTGGAAAGCGGGTCTGCGAGCGAGGAAAGCAGAGCGGGAAGACGCGCGGCGAGCTGTTGTCCCTGTGAAAACAGCGCCTTTCCGAGCAGAAACAGAAGACCGAACACGGCGACGGAAAGAAGCAGAACGGTCAAAAACGCCGCAAGTCTGCGCGGAACGCCGAGCCGCTCTCTGAGTGTGCGGACGGGCGGCTCGGCAAGTGCGGAAAGTCCAAAGCCCAGCAAAAAGGGCAGACCGACGGGCAGAAACAGCTTGACCGTCAGCCAAATGCCGACCACACCGCAGACGGCGTAGCCGATCAGTCTCCACGGATTCTTCAATCGAAAGCTCCTTTCTCCGCAGAACATCTTTAGAACCTCTGAACCAATCAGTGGCGGCGCTCAGCGGATCTTTTGTCCCAACTTTTCAGTTTGAAAACCTTGAAATACACAAAGTATTCCTGTGGTTTTCAAACCTCAATTTGGGGCAAGATCTCTCGCCGACCGCACTTGCGGATTTATTCAGAGGTTCCCTTGCTTTTCCCGCGGTGATATGATAGAATGTATCCCATATAAAAACATTTGCGTGTTTTCCACGCACAGGAGGGAACGGCTTGAAACAGATTCCGAAGTATTATATTGTCGAGGCGAAGGCACTGCCCGAGGTCTTTTTGAAGGTTGCGGAGGCAAAATGGCTGCTCGAAACCGGCGAGGTCAGCACGGTCAATGAGGCGACGCACGCCACGGGTATCAGCCGCAGTGCGTTTTATAAATACCGCGACGCGATTGCGCCGTTTCAGAATCTGATGGCAGGGCGCATTCTGACCTTCCACTTTCTCCTGCGCGATGTGACGGGCCTGCTGTCCTCCATACTCTCCATTTTTGCCCAATTCGGCGCAAATATACTGACCATCAATCAGACGATTCCGACAGGCGGCAGCGCCTCGGTAACGATCTCCGCTGAGACAACGGGGATGGAGCGCGGTGCGGAGGAGCTTTTGCGCACGCTCTCGCGGATAGACGGTGTGCTGAAGGCGGAGATTTTGGCGGGCTGATTCATTCATATTGCTCGCGCGGCTCGGTATGCGGAAAAAATAAGAATTCCTATTGCATTTCCCACGACCTGACGCTATACTGATAGGGTCATCAAAACGATGGGAGGTGTATCCGTGATTTTTGAGACGATCCGCAGCTTTTTGGCAGAGCAGCTCGGCTGCGACGAAAAGCGTATTACGGCAGAAACCGTGATTTTGCAGGATTTAGAAGCGGAGGCGTCCGATTTGGCTGATCTGATGCTGATGCTGGAGCAGGAATACGGAATCGAATGGACAGATGACGACTTGAGCGAGCTGGAAACTGTCGGACAGGTGACGGCATTTGTAGAAAGCCAAATCTGATTCGGGAATTTCTGAACAAATCTGCGGCGCGCAGTGGATTCATTCAAAGCTTCCTTAGAAATAAAATCTCCCCGCTGCACAGTGTTTTGTGCAGCGGGGAGATTTTATAGTTTAACCGCGATAGGCGCACAAGACGGCGCGGCGGGTGAAGCTTGTGGGTGTTTCCGCAAAGAGCGCGGAGGCGTTTTTCAGCAGCTCAGCGTTTAAGGCGGCGTCTGCCCGTGCGTTTTGCGGAAGGAGATGCTCCTGCTTGCACCAGTCCATCGCACCGCTGTAACGCGAAGAAAACGCCTTGTCGCCCGCCCGCAGCGCCGCAATGCGGCGCTTGACCGCTTCCTCACGCGGTGCGAGGAGCATTGCAAGCTCACCGCAGGTCATGGGCTTGTCCGGCTGCAGGGTGTTGTCGGAATACGCAATCGCGTGCGTTTCAATCAGGCGGCAGAACGTCGCAAAATCAGGGTCGTCCTCGCCGACGTCGGTAAAGGGCGAGTACTTTAACAGCTCCTGCACCGTTACAATGCGGTAGCCCGCCCTGTCCAAAAGCTCCAACTGCCTGCGCAGACCCGTCGCCACGGGCGTACGGAGCGCCATATTATAGCCGTCCTTTTGAAAAATGATCTGCCCACAGAAAAAGTCGGGATCCTCCTCTAATTTCCTTTGCAGTGGCAGCACCATCTCGTCGATCTCTGCCTGTACGGGGTCTTCGTGCTTTGACGGCAGCCAACCGGCACCGTCGAATGAGGCGGCGAGGTAGAGATAATTCATCTGCTCGTAAGCGTCATAGGAGGTGAAACGCTTGTCGATGCGATCGACATAGTGCGGCGGGCGGCTCATCGTCATCTGATAGCCGTACTGTGCGCGCAGGAGACGGTCGAGCTGTGTCAGATCGTCCACGACCGCGTCCAGCGAGCCGAGGGTGCGGCGGTTGCCGTAGACATAGGGCTTTTTGCCGAACAGAATGTGACGGTAGCCGTGGTTGGTGATCTGATGCCCCTCGCGGATGATACGCTCAATAAGCTGCGGACAGTTGACCGCGCCGCCCTTCATGTCCGTGCCGAAGGAGGGGTAGTGATCGTAGGCGACGCCGCCCCACGAGGGCGTTCCCGCATGACCGCAGGAGTCGGGATAGTTTTCGGCGGTGCAGCCGATGACGTCAAACGTGCCCTTTGCGCCGAACTCCGCGAGCGTATCCAGCAGCACATCGGTCAGCGCCTTCCCCTCAAAGCCGTCGGGCACGGCGGGCAGGTTCATCGGCCCGTCGTCAAAGGTCATGGCGCATACACGCGCGCTTGTCTTGACGCGCTCAATGCGGCGGCAATAGGTCACGCTGCATTTCGGCGCGGGCAGCAGAACGGCTTTTGCAAATTTCTTTACTTTTTTACCGATGCGGACAAAGGTACTCATTGGAAAACTCCTTTCACACTGCGAAGCAGGCAGACGGCGGCAAAAAGCAGCCAACGGCAGTACGCCTTTGGGCAGGCATGTGTTTTGCGCAGGCGAATAAACTGACTGTGTGCAATGGCAAGCTGTCTGCATTTGCCGCAGGAAAATTCGAGCGGAGAGAACAGCGCCTCGCGCAGAGCGGAAAGCGTCAACGCGTCCGCTTCGACGGTAATGCTTGCGCCGCCGACCTCACGCTTTGTGTGCGCGTCGCTTCCCGCCGTGCGCAAAAAGGCTGTGCCTTCGCACGCGGCGGCGGCAAGCGCATTGGCGTTTTTGCGCTTTTTGGTTGCGCGGCGGTTGAAAACCTCAATGCCGTCTAAATACTGTGCGTTTGCGTGGATTTGCGCGGCAATTTCTGTTTCCTTGTAACGGGTTAATTCGAAGGGATGTGCCAAGATGCACAGACCTCCTGCGGCATGGATAGACTCGGCGGCATCCCGAAAACGCACGCGTCCGCTTTCCTCGCCCGCAACGTGGCACGGCTCTTGCAAAAATATGCCGAGCAGATGTCCGAGCTCCGTGGAGTATTCCACAGACGGGATCAGCAAAACGCCGTCCCGCAAGGGGCGCGCAAAGACCGCCGCGTCGGGACAGCGGTTGTGGTCGGACACGGCAAGCGCGTCAATGCCGCGCCGCTTCGCTGCCGCGACCGCCTGCGTAAGCGTCAAACGGCTGTCGGGTGAATTTTCCGTATGCAAATGTAAATCCAAACGGTATTTCATGCGGCGCCTCCCTTCCCGCGCAGGGTCAGATACAGATAACGCCAAAAGGGCTTCTGATCCGCAAAACAAAACAGCGCCTCCTTGGCGCGGAAAATGTCAAGAAAGCCGCCGAGGGCGGTTTTCATTTTGCCGTGCCGCAGATAAGAAAGCGTCGCAAGCGTGTCGTTGAGCACGAAACGCATTTTTTTGCCGCGACGGTAAGCGCAGTCCGGCGCGGCAAACGCCTCGCCGCACGCGGCGCGGACGTAGTTTTCCGCAAAGCGGCTTCCGCAGGCGTCCGTCAGCGGGAAGCTGCCCCAAATGCGCGGGTTGATCTCGAGAACGCGTCCGTCCTTGAATTCTACCATTGCGATCCCGACAAAATTCAGCGCCTGCAGCAGCCGCACAGCAGAAGCAACGAGCGCTTCGTCATAAAAGCTGACACAGCAGGCGGACGGTCCGCCCGTGATCGGGTATTCGCGGACGCGGCGGTGACAGATGACGGAAATCGGTGCGTGGTGCGCATCCATCACAACACAGACGCCCGCGCCGTCGCCCGCTAAAAGCTCCTGCACGATGGGCTGTGGGTCATAGGTGCGCATTTTTTGCAGGGCGGCGCGGTATTCCTCCTCGGTGTACGCCGCCTGATAGCGCTGCTCAGCGTGCAGTCCGAGCTTTTCTCCACAGCGGGGCTTGAGAATGACGGGCAGGGGAGGGAGAGTGTCCGCGTCGGCGTATTCGCGCGGCACGGAGATGCCGAGCGACGCTGCAGTCTCAGCGACAATGCGCTTGTCGTTTGCGGCGTCCAGCGTCTCGGGCGGGGCGACGAGAAAATCGCAGACTGCGCGGAAACGCTCGGCATTTTTCGACAGCATCGCCAGCGTATCCGCTCCGATCGGGAACAAAACGGGGCGCTCTCCCTCGTCTGCCACGCGCCGGCAGAGCGTGAAAAGGCGGTCTGCATAGTCCGCATCTCGGACGGAGCCGTCGAGCAATACCGCCTTGCGCACATAGCGCGAGGAGAAGGCGGCGGGAGCGCGGGGACTCTCGGCGACGGTCTGTACCGCGCAGATGGGATATCCAGCCCGCGCTAACGGACGAATGACCGCTAACGCCGTGCGGTAACGAACATCGGTTACGATCACAGGGCGCATAGCGGTCACTCCTTTGTGTTTTTGATTTGCGGGCGGCAAGACAGCCGCCCTTGTATCTGCGGTTATTCTGCGGAAATGAGGTAGTAATAGACAGGCTGACCGCCGTCGATAACGTTAACCTCGACCTCGGGACAGACCTCCGCAAAGATTGCGGCTGCGGTCTGCGCCTGCTCTGCGGCAATATCCGCGCCGTAGTAAATGGTAACAAACTCACTGCCCTCATCGTGAACCTTTTCGGCGAGTCCGCGCAGGAGCTTGTCCAAATCGGAATCGTTCCCAAAGAGGGCGCTGCCGTAGAGCGCCAGATATTCGCCCGCGTGAATGTCATGTCCGTCAAAGTCGGAATCGCGCGCGGCATAGGTGATCTGCATGGTCGTAACGCTCGACAACGCATCGGTCATTGCCTCGGTATTTGCCTGCTCGTCCGCATCGGGGTCAAACAGCAGCATGGCGGAGATGCCCTGCGGAACGGTCTTCGACGGAATGACAATGACCTTTTTCTCCGTCAGCGGAATGGTCTGCTCGGCAGCCATGATGATGTTTTTGTTGTTCGGGAAGACGTACACGACCTCGGCAGGCGTGGCGTTGATCTTCTCCAAAATATCCTGCGTCGAGGGGTTCATGGTCTGACCGCCCTCGATGATGTTGTCCGCGCCCAGCTCGCGAAACACGTTTGCCAGTCCCTTGCCCGCGCAGACGGCAACCATGCCGTACTGCTTTTCCGGCGCGGCGATGACTTCCTTCTGCTGCTCCAGCTCCTGCTCGATTTGTTCGAGATCGTCCGTGCTGCGGGCGGCTCTGCCTGCGGCAAGATCGTCGTGCTGCATCTGCATATTTTCAATCTTGGCAAGCTCCAACGTGCCGTATTTCTGCGCTTCGGTGAGCGCGTCGCCGGGAATGTTCGTATGGACGTGGACCTTAAACGCCTCATCGTCCTCGCCGATAACGATGCTGTCACCGATCGTGTCAAGATAGGCGCGCAACGGGTCTAAGCATACGTCCTCTGACGCCTTGCGGACGATAAAAACCGTGTCAAAGGCGAAGGTAATCTCCTCAGTGTCGAAGTCTGTAAAATCCGCCTGCTCCTTGACGGGTGCACCCTGCGCAGGTTCTGCGATTTCCGCACCGCGCAGGACGGCAAGCATCGTCTCGAGCACATAGACCCAACCCTTGCCGCCGGCATCGACGACGCCCGCCTTTTCCAGCACGGGGTTCTGGTGCACGGTTTCCGCAAGCGCTGCTGAAGCGCTTTGCGCTGCCGCCTCCAAAACCACCTCAAAGCCGGTCTCGCTCTCCGAGAGAGCGAGGGCATCGGCGGCGGAGACGCGGGCGACGGTCAAGATCGTGCCCTCGGCGGGCTTCATAACTGCCTTGTAAGCTGCTTCTACGCCTGCAGTCAATGCGGCGGCGAGCTGTGCGCCGTCGCATTCCTCCATACCCTTGAGGCTCTTGGAAATGCCGCGAAACAGAAGGGACAGAATGACGCCCGAGTTGCCTCTCGCGCCGCGTAGCATAGCGGAGGCGGCGGTGTCGGCGACCTTTGTCAGTGTAGGATTGCTCAGCTTGCGCAGCTCGGTAGCAGCCGAAGAGAGGGTCATGCCCATATTGGTACCCGTGTCGCCGTCAGGTACGGGAAAGACATTCAGTTCGTTGATCTGCTGTTTGTGCAGCTCGATCGCGGCAGATGCGCCGATCAGCATTTTTTGCAGCGCACTGCCGTTGATGGTATGATTCAATGTGTTCACCCGCCTCTCAGTCCAGCATCATGGAGTCAATGATGACATTGACGTCCTTTACTTCGGTATCGGTCTGCTTGGAAACCATATAGCGCACCTCGGAGACGATGGACTGCCCGAGCGCGGGGATATTCACGCCTTGGTCGATCATGATGTGCAGGTCGATGGAGATCGTCCCGTCTTCGTTCGGAGTGACAAGGACGCCCTTTGCCATGGACTCGCGGCGCAGAAGATGAACCAGTCCGTCCGATACGGAGCGGATCGCCATACCCTTGACGCCGAAGCAATTGGTTGCGGCGTTGCCTGCGATCTTGGTATAAACGGAGTTGCTGACGGCAATGCTGCCAAGTTCATTTTCACGACGGATCATAAAACAGCCTCCTTAAATCATGCTGGCTTCCCAGCAGGCGGGTGCGGTCAGACCCAACAGCGTCGCCACGGTCGGCGCGACGTTGGCAAGCCCGTAGTGACCTTCCTTGATGGTGTGCTTATTGTCGGGGTCGTAAATGATAAAGGGAACGGGGTTGAGACTGTGGGCGGTGCGGACGGAGGTCTTACCCTTCTTTGTCTCGGTCATTTGGTCGGCGTTGCCGTGGTCGGCGGTGATGAGAACGGTATAGCCGAGGCGGTCGGCGGCGTCCAAAATGCGCTTGACGCTTGCGTCCACGCACTCCATTGCCGTGATGACGGCTTCCATCACGCCGGTGTGACCGACCATGTCGCCGTTCGGGAAGTTGCAGCGCAGAAATTCATACTGCTTCGACTCCATCGCCGCGATCAGACGATCGGTGATCTCCTTGGACTTCATGGCAGGTGCCTGCTCGAAGGGGATGACATCGGAGGGAATCTCCTCATAAGTCTCCAGCGCCTCGCAGACCTTGCCGGAGCGGTTGCCGTTCCAGAAATAGGTGACATGACCGTACTTCTGCGTTTCGGAGACGGCGTACTCGCGGATATTGTTGTCGCACAGCAGCTCCGTGAGCGTGTTCTTAATGACGGGCGGCTGTACGAGGTAATGCTCGGGAATCTTGAGGTCGCCGTCGTATTCGAGCATTCCGGCGAACTTCACGCCGGTGTAGTCGCCGCGGTCGAATTTGTCAAAGTCCTTGCGGTCAAAGGCAAGGGAGATCTCCTGCGCGCGGTCGCCGCGGAAGTTGTAAAGCACTACGCTGTCTCCGTTGGCAATCTTCGCGACGGGTTCGCCGTTTTCCGCAATGACGAAGGCAGGAAGGTCCTGGTCGATGCAGCCAAGCTCGGCGCGGTAGGTCTCGATGGCTTCCTTTGCCGAGGGGAACTGCCTGCCGATGCCGCGAACGTGGGTGTTCCAGCCGTACTCGACCATCTTCCAATTGGCCTCATAGCGATCCATCGTGATCTGCATTCTGCCGCCGCCGGAGGCAATGCGGTAGTCGCAGCCGTCCGTGCGCAGCTCCGCGAGGACAGCTTCCAGCTGCGCGACATACTCGAGTGCGCTCGTCGCGGGGACATCGCGGCCGTCGAGCAGGATGTGGCAGTAGACCTTCTTGACACCCTCGGCGTGCGCATGGCGCAGCAGGGCGATGAGGTGGCTGATGTTGGAGTGGACATTGCCGTCGGAGAGCAGCCCGAGGAAGTGGAACGCCTTGCCGTTTTCTACGCAGTTGGCGACCAAGTCCTTCCATGTTGCCGAGGCGAAGAGCGTGCCGTTTTCAATGGATTCGCCGACGAGCTTCGCGCCCTGCGAATAGACCTGACCGCAACCGAGCGCGTTGTGACCGACCTCGGAGTTGCCCATGTCATCGTCCGAGGGCAGACCGACTGCCGTGCCGTGGGCTTTCAGCCAAGTGTAAGGACAGGTTGCAAACAGGCGGTCGAGCGTAGGCGTCTTTGCCACCGCGACCGCGTCGCCGCTGCCGCCGTCACCCTTGCCGACGCCGTCCATAATTACCAAAACAATCGGTTTCTTCATATCCGATATGCCTCCATTGTTTTTTATGGAAGCTCTGAATAAATCCGTAAGAACGGTCGGCGAGAGATTTTGCTGCAAACTGAGGCTTGAAAAGCGCAGGAATACTTTGTGTATTTCAAGGTTCTCAAACCGATAAGTTGTGCCAACAGATCCGCTGCGCACCGCTGCCGATTTGTTCAGAGGCTCCTTATATCTAAACTATTTTACTATATTTTATCCGAATATACAATCATATTTTTCGATATTCTGAGTTCCAAATAAAAAACATATGGTAAAAACCGTCAAAACTGTGCAAAATGCGCCAAAATTCACGGCTCTTTTCGGTCGGACAGGCCGAGAATCTATTCCGTCGTCACGGCGCAGCAGCGCACATTCAATTTCCAAGGGACCTCTGAATAAATCCGCAAGATCGGTCGGCAAAAGAACCGCTGATTTGTTCGGTGGTTTTCTAATTCAGGGCGAATTCACCGTTTTGCAGCAGCACGTTGACGGATTCCTTCAGATTCGGGGGAAGCGCTCCCTCTGCGACGGTGCGCTTTGCTGCCTCCTGCGCCTGCTCGAGGACTGTCATATTCTGCGCTAAATTGCCGATACGGAAGGCGGGCAGACCGTGCTGCCGGCTGCCGAAGAAATCGCCGGGACCGCGCAGCTTCAAGTCCTCCTCCGCGATGCGGAAGCCGTCGTTCGTCGCGCACAGCGCCTTCAGACGGGCGCGGGTTTCCTCATTTTTGTTGTCGGAGACAAGAATGCAGTAGGATTTTGCCTCACCGCGCCCGATGCGCCCGCGAAGCTGATGAAGCTGCGAAAGCCCGAAGCGGTCGGCGTTTTCCACGACCATCAGCGTTGCATTCGGCACATCTACACCGACCTCAATGACCGTCGTGGAAACGAGAATGTCATATTTATGCGCGGCAAAGGCAGACATGATCTGCTCCTTTTCCGCGCCCTTCATTTTGCCGTGCAGCAGCGCGACGCGGAGATTCGGGAACACATAGTCCTTCAGCGTCCGCGCCCACTGCTCTGCGGATTTGAGCGATTCCGTCTCGCTCTCCTCAATTGCAGGGCAGACGATAAAGGTCTGATGCTGCTCCTCCGCCTGCTTGCGGATAAAGTCGTTCAGCCGTTTGCGGTACCGTTCGTCCACAAGGAAGGTGTCCACCGTTTGCCTGCCCGGGGGCAGCTCGTCGATGACAGACACGTCCAAATCGCCGTAGAGGATGAGCGCTAACGTGCGCGGAATCGGCGTGGCGGACATAATGAGCAGGTGCGGCTGCTCGCCCTTGGACAGCAGGGCGGCGCGCTGTGCAACGCCGAAGCGGTGCTGCTCATCGGCAATGACCAGCCCGAGATTTTGAAAGGTCGTTGCCTCGGTCAGCAGCGCGTGTGTGCCGATGACAAGATCGTACCGCCCCTCCGCGATCTCTTTTCTGCGGACGAGCTTTTGCTGCGGCGTCATCGAGCCGGTCAACAGCGTGCAACGGATGCCGCACCCGTCAAACAGCGGCGCGAGTCGGTCGAAATGCTGCTTGGCAAGGATCTCCGTCGGCGCCATCAGAGCGGTCTGCCTGTGATTCTTCGCGGCGCAGAACGCCGCCGCCGCCGCGACCATCGTCTTGCCGCAGCCGACGTCTCCCTGCACGAGACGGCTCATCGGCTTGCCTGAGCGGAAATCGGATAGAATTTCTTCGATTGCACGCTTTTGTGCATTTGTCAGAAAGAAGGAGAGCGCACCGTAGAACTCCTCCATCCCGTCCGTCTCATACGGCGGTACGGCACGGACGCCGCGCCTTGCTCTTATAAGAGCGAGGGCGACGGAAAAGGTATAAAATTCTTCAAAAATCAGCCGACGGCGTGCCTCATCCAGCGCCTCGGCGGAGGAGGGAAGGTGGATTTCGTGCAGAGCGGAGACGGCGTCACACAGACCGTATTCCTCCCGAACTGCTTCGGGCAGTGTCTCCGTCGGCGTGCAGTGCGCAAAAGCGGCGAAAACCGCCTGTTGGATCGCCTTATTATTCAGCCCTGCGGTCAGCGGGTAGATCGGCATGATGCAGCGCGTGATGCTGCCTGTCGCGTCGAGCGGCTCAAAGAGGGGATTCGTCATTGCGTAGCCGAGATAATCGCCTGTCAGCGTGCCGTAAAAGCAGTAGGTTTCGCCGCGCTCCAGTTTTCCTGCGGAATAAGCGGCGTTGAAAAAGGTCAGATGGAGCCGCCCCGTATGGTCTGCCACGGTGAGCTTTGTGACCTCTAAGGCGCGCTGCCCGGGCTTGGGAATACGGTGCGTCTGCGGCGTCGTCACGACGGAGGCGATAAAGCAAGCGGGCTGATCGACCTCCAACGACGCGATCGGCAGAAGCTGCGTCCGATCCTCATAGGCGCGGGGATAAAAGTGCAGCAGGTCGCCGAGCGTTTCGATACCGAGCCGCGCGAACAGCTCCGCCCGCTTCGGCCCGATGCGGGGAAGCGTCCGAATGGAATCCGTCTGCGCCATATGCACTGCTCCTTTCCGATTGGGGATTGTGTGAATGATAAAGTGCCTGCAAGCAGAGGGGAAATGTCCACGTTCTGCATGGGGCGTAATAAAGCAAAAGCCTGATGGTGACCCATCAGGCGGAATAATCCGTTTTGCTTACGCCATCGCGTTGATTTTCAGCGTCATGCTGCTCTTCTTGCGGGCGGCGTTGTTCTTGTGAAGGATTCCCTTGTTCACGGCCTTGTCAACAGCGACGACGGCTGCGGTGTAAGCAGCACCTGCCTGTGCCTTATCGCCGGAAGCGACAGCAGCGTCGAACTTCTTGATGGTGGTCTTGAGTGCGGACTTTGCCATCTTGTTCTTCTCGTTGGCTTCGCGGGAAAGAGAAACTCTCTTCTTTGCGGACTTGATGTTGGGCATGGTTGCACCTCCCTCTTACGGCGTTTATCCAAAAACCGTGTGTTTTTTCTTCATGCAGAAATACATTATAGCGGGGGAAGTCCATAAAATCAATAGTTTTTTTCGAAATTTTGCAAATATTTTTGTCTTCGAGGAAAGCTAAGAGAAAAAGGAGGCGGTTTTTACGGCGATTCGAACAGATTTGGCGCTGGAGGCGAAGGCACTTTGGGAAAAATCGGCAGGGGATACGACGGAGCTTTCGGGCGTAAAGGCGCGCGAGCGGGAGAGCGAAGGGCTTTCCGTTACGCAGGTGGACATTTTGGACGAGCAGGGACAGGCGGCACTCGGCAAGCCGGTCGGGCGGTATGTGACGGTCGAGCTGCCGCGTTTCGATCGCGACCGGCTGCGTCCGGCGCAAGCGGTTGCAAAGGAGCTGACGGCGCTGCTTGCGGGCAGAGAGGGCGGCGTTTTGGTCGTGGGGCTGGGTAACCGTGCCGTCACGCCCGACGCGCTCGGCCCGCGCGTCGCGGAGCGGTTGTTCCTGACGCGCCACCTGATCGCTAATCTGCCCGCGCAGTTCGGCGACTGCCGCGAGGTGAGCGCCGTCACACCCGGCGTGCTTGCGACGACGGGCATCGAGACGCTGGAGATTGTGCGCGGCGCGGTCAGTCATGTCAAGCCGGCGCTTGTCATTGCTATCGACGCACTTGCGGCGGGGAGCATGGAGCGCCTTTGCCGCACCGTGCAGCTTTCGGATACGGGAATCGTGCCCGGCTCAGGCGTTGGAAACCGTCGGGCGGCGTTCTCCGAGGAGACGCTCGGCGTGCCCGTGCTCTGCTTGGGCGTCCCGACCGTGGTGGACGCGTCTGCCCTCTGCGAAAGCGCGGATGAACGCTTAATCGTCACGCCCCGCGATATTGACGCACAGATTGCGTGGCTCGGCAGCGTCCTCGCGGATGCGATTAACTTCGCCCTGCACCCCGCGTTTTCCCATGAGGAAATTGCACAATTCGTCCAAAACTGAGTGCTGTAAATTATGTTAACCTAAAATGCAGAGAATACGGAATATTCTTTAACAGGGTGCCTGTGCAAAAACCTGTGCATAATGTGCAAAACTCTTGCAACACGTGCGATTTTTTCACAGCACCCAGTAATTTGACCCGTGAAAACGCTGTATAAACGAATGAATACACTGTACGTTTTCGGGTTTCCATAATGGTGTAAAACACAATAATAATTGATTATGTAAACTAAAACAGAGATGATTCGGTCGAAAAAGTTCGGATCCGGCACAATTGACCCGAAAAATAGAGGCAATTTTATACGACGTATTGACGTAAAAAATCCATCTTCCCGTCGAAGTGACGAATCTGATCCGACCTTCATGCCCAAATTGCCATTGCCAGCGTTCCCGTGAGCATCAGACACAGACCAAGGAGCGACTTTTTGCTGAGCTTTTCCTTAAAAATAAAGTAGGACAGAAGCACGGTGACGAGAATGCTCAGCTTGTCAATCGGAACGACGACGCTGACGACGCCGTTCTGTATGGCATAGTAGTAACACAGCCACGACGCGCCCGTGGCAAGTCCAGACAGGGCGATGAAGACCGCCTCTTTGCGGTCAACAGCTTTGAGCTGCGTCTGTTTTCCCTTGACGAGTACGATGACAAAGGACATCACAAGGACGACGCCCGTGCGGATCGCCGTGGCGAGATTGGATTCGACGTTCGTGATGCCGATTTTCGCAAGGATCGAGGTCAACGCCGCGAAAACGGCGGAGAGGACGGCGTAGGGCAGCCATTTCCGCATCGGCGCGCTCTGCGCCGTCTGCTTTCGTTCTACCATCAGAAAAATGCCGACGCCGAGCAAGGCAGTGCCGACGAGCTTGACTGCCAAATGCTCCGTCTCGTGAAACAGGACGATTGCGAGCAGAACGGAGAGCACCGTGCTCGATTTGTCGATAGGGACGACCTTATTGACGTCTCCGAGGGAAAGCGCCTTGAAATAGCACAGCCACGATGCGCCCGTCGCCGCGCCCGAGAGAAGCAGGAAGACGAGCGATTTTCCGTCGATCTCCGAAAGCCCGCCTGCCGAGCCGGTGACAAAAACCATCGACCATGAGAAGAACAGCACGACCACCGTCCTGAGCGCCGTCGCAACGTCGGAATCGGTTTTCCGAATACCGCATTTTGCAAGAATTGAAGTAATTCCGGCGAATACCGCCGAGAGGATTGCCATGAGCATCCAAAGCATATTGTGCACCCTCCGTCTGTCAGAGAAATTCTTCCTATATTATATCTCTGACAGTGCAGAAAGGGAAGAGGGGAAGTGAAAGGAGACAAAGAAAAACGGCATAAAGTTGTCCTACGGTGCGTATATATTCGTAGAACGAAGAAGGAGTGAGGACAATGGAGCTTGTGTTTCAGGACAGTCAACTGGAATATCTGAGCAGGATCCTCTGCGAGACTGTCTCGCAGGAGCAGACTGCCGATGTAATTATCCCCGACAGCTATCCCGATGCCGACCGCGTGGTCGATGCTTTCGGCACGCTGCTCGTCCGTTCGGAGGAATGCACGGCGGGCAGCGCTTCGGTCGCGGGCATTGTGCAGGCGGGTGTGCTGTTTGTCAGCGAGCAGGGCGAGGTCGAGTGCGTGCAGGCGCAGATCCCGTTTTCCGTGCGGCGAGACTTTTCCGCCGAACAGGAGAATTGCACGCTGCAATGCCGCTGCGCACTGCGCAGCGTAGACGCCCGTCCGCTCAATTCGCGCAAGCTGCTCGTGCGCGTCGGCATCTCCTGCACGCTCTGCGTCTACGCGCCGCAGAAGCACACGTGCTATGATATTGCGGAGCCTGCGGAAAATCTGCAGCTTCGGCGCATCGAGCTGCCGCTGCAAATGCCGCTTGGCTTGGGGGAGCGGAGCTTCGGGCTGAATGAGGAGCTGGAGCTTCCAAACGGGAAGCCCGCGATCTCACGCTTGCTCAAATGCTTGTACCGCATACAATTACAGGAGCAGCGGGTCGTCGGGAGCAAGGCGGTATTTAAGGGCGATCTGCTCGTTCATGCACTGTATGAGGGCGATGACGAGGGACTGCACGCGCACGAATGGAGCGTACCGTTTTCGCAGTATGCGGAGCTGGAACGGGAGTTGGACGACAGTGATCTGCAAACGATTCTCTCCCTGACCTCCGTCGAGACGGAGCCGGACGCGCAGGTGGACAGCCGACGCCTGCTGATCAGCGCGAATCTTTTGGCGCAGTGCGTTGCGGAGGGGCAGCAGAAGCTGAATATCATTATTGACGCCTTCTGTACCGATGCGGAGTTGGCACCGCAGTTTGACGAATGGAAGGTAAGCGGCATTCTCGACCGCCAGAACCTCCGCGAGACGGCAATTACGGAGAGCAGCGAGCCTGCGGGCAGCGTGGTAGACGCATGGATGTATCCGGATGAGGCGGGCAAACAGCGTATGGGCGATAAGGCACGGATCGAGCTGCCGCTGAACTGCAATGTCCTATACTATGACGCCGAGGGTGCGCTGCGCGGCAAAACGCTGCGCCCGAACGTGCAATTTGAGACGGAGCTTTCGGAGAACGCCTCCTGCGCCGTGACGGAGGTGACGGGCGGCGAGCTGTTCTGCGCGGCGGGCAGCGGCGGCATCTCCCTGCGCACGCCGGTAAGCATCACGGTCGAGTCGAGCGCCGTGCATCCGCTGCGGGCGGTCTGCGGCGGCGAGATCAGCCCCTTGCAGCAGGAGTCCGCACGCAAGCCGGCGTTGATTCTGCGGCGCACCGACAGTGATGAGGAGATTTGGCAGATTGCAAAGGATTGCCGCACCTCGGTGCGTGCGATCAAGGAGGCAAATGATCTGACGGGCGAGACTGTGCCGGAGAATACGCTGCTGCTGATCCCGATGTAACGGAAAAACGGCGCAGGGCGGGGGACACTCCCTCGCCCTGCTTTTGGTGCGAAAATCAAAATCTGCGGATGCCTCTGCTCTGCGGCGCACCAACGGTACCTTCGGTATTATCCGTGCCGTTTGTACCGTTCGTTCCGTTCTCGTTCGTTCCGTTCTCGTTTGTACCGTTTCCGTTTGTCCCATTCATGCCGTTGCCGTTCGAATTGTTCGTGTTTTCGGAAGGCTCCGTGCTGCCCGAGACTCCGTTGTTGTTTTCAAGGTCGTTGCGGCTGCTCGTGCTGGGCATCAGATCCGAGGCAGCGTCGGTCTGACGGTCGTTGGGATTGCTGCTGATCGAGCCGTTGGGGTTGTCGGAAACATTGCCGTTCTTAGTGCAGCCCGTCAGAGGCAGGCAAAGCAGCGTCAAAGCCATCATCAATGCGAGAAAGCGTTTCATATTCATCCTCCTGTGTTTTTGTTTGCGCTCGTAGTATTTGCGCCGCCGTGAAAAAAATACGCGGATTATCTTTTTTTAAGAAATCAGTCGTTTCGGATTGATTTATCGCGAAAGCGATTGTATAATAGATCATACAAAAACAACAAAGGGGAAGCGAAATGAAAAAACTTACCGTAAAAAAAGACGTGCAGTGCATGGCGTGTCTCGAATGCGTCCGCGCCTGCTCTAACGCGTTTTATAAGGAATTCCATCCCGACAAGTCCTGTATCAAGATTGTACAGCGTAACGGCAAGGTGCGTCCGATGACCTGCGTCCAGTGCGGCAAGTGCGCAAGAACCTGCGAGCACGGCGCGATTGTGCAGAACCCCAAGACGGGCGTGTACATGATCAACAAGAAGCTCTGCGTTGCCTGCGGCAAGTGCAAGGAAGCCTGCCCATTCGGCGTGTTGGTCTTCGAGCCGGAAATGCCCAATGCTTCCAAGTGCATCGCCTGCGGCATCTGTGCCAAAGCCTGCCCGATGGAAGTGCTGGAGATCACGGAGAGCTGAGAAAACACTGCTGCAATAGACCGCGGCGGGCGGCGGTTCTTTTGCTGTCCGCTCTCGCGATTTAATCAGCGTGAGAACCGAAAACGCCCGCAATTCGGGCGTTTTCTTTTTGAAAATGTTCATTTGTCAATGATGTGAGACTGGAAAAACGCGAAAGAGTTGCGAGATTAGGAAGGCGGTTTTGCTGACGGAGGGAGGGCGTAGCCCGAG